>CAYJEY010000008.1:0-68207 GCA_964369385.1 uncultured Holdemania sp.
ACTATGCCTTTATTTATTTTTATTTTTCGCTTGACTTATCATAGTTGGTCTCCTTCATTTTAGGTAGCAGGATCATTCCTATTGCGGTAAGTACAAATCCAGCTAATATAGCTTCAGCAATGCTATTAGTTATAATAATACCAATAAAAAATGGAAGTAATTCTTGTAGGGATATCCCAATAGCACTTGAATAGGACTGGCCAAAAAAAAGATAAATGCAGCCAAGCACTAATGTTGTATGAATTAGTGTCATCGCGACACCATGTAAAAATAGACCAACTTTAGAGAAGGTGGCCTTCTTTTTAACTATATTTGCAATGATGCCACTTAACCAACCAAGGAAAATACGAGGGCCTAAAACAATGATTAAACTGAATAGACTGCCACTGACAAATGGACTAAACACAAAAGATGTGATTGTTGGTGTGAGTGTGTTGGTAATTAAACTTGTTAAACCAAACACCAGTCCAATAGCCATACCCGGTTTTGGACCAAGTAATACTCCTGCTAAAATCACTGGAATATGCAATGTTGTTGCACGGATTGGACCCAGTGGGACATAGCCCAATGGGGTAAGCATGAGCACGAGCTCAATGCTTGCAAAAAGGGTGATGTAGACCATCGTTTTTGTCTTTTTTGATTTCATTTTTCCTCCACTATCGTTCCATCAACTGGATACAATGTTATTGTGGTATTATTATACACCCGAAATGCGAGAGTTGTAAAGTTGTTTAATTTAAAAAGATGAATTATAATAGGAAAGGATAGTGAGAAAAAAGGTAGATATTTGTAATGATTTAATATTTATTTAATAAGAAAAAAAATTACATAACGTTGTCAACAACGTAATAAATGTTGATAGAAAAGGAGTGTATATTGAAGTTAAAAATAACCTCAATATACTAAAAAAACATGAAATTTTTAGTTGCATCAGATATTCATGGTTCAAAATCATCAGCAGAACACATCTTAAGATTAGTACAAGAGCATCAAGCAGAAAAAATCTTATTGTTAGGGGATGTTTTATACCATGGACCGCGTAATCCACTACCTGAAGATTATGCACCAAAGGAGGTTGTAGGACTTCTTAATTCAATAGCGGCAAAAATAATAGCAGTGCGAGGAAACTGCGATAGTGAAGTAGATCAAATGGTACTTGAATTTTCGTTACATCGGGATGATTTAATGATTGTGAATGAGGGTTGTACAATCATAGCTAGTCATGGTCACATATACTCACCGGAAAACTTACCACAAATGAATGAAGGGGATGCTTTTATTTATGGGCATGTGCATTTACCTGTTGCCAAAAAACAAGAAGGAAAATATATTTTAAACCCGGGTAGTATTACCTTACCTAAAGAAAACAATCCAAGAAGTTATGCTGTGTTAGATGAAAAATCTTTTACTATTTATGACTTAGAGGATCAAATCTTAAAGCATATCGAATTTGGGAAATAGTGAGGTGATTTAATTGAAATGTTGTGAGCGGATTTTAACATTGCGAATTGAATACAATATGACACAGGCTGAATTAGCTCAAAAGATGAATATTCCTAATAAACAGTTAATTTCCAATTGGGAAAGAGGACGAAATTCTCCATCAGTAAAACAAGTAATGGATTTAGCTCGTATATTTGGTGTTACTGTGGAATACATTATTGGCATTGAAGATCGTGACTATGTGGATGTGAGTCAACTTACTCCACAAGGTAAACAAGTGGTAAAAGAAGTAGTGGCAAAACTGAAATCAATTGAGGGAAGAAAAGTAAAACAAAGACAAGATAAGTTGCAAGACAAAAGTGAAGCATTGTGATAAAATAAATAAGACAAAAAGAGGAGAGCAAGACATGACAAAAGAACCAGTATTAGTAATCTTAGCGGCTGGAATGGGAAGCCGTTATGGAGGTTTGAAACAAATTGATACAGTAGGAAATAATGGAGAGTCAATCATCGATTTCTCAATCTATGATGCAATCAGAGCAGGATTTAAAAAAGTAGTACTTATCATTCGTAAAGAACATGAGGAAGCTTTTCGCTCAAATCTTACAAATAAGATTGAAGGTAAAATCGAAGTTGCATTTGCTTATCAAGAGTTAAAAGATGTACCAGAGGGTATCGTAGTTCCTGAAGGTAGAGAAAAACCATGGGGGACAACACATGCATTACTTGCATGTAGAGATATAGTGGATGGTCCATTTATGATTTGTAATGCGGATGATTTCTATGGTGCGAGCGCTTATAAAACAATGTATGATTTCCTTAAAACTGAAGTTTCTGATAGCCAGTATGGAATGGTAGGGTATGTACTTGAAAACACACTTACAGATAATGGAACTGTAACACGCGGTGTTTGTGAAGAAGTAGATGGAAATTTAAGTGCAATTACTGAGATTCAAAAAATCAGAAAAGTAGATGGAAAAGCTGAATTTGAAGAAAACTCACAATGGGTTGAAGCTCAACCTAACACTCTTGCATCAATGAACTATTGGGGATTCACACCAAAAATATTTGAAGAATGTGAAGCACTCTTTAAATCATTTATTGAAGAAACTATTGAGGAAAATCCAATGAAGTGTGAACATGTAATTCCAACTGCAGTAGGTGATTTAGTGAAGTCAAAGCAAATCAATGTAAAAGTAATGTCTAGCCAAGACCAATGGTTTGGAGTTACTTACAAAGAAGATAAACCAGGAGTGGTTGCTTCAATTCAAAACTACAAAGATCAAGGGTTGTATCCATTTGATTTGTGGAAGTAATCTGAAACAGGAGAAATCCTGTTTTTTTGTTGAATAGGACATAATTAATTCCAAAATGTAAGAATTTCAATTCATTGTCGCATTATGCTTGCATAAATGTAAAAATTAAATATAATTATTTATAGTAATTGAGGTGAGTGAAATGAACTATAAAACTAAGGGTGTTTGTGCGAGAAATATTACGATTGAACTTGATGGAACAAAGATTAAATCTATAAATTTTGAAGGAGGCTGTCCAGGAAATTTATTAGGGATTAGTCAAATCGTAGTAGGTATGGAAGCAAAGGATGTTATCGAAAAATTTAAAGGGGTAACATGTGGTGCAAAATCAACATCATGTCCTGATCAATTAGCTTGTGCTTTATCGCAAATGATGCAGGGATAAGTAAAGAAATGCATCTAGATTGATGCATTTTATTTTATAATTTTAAGTTATCAATATTTATGTATTTGAGTTATAAAAATTTATGTTAAAATAATACTAATAGTAAGGAGGACATCATATGAATACTGGATACATTGAGCTGTTGGCAATGGGTATGTTTTTCATTTACCAAATTGGGGTATTAAAATATGCTGTTCAAATCTTAGTAAAAGGTACACAAAAGTTATTAACCATTTATAGTGTTGCGATTATTAATTGTATCTTAGCTACTATCTATGTGATTTTAGAATTACCAATGAGTAGTTTGTTTGTACTGATTATTCTAATACTTGCGATTGAGTTTAAACTTATGTCTAATGCAGGATGGGTTCAGACACTTTGTGGAGCTGTGATATTCTCTATGCACATTGCATCAACGACGATTTTAATTCAATCAATCATAAACTGGCTAATTTATAATACCAATCTTTCATTTGCGAATGAATTTGAACATCGTGCATTTGTGTTGTATATCACATGCTTTACACTATACGCATTTGTTCAACCATTTGTAGAGCGAGTGTTTGATTCATCACAAATTCAGCGTGTAACAACAGTACCTAAATATTCTGTATTGCTATTATGTGCGATTCTAGGTTTGGTTTTCTTTGAAACAATACATATCATTATTATATTAGAGCGTTCGTATTTTTCAACGCAACTTTTATTGAGCGTTGCCTCATCTTTGTTTGTTATTGGGACATTCTATTTCTTATTTACTTATGGAATTTCTCTAGTAAATGCATCATTTTATAAACGTAAATCAGATGCAGTAAAAGAAGAAAAAGAAACGATTGAAGAAGCAAAAGCAAGGTTAAGTAGAAGAATAGAGAGAGATTCACTTACGGGGGTATTTAGTCGTAGTTATGGTTTAGAGTTATTATCTGATTTAACGGAAAGTGAATTTTTGACTTTCAGCATACTTTATGTTGATATCAATGCTTTAAAGTTTACTAATGATGCATATGGTCATGAAGCTGGTGATCGCTTAATTGTAAGAATAGCAAACGCACTATGTGAATCAATTCGAGAAAAAGATACAGTTGCTCGCTTAGGTGGAGATGAATTTATCGTCATTGCAGAGTGTGAAAGCAGTGATGTTGTAAAAGAAATATTAGAGAGAATTGAGTTAAATATTTTAAAAGAAGATAAAGAAGAAAACTTCACAGTCAGCGCTAGTATTGGTTCTATCTTTGTCGACAACAGTTTAAAGGCAAGAGGCGTAGATTATATTTTATCTCAAGCAGATAGAATCATGCGCGAAAATAAAGAAAAGTTTTATAAGTAGGGAAGGAGAATCATTATGATAGGTTTGTATGTATTATTTGCAGTAGTTTATACTGTATATCACTTTACATTTTTCTCCTACTCATCTTATATATTTAATTATACTGAAAGAAGAAAGTTTTGGGGTTCAATAAGTTGTCTAATCAATATAACGTATTGGATTGGCTATCATATGATGTTTGGAATAGAGGCAGAACCATTATTAGCAATAACATTTCCAATATTACTTGTAATAGAATACATGTGTATTTTTAAATTAAATTTATTTACTTCAATGTATATTTCATTTACATTTGCACTGAACTTATTCGCTAAACGTTTAATTTTATTAGCAAGTATACCTTTATTTATCGGAGGAAGTGTATTTGAAGTAATGAGCGATCCAAGGTATTACTTATCTGTTATTGGAATTTCAAGTTTACTTTCTGTTAATACGATAACTTTGGCAAGAAAAAGCCTATCAAAAATATATTTAGATACAATTTTATCTGATAAGAAAAATATTCAGTTCTTAACTGGAGTTTTTGCAATTATTTATACAACTATTGTAGCAATGTCGTTTGCAATTATTGATCCAGTAACTAGTGGTAATTTACTATATTACTATGCAATTGTAGGATTATTCTTCTTGCTGGCATTTGTTTTGTTTATTGTATATGCATACGATCTTGCAAATTTACGTATTACAGCAGCGAATGTAAAAATGGCTGAAGAAGCAAATAAGCAGGATCTTGAAATTGTTGATGAACTTCAAAAACAGGCATCTACAGATGCATTAACCGGGATGTTAACACGTGACGAATTTGAAGAAAGACTTAAATTTCTTCTTAAGAAAAATAAGAAAATATTTGTTGTGTTCATTGATATTGATGGTTTAAAATATGCAAATGATGAATTTGGACATCGTGAAGGTGACTTCTATATTACAAAAGTGTCTCACATTGCTCAAAAATATTTTCCTAATGCTCACATTGGAAGATATGGTGGGGATGAAGTTCTTGTAGTAGAAGAATATACGAATGAAATGCATGTCAATTCAAAAGTTGTAAAATGCTACAATGAGGTTGGACAAATTTCCACAAAATACGAAAAGAACTATCCAACTTCAATTAGTTATGGAATTGTATTTGTAAAACCTGGAGATCAAATGAAGTTGGATGAAATCATCAAATTAGGAGACTCTAGGATGTACGAAATGAAAAAGTTAAGACAAAAACATCGTAAGGTTGAAAAGATAAAGTAAAGGTGTATGGAATTTTCCATACACCTTTTAAAATAAATGTTGAATGACTTCAAATCCACCAATGAGGGTACCAATAGTACTAAAAAGATTGGCAAGGATTACAACAAGTAAGACATGTGTTACTCGGTTACGATAGAAGCCTTTGATACTTTTGACATCATCACTCATCGTTTCAAAGTCTTTTACTTGAGGTTTGCGTAAATAGATTTCACTAAGACCTGCAAACCAACCTGCAGCTAGTAAAGGATTTAAAGAAGTAATCGGAGCTGCAATAAATGCAACAAGGATGCTTAAAATATGACCACCCGCAAGCAATACACCAATGGCAGATAATGAGCCATTCCATAAAATCCATGCACTTAACTGAGCAAGTGCTACTGTAGATGATTGACTAAATCCATAGGTAATTAAACCAAGAATGAAAGCTGGAATAATCCAACCAGACACTTTGCTCCATTTTGACTTTGGAGGAACAGTAGAGATTTCTTTAATGTTGATTTTTGTATGAATTGCTTTTTTAATTCCAGGAACATGAGCAGCACCTACTACGGCAACGATTGTTTCGCCTTTAGCATGTTTAATTTTGTGGGCTAAAAATTGATCGCGTTCATGGATAAGTACTTCGGCAACAATTGGAAATTCCTTTTGAACTTGCGAAAGAGCACTTTCTAAAAGTTCAGATTGTTTTAGGTTCTCGATATCTTCTTCAGTGACTTCTTCATTTTCAAAAATACTTGAAAATAATGAAGAAAATAGTTTTGCTTTTTGGAATAATGAGTGTTTACGCCAAATTCTTGAAAATGTAGTTTGAATGTTGCGATCAACACATACAATAGGAATATTAGATTGTTTGGCAGAAGAGATGGCTTGAGTCATCTCTTGTCCTGCATGGACGTTCATTTTTGTAGCCATACGTTTTTGATATGAAGAGAGTATAATGTTCACAAGTAATGAGCCAACCTTCTTCTTTTTAATTACTTCGATAATATCAGTATCTGACCACTTTTTGGGGTTTTGAATACTACGGTAGCGTTCCTGATCAAGTTCTATACATATGCAATCAGGTTGGAGTTCATCTATTATTTCTTTCACTTCATCAGCAGAGCGTTGAGATACGTGAGCAGTACCAATGAGGTGAATTTTTTTGTGATTTACTTCAATTAGTGTGACATTGTTTTGCATGGTTCATCCTCTTTTCTTATTTATTGTAACGCAAGCAATGGGACATGACTAGAAGATTTTGATTAAAGTGTAGTAAAAATGAATAAGATATCATAGAAAGTCAAAGCTAAAACAAGGAGGTTTTGCTATGTATAAAATATGTATGAGTATATTGATTGGTTTGATTTGTATTGTGGCTGGGGGGATTTATTATAATGTTGATCAAATTTCAAAACAAACATCCATTCCAACACCAACACAAGTTCCGATCACTTCAGAATTAAGTGATCGTCTTGTTTTAAGTGGTAATCAAGTCAATCAACTTGTCTCTAGCTATAGTGGTGATCATGTTAGTCAACTCGAAATTGAATTGAAGGAAGAAGAAATAGAAGTAAGCATAGAAGTAAATGAACAGCTAGTTAGTTTATTAAACATGCAAAAGATAGAAATGCTAGATTTATTTTATGGCGAAATGTTGAATTGCTCATTTACAATTGAACAAAAACAAATATCAATTAAATCATGTCAAGTAGGGGTGCTTGAGATACCTCAAAGTCTATATGAAGCACAATTATCAAAAATGAATGCTCAACTTTTAGAATGGGTAGAAATGTATGGAATAAAAGACGTTATTATGCTGGATGATGCTGTAGAAATAAGAGGTGATGTATCTTTTGTGATACAAGAATTAATGAAGTAAGTCAGTTAAAAAAACCGTATAGTCTTTAATGCTCTTTTGAACTATGTTATAATAACTAAGATTGGAAGGAGGTACTGCGATGTACTTTAGTCAAACATGGCAGGAGATACTGAATTGGACGCGTGCATTTGCGGATATTTTAATTGTTTGGGCAATCTTGTATTACACGATTAAGGTTGTTCGTAATAATTCACGTACAACACAAATATTTAAAGGTATCGTTGTTATCTTATTAGTAGAAGCATTTACAAAGCTACTGGGCTTATCCACAATTAGTTGGTTAGCTAGTATGTTTGTATCATATGGATTTTTAGCAATTATTGTTATATTCCAACCAGAAATTCGTAGTTTATTAGAGCGTTTAGGAAAGAGTAATGTCTTATCTAAAATCTCAACATTATCAGGAAATGAAAAAGAGCGTTTGGTCGATGAGATTATTAAATCAACGCTAATTTTATCACGTGAACAAACAGGAGCATTGATTACTTTAGAACAAGGACAATCTTTGCTTGATTATATTAGAACAGGGACGGCAATGAATTCAGTAGTTACAACTGAATTGTTGACGACTATTTTTGTACCAAATACTGCTTTGCATGATGGAGCAGTTATTATTCAAGGGGATAAGATTGCGTGTGCGAGTGCCTATTTCCCACCAACAAATATGGAATTGCCAAGTAAATATGGGGCAAGACATCGTGCGGCAATTGGAATTAGTGAAGTTACAGATTCAATTACTATCGTAGTGTCTGAGGAAACAGGAAATATCTCAATTGCAGAGGGCGGAAAAATTCGTACAGTAAGTGTTACAGAATTACGTGATTATTTAAAACGTATGCTTTGTGATGAAGAGATTGAGGTAAAAGACAAGCGACCAAAAATTGAAGAACACCATGAATTTACTGTCGTGAGTGAACCAATTGCGGTTCTGGAGCAAAAAGATGCGCCCAAACAAGGAAAAGAAAAACGCAATGGACTATTCGCCAGATTATCTATTCGTAAACAAGAAAGTGATAAGAAAGAAACTTCACTTGAAGATAGCATTGATGTAAAAGTTCCATCTAAGAAAAAGAAAAAAGTGAAAAAAGCAACTAAAGAAATAAAAGAAGAAATAGTAAATGAGCCGATTCAAGAAGAAAAAGTTAAGGAAGAGTCTCAACCTGAGACAAATTCCGTACAAATTGAAGAGAAAGTAACAGAAGAGCCAAAAGTAGAGATTCAAGAAGAAAAAGAAGCTATACATGAAGCCAAGACTGGCAAAGAAACAAAGGTGGAAGAAGTAAAAGAGACTAAGGTACAGAAAAGAAAACAAATTACTGTGGACTTATCACAAGGGTTGACAAGCCAAGATACACTGATTCAAGAGTTATCGATTAAATCAGTAGGTGGAAAAGAAGAAGTTGTGAGTAAAAAGCCAAAAGTCGAACAAGTAGAAACAATTGCACAACTTCAAGAAGCATCAAAGAAGAAACAAGAGAAACAAACACCAGAAGAAGTAAGTGCTGAAATTATTAGACAATCACTTGAGTTTGGTGCGATACTAAATCGTAATCGAACAAGAAAAGAACCTGAAGCTTTAGAGATTAAACTTCCTAAAAGTCATACAGCTGATGGCAATGATCAAGGAGGTGAAGAATAATGGCGAAAAAACGTGATGAACAAAATAAAGTTGAAATTGCAAAGAAAATTGCAGAACAAAGTGAAAAAGTCACAAAAACTTATGAAAATGTTGAGATAGGTTTTTTAAGAGGAATTCGTTTATTTTCTTCAAGTATTGATCGTCTCATTTTTAATCCTAAGTATGGGGCAATCGTTTCCCTTGTGTTAGCTGTTGTGTTGTATTTTGCGATTAATGTGAATGATGCAGCTAGTTTGTTTAACTCGGCAACATCAAGTAGTCATATATTTAGCGACGTTCCAATTGTTGTGGAATATAACTCAGATAAATGGGAAGTTACAGGTATTCCAGAAGCGACTGAAGTGGTCATTGTAGGAGATCAATCTACAGTTACGACTCAGTTGAACACAACAGGTTATCGTGTAGTAGCTAATTTAACTAATTTAGCTGCTGGAACACATACCGTTCGATTGACTGCTGATAATTTTATTGGAGGATTAGATGTTAAAATTGACCCTACCAACATTACAGTGACGATTGAAGAAAAAGTAACACAAAATTTTGATGTAGGTTATGACTTCATAAATACGGATGAGATCGATACAATTTATGCACTAGGTGTGCCAGAGTTTGAAATGACAAAAGTTGCCGTGCGTGCTTCACAATCAACACTTGATTCAATTGCTTATGTAAAAGCATTGATTGATGTAAGTGGTGTAAGTGAAGATTTTGAAACAGAAGCAATACTTGTAGCCTATGATCAAAATGGTGTGCCGGTAGATGCGGATATTAAACCTGAGACAGTACAGGCACGAGTAAGTGTTACATCACCTAGTAAGCAAGTACCAATCGTGATTGAACCACTAGGAGAAGTGCCAAATGGTTTAGCAATTGATTCAGTTGTGGCAGATAATGATGCTGTTACAATCTTTGCACCAGAGTCAGTATTGAGTGTAATTGACCGTGTTACTGTAACATTTGATGCAGCACAGTTAACTGAAGACATTCGTTTGTACGAAGCAATTAATTTACCAACTGGAGTTAAAAACATGAGTACAACGCGTGTGAATATGGATATTAAACTTGCGCCTTCAGTGACGCGAGTGATTGAAAATGTACCAATTTTCTATCGTAACAACATCAACGGTTATGTAGCCGACTACCCACAATCAACTGTTTCAGTTCGAGTAAGTGGAACACAGACAAACATTGACCGTATTACTGCAGATGATATCTATGTCTTCTTAGATTTAATGGATGTACAATTGGGTACTCAAGAAGTTCAAATTCAAGTAACGCCAAGAAACGATTTATTAGTGGGATTCACACCGCTAACTTCATCTCTAACAATTACATTTAGAGATCCGGCAGAACTTGAAGCATCGGATGAAGTTGCCCCTGAAGGAGAATAGAATGGGAAAATATTTTGGAACGGATGGAATTCGCGGAAAAGCGAATCAAACCTTAAATGTTGAGCGAGCATTTTTGATCGGTCAATGTTTAGGAAATATGTTTTATAAAGAAAAAAAAGCGCGTATCGTTGTAGGTAAAGATACACGTTTATCAAGCAGTATGTTTGAACATGCCATTGCTGCCGGTGCTGCAAGTACCGGTGGTGATGTTTATCTTGTGGGGTATTGTCCAACACCAGTCATTTCTTATTTAAGTAAAAATGAAGATTTCGATTGTGGAGTGATGATTAGTGCGAGTCACAATCCTTTCTATGACAATGGAATTAAAATCTTCTCCCATGATGGTGTTAAGCTAAGTGCTAAGCTAGAAGAAGAAATAGAAGCTTACATTGATGGTTTATCTAACGTTGAATTAAAGAGTGATGGAAACATTGGAGAAATTCATTCTTATAATGAAGGATTAGATAAATACTTAGATTGGATGCAAAGTCTTGTCGATATTGACTTAAGTCATTTGAATATTGCATTAGATTGTGCTAACGGTAGTGCTACTACAACTGCATTAAAATTACTTGAGCGCTTTGGTGCAAAGTGTACAGTGATTCACAATGAGCCAAATGGAGTTAATATCAATACAAATTGTGGTTCAACACATCCTGAAGAGTTACAAGAACTTATGAAACAAGGAAATTATGATTTAGGTTGTGCTTTTGATGGAGATGCAGATCGCTTGATTGCTGTAAATTCAAGAGGTGAATTAGTCGATGGTGATGCAATATTATACATCTGTGGGCAATATTTAAAATCAATTGATAAATTAAATAAGAACACAGTTGTAACAACAGTCATGGCAAATTTAGGTTACTTCAAAGCGATGGAAGCCAAAGGGATTGACAGTGTTTCAACGCAAGTAGGAGACAAGTATGTTTATGAAAGCATGGTCAATCATGATTATGTACTTGGTGGTGAGCAATCGGGACATATTATTTTTAAACAACATGCTACAACTGGTGATGGTTTACTTACAGCATGTAAAATTCTTGAAGTCATGTGTAAAACATCAAAATCAATTGAAGAGTTGTGTGATGGGCTTGTGATTTATCCACAACTGCTTATCAATGTACCTGTACAAGACAAACAAGCAACACTACAAGATCCAATTATTTTAGCGGAAGTTGCAGCTGTCGAGAAAGAGCTTGGAGCGGATGGACGTATTTTAGTTCGACCTTCAGGGACGGAACCACTTGTGCGCGTTATGGTAGAAGCTAAAACAGATGAAATCTGTGAAATGATGGTAAAACGTGTCACTCAATTAATTAAATAAAAGCTATCTTTGATGGCTTTTTATATTTAGGAGGAACCCAAATGGAGGCAACATGGAAAAAGCATCTCCAAGAAGAGATGCAAAAAGATTATTTTATTGAATTGATGAATCGTGTCAATGAAGCTTATCGAGAACATACCGTATATCCACGATTTGAGGATATCTTTAAGGCACTAGAATTGACGCCATTAAATCATGTGAAGGTTGTCATACTTGGACAAGATCCATATCACCAAGAGGGGCAAGCACATGGCTTAAGTTTTTCTGTACAAAAAGGTGTGAAGTTTCCTCCAAGTTTGCGCAATATATTTAAAGAAGCAATTGAAGATGTTGAAATTCCAATGCCAACACATGGAAATTTGTCTTGTTGGGCCAAACAGGGAGTCTTACTGTTAAATACAACACTTAGTGTACAACATGGAAAAGCAGCGAGTCATGCAAAATGGGGATGGCAAAAGTTTACGGATGCCATCATTAAACAAGTTAATCAACTTCCTCATCCCGTTGTGTTTATTTTATGGGGGAACTATGCAAGAAGTAAAAAGAGTTTAATTGCAGATCGCCATTTCATTATTGAATCTGCCCATCCCTCTCCACTAAGTTCGTATCAGGGATTCTTTGGCTCTAAGCCGTTCTCTTCTTGCAACAAATATCTTAGTGAAAGTGGGCAAACAATCATTGATTGGCAGGTGGAAGAATAATGTTTAAGACATGTGAAGAAGCTGTTGAGTGGATCATGGGTCGACAAGGTATGCAAAAAGGATTTGAGCACTTTCAAGCATTTATCCAAGAGCACAATCCAAATGTTGAAAAATTAAAATACATACATATTGCTGGGACAAATGGAAAAGGAAGTACATGTAACTTTATTTGCGATTGCTTAATGGAAGCAGGATATCGAGTAGGCGTACTTAGTTCTCCACATTTAATTCATCACCGTGATCGCATCACGATCAATCATGAATGGATCATAGAAGAAAAATTACTTCACATTGCCAATCAAAGAAAAGCACTGTGGGAAGCATATGAACTCAATATGTTTGAAATTGATTTTGATATAATGGTAAATTATTTTCACGAGATGGAAGTTGACTTTGTAGTATTGGAAGTAGGACTAGGAGGACGATTGGATAGTACTAATGTGATTACTAGTCCACTGGCCAGTGTAATTGTCTCAATTGGACTAGACCATATGGACCGCTTAGGGAATACACTTAGCTTAATTGCCATTGAAAAAGCAGGGATTATCAAGCAAGAAGGATTACTTGTCTGTGGAGAAAATAATACAGAGGCACTCAATTCCATCACACAAGTCTGTGATGAGAAAAAAGCAAATCTTTTCCCACTTCAAAAGATTACACCAATTGAGGGAGTAAATCACTTTGTCTATCGAGATCACTTGTTTGAGTTAGCAATGCCTGCCCGCTATCAACAACACAATGCAGCTTGTGCTATTGAGACATTGCATCAACTCGTTTGTAGACAAGAGATCACTTTATCATATGCACAGATGCAAGAAGCTATGAAAAAAAGTAGTTGGTCAGGACGATTTGAAATTATTGACAGAAAGCCACTTACAATTGTGGATGGAGCACATAATGTTCATGGTATTCATGCCATGTTGAATTCTCTTTCAAGTTTGCCAAAACCGCATGTTGTCGTATTCAGTGCGCTAAAAGATAAAGATGTACATGAAATGTTGTCACTGATTGCTCAATCAGTAGATCAACTCATTTTAACAGAATTTGATTTTTATCGTGCCATCCGATGGGACACTCAAGAGGTTAATTATCCGATTATTAAAGAGGTTACAGACGCAATGAGCTATGCTAAATCACTTGCTCAAGAAGGTACGATAGTCGTGTGTGGATCGCTCTATTTTATTAGTGAAGTCATGAAAAATAAAAAAAATGAAACATAATTTGATGTGTAAGCGAATACAGTTTAAAAAACGCTTGAATTCGACAATCAGTTGATGCTATAGTAAATTCTGCCTGCTTGGAATGGAGGAAGAATGAAGAAAATAACTATAGTCTTCGCGCTGTGTTTACTTGTGTTTGGTAGCGGATCACACTTGCCAAAAGAAAAAAGTAAAGACATGCAAATTGAAGTAATTGAAGACGAAAGTACTTACACAACACAACAGGTTGAAGTTTGTGGTACGAACTCATTTAAGTCATATATGGATTATCGTAAAATCACAAACACAGCATCAAAACAATACGCTCTCATTCAAGATGAATTAACGGTAGATCAAACTACTGGATTATTGAAGGACCAAGATGGTTTCATTGCGGTAGCACTAGGTAGTCATTTTGGAGAGATAGGAACGCGTTACATGATTACGTTGGATAGTGGAGTTGTACTACCAGTAATCAAAACAGATGAAAAAGCCGATCATCACACAATTAATGGATGTGCCCATCAAAGTGATGGAAGTGTCATTGAATTTGTCGTAGATACGGACATTGCGAAGGCATATTATGCCGATCAAACCAACAACGTAATTCAACTTGGGAACTTTGATGCAGATCATGCATATCAAGGTGAAGTTCAAGCAATTGAATTGGTCATAGCAAAATAAAAAAGTGCGAGGCAACTTGAAGTGAACCCACTTTATTGGACAATGAATTAACACGTTAAGGAGTGTTTCCTATATTGTATAGGAGACATTCCTTTTAACTTTGTTATAATCCTTTGATTATTATAATAATCTATATATTCTACTATTGCTACCTTTAATTCACTAAGTGTCTTAAAGGTATTTTCTTTTCCATAAAACATTTCACTCTTTAATCTTGCGAAGAAATTTTCTGTAGGTGAATTATCTAAACAATTTCCTTTTCTAGACATTGATTGAATTATATTTTTTGATTCTAATATTTGCTTGTATGGTTTCATTTGATATTGCCATCCTTGATCAGAATGCAAGATTAGACCATCAATATTTTTATACTTATTTAATCCATGATTCAACATATTCGTGATTTGACTAAAATTAGGCGAAGTAGAAATATCATAAGAAATAATCTCTCGATTATGAAAGTCAATGATTGGTGAAAGATATAGTTTTCCTGAGGTAATATTAAATTGTGTAACATCTGTTCCCCAAATTTGATTACATTTATTTGTGTCAAAGATTCTTTGATAATACGTAATATTTTCTTTTTCATCTATAACTTTATTCAATAATAAATTTCTTGTTGTATCATTATGATCACTAGTGTAAGATTTATATTTTCTTTTTGGGCTAAGTCCAAATAAATTCATTTTGCTCAATAATCTTTTTACTTTTTTATGGTTTACAGTTATCCCTTGATTTATTAGCTCTAATGCTATTCTTCTATATCCATATCTTTGTTTGTTTTTTAGTGATTTAGAATAATATCTATTCGTATCTTTTCTTAAAATATCCACACCATGATATTCAATTAAACGTACTAAATATTTAATGATTTCTACATGAACGTCATATCTTAGTGACAATTCAGGATACGTTATTCCTCTTATCCTTAAATTATATATTTCTATTTTTTGTTCTCTTGTTAATTTTGCCATATAAAAACGAACCTCCTATAAATTGGGTGTCCAACTTTTGGGGTTCGTTTCAACTCGCATTTTTTTGTTGTGTAATACCCCCGGGTAGTCTGAGATACAAAGAAAACTTTAGCGATGTATGTATATCAAAAGGATTACATTTAAATGTTAATAAAACACAATTGGCAGAATACGTATGTGGATTAAGCGTGAATATTTACTTTTTGATAGATAAAACAATGAAGTGCTTCATAAGAGGATTTCTCGTTATATATTATTCCATAACTTTATTTTTTGTGCATAAAAGTATATATGAAAAAATATATGTTTATTAGTATAAAATATTACATCTTATTATTGTATATTCGTAAGTTTATAGTACAAAAATTCATATATTTAAAAAACTAGCATATATTTAGATGAATAATCATAAAATATGGAAAACTATGTTGTAACCATACAAAATTAGCATTTATTTACTTTTATTCTATAGTTTTCTCTTGTATACTTAAAAGTAGGGATAAGATTTTTATTATGTATTGGCGAAGATAAAGTTTTATCTATATTCATAATCATATTGAAAATTCGACAAGGTTTTACAAGAATTCTCAATATAATTGTAAAAGTGACTCAATGTATTATCATATTTATCAGATTTTTGTTTAACGTGTTTAGTTTCAAGTGTAAAAGGAGGCATACATATGAAGAAAGATAACATGGTAGCAATGATTTTAGCAGGTGGAAGAGGGAGTCGATTACACGAACTTACAAAAAAAGTAGCCAAACCGGCAGTGCATTATGGTGGAAAATACCGTATTATAGATTTTCCTTTAAGTAACTGTGCAAATTCGGATATTTCAATTGTAGGTGTACTAACGCAATATGAGTCGGTTTTACTGAATTCATATGTAGCTCGAGATCATCATTGGGGTTTAAATGGTAACGGTAGTGGCGTTTTTGTTTTGCCACCACGCGAAAAAGATGAGACAGGGTTTAATATTTATCGTGGAACTGCTGATGCAATTACACAAAATATTGATTTCCTTGATCAAGTAGAAGCAGAATATGTACTTGTATTATCAGGGGACCATATTTATAAGATGAACTATGCAAAAATGCTTCAAGCTCATAAGCAAGCAAATGCTGACTGTACAATTGCAGTATTAGCTGTGCCAATGAAAGAAGCTAGTCGTTTTGGAATTATGAATACAGATGAAAATGATTCAATTATTGAATTTGAAGAAAAATCAGCACAACCAAAAAGTAATTTAGCATCAATGGGAATTTATATTTTTAACTATAAAACATTACGTAAGTATTTAAATGAAGATGATAAAAATAACTTATCGTCACATGACTTTGGTAAAGATATCATTCCTCAATATTTAGCAGATAATAAAAAATGTTTAGCCTACCGCTTTAAAGGATATTGGAAAGATGTAGGAACGATTGATAGTTTATGGGAAGCCAATATGGATCTTTTAGACTTAAATAATGAGTTGGATTTAGCTGATCCATCATGGAAAATTTACACAGAAGATGTATTATGTCAACCGCACTTTATTGGGGCAAAAGCTAGTGTACATAATGCTTTTATCACACAAGGTGCAGTTATTGAAGGTGAAGTAGAAAATTCAGTTGTGTTTACTCGCTCATTTGTACATGAAGATGCAAAAGTAAGTGACACAGTACTTATGCCAGGTGTAGTTGTAGGAAAAGGGGCAAAAGTAAATCGTTGCATCATTGCCGAAGGTGTTAAAATTGCCGAGGGAGCAGTAGTAGGAAGTAGCGATAGTGAAGAAATTGAATTGATCGCAAAAAATGTAAATAAGGGGGTAGCGTAATATGTGCAATGCATTAGGACTTATTAATTTAGAGCATTCATCAATTGATGTTGCAGGAATGACAGATTATCGTACAGTTAGTGCTATTTCTTTTTTAGGAAGATATCGATTAATTGATTTTACTTTATCGAATATGAGTAATTCAGGGATTTCACAAATTCAAGTATATATGCAAGGAAAACCACGTTCGATTATTGAGCATATTGGGTCTGAAAATCAATACAATATTAATCCAAAGCGTGGAATGATGCGTGTACTTCATGGAGAGCAACGTATTCAATCTGAAGTATACAATACAGATATTGCGCAGTTCTCACAAAATATTCATTTTATTGAAGAATCAAATCATCCTTATGTAATTATTGCGCCGACGTATATGGTGTATCGTTGCAACTATGATGATTTGTTAAAGGCACACGTAAAATCAGGAAATGATGTGAGTGTACTTTATACTGAAACAGGAGATGCAAAGGAGCGTTTCCATGATTGTGATGTATTACAAATGAATGACCAAAAACGAGTGATGTCATTTGATAAAAACCGTGGTAAATTTAAAAATCGTAATATCTCAATGGAGTGTTATGTTTTAAGTAAACGTTTATTTTTGAAATTGATTCGCTTAGCACAAGAATGTAGTTCACTTTATTGGTTTAAGGATATTCTTGCGGACAGTTGCCAAGATATTATGGTTGGTGGAATTGCCCACAAAGGATATGTTGCATGTATCAATAGTTTACCTGCATACATGCAAGAAAATTTAAAATTAAACCAAGTTGAAAATATTCGTGGTCTTTTCACTGAAGATTGGCCAATTTATACACGCACAAATGATTCTGCTCCAACGCAATATACACGTGATGCTTCAGTAAAAACTTGTTCAGTAGCGAATGGGTGCTTCATTGAAGGAGAAATTGAAAATTGCGTATTGGGACGTAATGTTGTTGTAAGAAAAGGTGCTGTTGTGAAAAATAGTATTTTACTGCAAGGAGCTTATGTTTCTGAGGATTCTTATTTGGATGGAGTCATTGTCGATAAAGAAGCAATGGTTTACCATACAAAAGAATTGGTAAAACAGGGAGATGAGCCAATCTACGTTAAGCGTAGAGATCGCATATAGGGGGAAGTAAGATGAAAGTATTGTACGTTGCTTCAGAGGGCTTACCATTTATCAAGAGCGGCGGATTAGCTGATGTGGTAGGTTCACTGCCTAAGATTTTAAAGAAGAAAAAAGTAGATGTTCGAGTGGTGTTACCAATGTATTTGAAAATTGCCAATCAATATCGTGATGAGTTCACATGTCTTGGTACTGTTCCAGTGCAATGTGGTCATATCAATACAGTGGCAACTTTCTTTGAAACAGAAGTAGACGGAGTTCCATTCTACTTTGTAGAACATCAAGGTTACTTTGAGCGTGATGGCTTATATGGATATCCTGATGATGGAGAGCGTTTTGCCTTTTTCCAAAAAGCCGTACTTGAACTGATTGTGATGATGAAGTGGTATCCTGATGTATTGCATTGCCATGACTGGCATACAGGTGCAGTTGCGATGATGGCAAAACATCATTATCCACATGATAAACGTATGCAAAAAATGAAATCAGTATTTACGATTCATAACTTAGCATTCCAAGGGAATTTCCCAGCATCAGTATTGACAGATTGCCTAGGTCTTCCTTATTCATTATTTGAAGATGGGACATTGCGATTTCATGGTGGAATAAGTATGATGAAAGCAGGAATTGTTGCCTCTAATAAAGTGACTACTGTATCTAATACATATGCACATGAAATACTATCACCTTATTTTGGTGAAAACATGCAAGATGTGTTGCGTCTTCGTCAAGATGACCTTTGGGGAATAGTGAATGGAATCGATACTGATCTTTGGAATCCTGCAAGTGATGATTGCATATTTGAGAACTATGATATGCGCAGTCTAATTAAATCAAAGGCCCTAAACAAGAAATCTCTCCAATTTGATTTAGGTTTACGTGAAGATCCAGATGTTTTACTCATTGGTATTGTAGGACGTATTACACGCCAAAAAGGGATGCAAATGGTACTCGATTGCATGGGTGAGCTAATGAGTCAAGATGTCCAACTTGTAGTATTAGGTACAGGTGAAACTGATTTAGAAGCTGGATTTAAAGTGATGGAGGGAAGATATCGCCGTCGTGCAGTATATTATTGTGGGTATAACGAAAGTTTAGCTCATAAAATTTATGCAGGATGTGATGTGTTCTTGATGCCATCTGATTTTGAACCATGTGGAATTAGCCAATTGATTTCAATGCGATATGGTACATTGCCTATCGTTCGTGAAACAGGGGGGCTAAAAGATACAGTACAGCCTTACAATAAGTTCACGCAAGAAGGAAACGGATTTAGTTTCTATGCAATGAATGGTGCAGATATGATGAATACGATTCGTTTTGCAAGTGATACATATTACTATAGTCGTAAAGAATTTAATGATATGATGAAACGCGCGATGAAAACAGATGTAAGTTGGAAGACTTCTGCAGATAAATATTTAGAATTATATAAAGCAATTAATTAGGCGATGTTAAATCATTGCCTTTTTAAATTCAAGGAGGAAGCAATGAACATAAGATATCAAAATTATTTAGTAAGAAAAGCGAAAGCAGAAGATGCAATCTTGTTGATGAGATGGTGGAATGATGGAAGTATCATGGCTCATGCAGGGTTCCCTTATGGTTTAAATATAACTGAAGAAAAGATCGCTCAAAGTCTAAAAACTGATAAAGAGAGAGTACGTCAGCGTTTAATTATTGAATTAGATAATTATCCTATAGGTGAGATGAGCTATCAAGATAAAGGAAATGATGTTGTTGAAATTGGAATAAAGATTTGTGATAAGTCTAAGCAAAATGCAGGAGCAGGAAAAATTTACTTAAGCATGTTAATTAATCATCTGTTTAATGAATTTATGTTTAGAAAAATTTATTGTGATACGGACCTTAGGAACGAGCGTTCGCAAAGAGTCTATGAGCAGCTTGGTTTCAAAAAAAAGAATGTGGTAATGAATTCATGGGAAAATCAACTAGGAGAGTTATGCTCTGCTGTAGAGTACGAGCTAGAATTAGATAATTTTAACGATTATAGAAAATAATTCAAAAAAGTTACCTAAAGATAACTTTTTGCTTGCAATAATAAAAAAAGAATGCTAAAATCAAATTAGTTAAAGTTATCTAAGGCTAACTTAAGGAGGTTTGAGTATGAGTGTAGTTATAATTGGTGGAAATGAAGGAATGGAACAACGTTACTTACAAGTCTGTAAAGAATATGGATGTAAGGCTAAAATATTTACAAAATCAAAAGGGACAATGCGTGATAAATTAGGAGAACCTGATTACATCATCTTATTTACTCGTACGGTTTCTCATAAGATGGTGAATTGCGCTATGAAAGAAGCGAAACAAAGTGCAGCTGAAGTTGTACGATGTGCTTCTAGTTCAGTAAGTGCTCTTAAACAAGTATTGGATCAACTATCAGTAGCAAATTAATGCTACTTTTTTTTTATTCGATGTGAAATGATATGTTTTCATGATAAAATGTAACAAGTAGGTGATTGCATGAAAAAAATATTATGGATAAGTACAGGTGGTACAATCGCAAGTGTTCCAACTAGTGCAGGACTTGTACCTGCATCAATGAAAAAAGGGTTAAGAGATGTCGTCAGTGCCTTTTTAGATGAAATTGAGTTAATTAACTTTGAAATCTATTCATTAGATAGTTCCAATATTCAACCAGAGGAATGGTGTGCCTTAGCTGATAAAATTCATGAAATGCAACATGAGGTAGATGGAATTCTATGTACGCATGGCACAGATACGCTGGCCTACACGGCGAGTGCTTTGTCTTATATGTTAGGGAGTGTATCAATACCCGTTGTTTTAACAGGATCACAGCTTCCGCTTCATCATGTATTGAGTGATGGTGTGGATAACCTACGTACAGCTTTAGCAATGGCATCGAGTGCGGTTCCAGGTGTATATGTTGCGTTTAATCGACATATTATATTAGGTACTCGAGCAGTGAAGGTTCGAACTCAGGGATTTGATGCTTTTGAAAGTGTTAACTTTGAATATGCGGGAAAAGTAGATAGCCGCGGTCTGGTGATTAATCAGCAAGTGATTCAGTTTCCAGTTCATTCCGTGAGATTTAAAAGAGAATGCAATAAAGATGTCCTTTTAGTTAAATTGATTCCAGGGATGAATCCAGAGATTTTCGATGCATTCTTACGAATGGGTATCAAAGGAATTGTGATTGAAGCCTTTGGAATTGGTGGTTTATCATTTGAGCGTCGTGATTTAATCACAAAACTAAAAAATTTAGTTGATCATGGTGTGATCGTAGTAGTAAAGAGTCAGTGCCTTTATGAAAATAGTGACTTCAATATTTATGAAGTAGGAAAAAAAGCACTGGATATCGGAGTAATTGAAGCTTACGACATGACGAGTGAAGCAACTGTGACTAAACTAATGTGTGCACTGAGTATTACAAATTGTCCAGAAAAAATTAAGCAAATAATGCACACGAATAGTGTGAATGAGATAAATATAAAAGGAGATTTAAGATGAAAATTCAAGATCGTTTTATTGAGTATTGTAAAATCAATACAACTTCAGATGCATCAAGTAAGACAACACCAAGTAGTGCTTGTCAGTGGGATTTAGCTCATTTATTGGTAAAACAAATGAAAGAGCTTGGTATGAATGATGCCCATGTAGATGAGCATTGTGTGGTATATGGTACCATTGAAGGAAATTGCGATGAAATCACAGATGTGATTGGTCTAATTGCCCATATGGATACGTCTCCTGATTTTAGTGGTGAAAATGTAAAACCCCGCATTATTGAAAACTATGATGGGAAAAATATTCAACTGAATCCAGAGCTAGTTATGAATGTAGTAGAAATGCCTTCTATTTTAAAATATGTAGGACATGATGTTATTGTAACAGATGGCACAACATTGCTGGGGGCTGATGATAAAGCGGGGATTGCGATTATCATGGAAGTAGCAAGACAGTTTCAAGATGATCCATCAATTCAACATGGAACAATTAAAGTTGCCTTTACACCAGATGAGGAAATTGGAGAAGGTGCCGATCACTTTGATGTAGCAAAGTTTGGAGCTGATTATGCCTTTACATGTGATGGTGGCTCTGCAAGTGAGTATTGCATGGAAACCTTTAATGCAGCATCGGCTTATGTCGAAATCGAAGGTGTTTCAATTCATCCTGGTGGTGCTAAAGACATCATGATCAATGCATCAAATGTGGCAATGGAGTTTCATGCTTGTTTACCAGTCCATGCAAGACCAGAGCATACGAGTGGATTTGAAGGATTTAATCATTTACTTTCGATGAATTCTAGTGTGCCTAAAGCAAGCTTAGAATATATTATTCGTAATCATGATGCAAAACTTCATCAACAACAATGTGATTTATTCATTAGTATTGCAAAATACTTAAATGAAAAATACCAAAGGGAAATAGTAAAGATTGAGATTGTGCCTTCTTATCGCAACATGAAAGAAGAATTGATACACCATCCTCAGATCATGGAAAAACTAAGTGCTGCAATTACAGCTGTTGGATTAAATCCAAAGAGTATTTCCGCACGTGGAGGAACTGATGGTAGTCGATTAACTTTTATGGGATTGCCTTGTCCAAATATTGGGACCGGAGGAGTAAATGCTCATGGGCCATTTGAAGCAGTGAGTATCCAGGAAATGGAAAAAATGGTAGAAGTAGTTAAAGCAATCGTGTGTAGATAAGCCTATTGCTTGCAAGAAATAAAATAATTTTGATAAAATAAAGAGGTAAGGAGACCAACTATGATTTACACTTGTACACTTAATCCATCACTGGATTATTATATGGAATTTAATGAATTGGAACTGGGAACACTCAATCGTTGTAGCGAAGAGCGATATGTACCAGGAGGAAAAGGAATTAATGTATCGATTGTATTAAACAACTTACGTATTCCTTCAAGAGCACTTGGTTTTTTAGGTGGATTTACAAAAGACTACTTTGTGCAACGTTTAACAACGTATGAATATGTTAAACCTTCTTTTACGTATATTGAAGAACCAACACGTATCAATGTTAAGATTCATGCAGAAAAAGAAACAACATTGAATGCTAAAGGACCGCACATTAGCGAAGCAGAGAAAAAACAAATGTTGATGCGCTTTAAAAACATGGGTTCAAATGATATTTTTGTGTTATCTGGATCTATTCCAGATAATTGTGTCGATTTGGTGGACCAAATGCTTCAACAGTGCGTAGAAAATCAAGTTCAAATTGTGCTAGATATTACACCAAGTGTAATGCGTAGCTTTTTGAAATACAAGCCATTACTGATTAAACCTAACTTAGCTGAAATGGAAGAACTTTTTGGAGAAGTTATTCAAAGTGAAAAGAACATTATTGATCAAGCACAAAGGGCAATTGCAGAAGGTGCCCAAAATTGCATTGTAACAGTAGGGTCTGATGGTGCATACTTTGTGTCAAACGAAGGTGCATATCATAGTAGTGTTGTCCCTGGAAAGGTAATTAGTACAACAGGTGCTGGAGATAGTGTCGTAGCTGGTTTTTTAATGAATTATTTACGATCACGAGATATGTTGGCGATATTTAAATATGCTAGTGCATGTGGATGTGCAACAGCACTATCAGTAGGACTTGCAACACCTGAAAAAGTAGATGAGATTGTGGATCAAGTTCAAGTAAAGAAAGTAGGATAAATATGAAACTAATAAAATTATTAATTACAAGCGTACTTGCCTTAAGTTTAGTGGCATGTACATCAAATGAAGGAAGTTCAGAATCAAAGTATGATCCAGCGACGTTCACTTACGTGGAAGATTTAAGATCTTTACCAGTTGACATGATGGCATATAATGGTTTTAGTGATACGGAGCATGCATTCCGCAAACTTGGGTTTGAGGAGTCATTTAGATTCTTTGATGAAGCAGGAACAGGTATCCTATTTTATGGATATCCAGGATGTGCAAGCTGTACTCAAGCAGTGCCAGTATTAAATGATGTTGCCAAAGAGTTAGGACAAACAATTTACTATGTTGATATTAGTGCCGAAGAATTTAAACAAGAATATGTAGATAAATTAGGCGAAGCAGCAAGTGAGTTTGTCGAGAAGGATGAAAATGGTGTACCTCAATTGTTTGTACCATTTGTGTTATCTGTAGTAAATGGAGAAGTTATCGATGCCTATACTGGAAGTATTTCTTCATCAAATGCTCAATTGAATGAAAGTGAAAGCAAGCAATTAGCAGAGATTTATCATGAGGTGTTAGAACCATTTCAAAAATAAGGAGGAATTTCTATGAAAGAAGTTACAATGTTTTATTTAGCACGTTGTCCTCACTGTAAAAATGCCAAAGCTATATTAGATGAATTATTGACAGATTCAAAATATGAAGATGTTTCAGTAATTATGGTAGAAGAAAGTCAGCAGCCTGAAATTGCCAATGCACATGATTATTACTATGTACCAACATTTTATGTGCAAGATGAAAAAATTTGTGAAGGTGTATTAACACGCGAACAAGTGCAAGAGGTGTTAGATAAGGCAATCGCATGACGTTTAACTTCTTTAAAAGAAGATTTAAGGGTCCAGTTGTAGATTTAATTAGTGCATTTGACATTAAACCAAGCAAAGATAATGGCTATGTTCCCTCTTATTTTTATAACATCGTCTTACATGATACGAATGTCATAGTGGGACGTTGTGATTTGCGAGTAGGATATAATGAAGAGTTATATTATCTTGGAAATATTGGTTATAGTGTAAGAGTTCAACATCGTGGTCATCGCTATGCTTATCACGCATGCAAAATTTTATTTCAAATTGCTAAAGAAGAATATGAAATGGATGAACTCATCATTACATGTAATCCTGATAATGTTGCATCGCTTAAAACTTTAGAGAGATTGAGTGGGGAATATTTAGGGGTGTTTGATGTACCTAGTGATCATTATTGTTATAGCATGAAAGAATTTGAGAAGTGCATATATAGATATCAATTATAAAGTAGTGAGTAGAATAAATGCTCACTATTTTTAATTGATAGGAAGAATAAGTATCTATGTCTTTTTGTGATTAAAAAGATATGATAGAATATAAAGCGAAACTGGAGGTATATATGATTAAATTAGTTGTGAGTGATATGGATGGAACATGCTTAAATAGAAAAAGTGAAATAAGTGAATACACTAAGAATATTTTAATTCAAATGCAAAGACAAGGAGTAAAGCTTGTGTTAGCTTCAGGGAGGACTTCAAATACACTGATTCCATATTCTAAACAATTAGATATGGCTCAATATGGTGGTCATCTGATTTGCGCAAATGGGGTTTCAGTAGTGGATTGCACAAGTGAGATAGAAGAAATTAATCGTCAGTTAAATCATGAAGAATTAGTAGAATTGTTTGAATTTTTTATGAGCCAAGATACAGAAATCATGGCACAACAGAATTATATATTGCACTATCATATACCAGAGAGTTTAATGGCTTGTAAAAGGGAGTATCGCAAGCTTCATCAAATTGAACAGGATGTTCCATGGACTGGAGGTGTTCATGCACCAATTCGTGACCATCGGACGAACTATCCGACCATGATCGAAATTAATGATAGTTCTAAGTTGCCTATGCAAGCAAATAAAATGGTAGTATGGAACGAACCAGAGCGATTAGAAGAAATAGTACAAGCGTGTAAATCGAAGTTCAATGATCGTTTTTGTTTCCATCGGACAACACCACTGTGGCTAGAATGTATGCCACAGGGAATTACGAAAGGAAATGCCATTGCGGTACTACAAAAGCAATTGGGAATAAGCCCAGAGGAAACATTAGTGTTTGGTGATGGAGAGAATGATGCGAGTATGTTTGCCTATGGTCATGCCGTAGCGATGCAAAATTCTATGGATAGTGTAAAAGAACTTGCCGATGAAATTGGTGGACATCACAATGAAGATGGCGTTGCAAAATACATCGAAAAGTATGTAATTAATCAATAATATATCGAGTCTCATGCTAGAATAGTGTGAGATTTTTTATTTATGAAAATGAAATAGAATAAGAATGTGATAAAATAGTTGCATACGCAACTAAAAGGAGATTCTATGATTAGTAAACATATAAATCGGATTTATCGATATGGAAATGCTTACCGTGGAGGACAACTCAAAAGTGTTGAGTTAGGCGGTATGTCGCAAACTTATTTGATGATCATTGCCCATCATCCAGGATGTACGCAAGATAGTTTAGCCAATAAGATGATGGTTAATAAAAGCAATGTGACAAGAAGAATGAAAAGGCTTGAAGATGAAGGGTATATTTATCGTCAAGTGAATGAAGATGATCGACGTAGTTTTTTTATTTTTCCAACACAAAAGACAATCGATCTTTTGCCTGAAATGGGAGAAATAAAGCGGCGATGGGATGAAATACTAATGGCATCATTGAATGAAGAAGAGAGAGCAATGTTTAATACATTATTGCGAAGAATTGAACAACATGCTAAAGGGGAGATAGAATGACGTTATTACTAAAGTATTTAAAACCATATCGACTAGGAATGTGTGTGGGAGCATTTTTTAAATTGTTTGCAGCATTTATGGACTTGGTATTACCTATGATTTTATCTTATATGATTGATGATATTGTGCCACAATCCAATGTTGACTTAATTATATATTGGAGTGGAGTAATGGTTATCTGTTCTATGCTTGCGATAGTGACCAACTTAAAGGCAAATCAGATGGCCTCAAAAGTATCACGCGATGCAACAGAAAACATACGTAATGATCTGTTTGGGAAAGTCATGTCACTATCCTCTAGTCAATTTGATGCACTGACTATTCCATCTATTGAAATTCGTTTAACTTCGGATACTTACAATATCCATCGTACGATTAGTATGCTTCAGCGAATTGGTTTACGTGCTCCTTTTTTATTGATTGGTGGAATCGTGATGACCCTTCTCATGGAGCCAATATTGGCGATGGTGATGATTCTTATGTTGCCGCTACTCTCAATTATTATTATGTATATTAGTAAAAAAGGGATTCCGATGTATAAGGGCGTACAGGAAAGTTACGATCGCTTGATTCGAGTTGTACGTGAAAATATAAGTGGTATACGTGTCATCAAGGCGCTTTCAAAAGAAGAATTTGAACGGGATCGCTTCGCTCACTTAAATTCTAATGCAGTAAAAAAAGAAATTGAGGTTGGACGTTTAATGTCATTAACGAATCCACTCATGAATTTCTTTCTTAATGGTGGATTAGTATTAGTTATTGTCGTAGGTGCATTTGTTGTAGCACAAGGTTGGGCTCAAACAGGAGTAATTATTGCCTTTATGACATATTTTACAATTATTTTAAATGCCATGCTTTCAATGACACGTATCTTTGTGATGACTTCAAAAGCGACTGCATCGGCAAAACGTATTCAAGAAGTACTTGAATTACCAGAAGACTTACAAGTGATTGAAAAACCACAGATTCATGAAGATGCTCATATTGTGTTTGATCAAGTCAGTTTTTCATACCAAAAAAAGAAGCACGATGTAAAAGAAATTTCATTTACTTTAAATCGAGGAGAAACACTTGGAATTATTGGTGCAACGGGTAGTGGAAAGAGTACAATCATCTCATTGTTGATGCGTTTTTATGATGTAGATCATGGAGAAATTCGTATTGATGGGCAACCACTACAGTCAATTGAACGTCAAAAACTTCATACGATGTTTGGTGTTGCACTACAAAATGATTTTGTGATTAGTGAGAGCATATTGGATAACATTAGCTTTGGGCGTGAGCTTGAACATTCGCAAATTGAGGTTGCAGCTCGTAGTGCTCAGGCAATTGATTTTATACAAGATTTAGACGATCGTTTTGATCATCGAGTAAGTGCAAGGGGGACAAATTTAAGTGGTGGACAGAAACAAAGATTACTTGTCGCAAGAGCTTTAGCAAGCCATCCTGATGTGCTTATCCTAGATGATTCAAGTAGTGCTCTTGACTATAAAACTGATGCAAAACTAAGGAAGCAGTTAAAAGAAAACTATCAAGATGTCACAACTGTGATTGTTGCCCAAAGAGTGAGTTCAATTCAACATGCAGATAAGATATTGGTGTTGGAGCAAGGAAGTATGATTGGCTATGGATCACATCAATACTTACTTGAGACATGTGAATATTATCGATTCATACATGAATCACAAATGGGAGGTGAACTAAGTGAATAAAGGTGGAAATCAACCACGTGGAAAAGTAGAAAAACCAAAAGATGTAAAACGAGTACTCTCTCGCTTAGGAACATATGTTTTTCGCTACCGTGCTTTATTTATCGGTTGCCTCATTCTTACCATGATTAGTAATTTAATTAATTTGATCGGACCTTACTTAGCGGGTGAGGCCATTGATGCGATCAGTTTAAATAGTACTGTGAATTTTGAGCGAGTATTTCAAATTGCAGTGCTCATGTTGATACTATATTTTGTGTCATCACTGATGGCGTATGTACTTGGGGTTTTATCACTCCGCTTTTCACAACGCATCGTCCAACAAATGCGTAAAGAGGTATTTGAAAAGATTACAAAACTTCCAGTAGGATACTTTGATTCGCATCAAGCCGGAGATATTATGAGTCGCATATCATATGATATCGATACGATCAATGTGTCATTATCGAATGATATCATTCAGATTTCTACAAGCGTGATTACAGTTGTTGGGAGTTTTATTATGATGTTGAGTTTATCGCAAGAATTGGTGATAATCTTCTTCTTTACGGTACCACTGGCTATGTTGTTTACACGTTTCATCACAAAAAAAATCAAGCCACTATTCCAACGACGCTCAGCCTATTTAGGAGAGCTCAATGGTTTTGTGGAAGAAGTGATTATTGGTCAAAAGACAATCAAGGCCTATCACCAAGAAGAAATGATGACAAAGCGTTTCAAAGAGTTCAATGCGAATGCGGTTGAGGCTTATTATAAGTCAGACTATTTGGGAACACTTACTGGTTCTACAATTAATTTTATCAATAATATTTCACTTACCTTAGTGAGTGGTTATGGGGCCTTTTTATACTTGAGTGGCATTTTAAATGTAGGGACACTTTCATCATTTGTGCTTTACTCACGTAGATTTTCTGGTCCAATTAATGAAATGGCCAATATTATGAGTGAGATTCAATCTTCCATTGCTGCTGCAGAGCGTGTGTTTCGTTTCCTAGATGAAAAAACAGAAACAGCAGACTTAGCTCATTGTCAAAATTTAAGTGATGCTAAGGGAGATGTTAAGTTTGAACATGTGAGGTTTGGCTATGTAGAAGATCGTGTTGTAATACATGATTTAAACTTAAAAATAGAAGCTGGAAGCGTATGTGCTATTGTAGGTCCAACAGGGGCTGGAAAGACAACGATGATTAACTTATTGATGCGCTTCTATGATCCACAAAGTGGGACAATTTCCCTTGATGGACATCAACTTCAAGATTTGACGCGCTCAAGTGTTCGTGCAAATTATGCAATGGTACTTCAAGATACTTGGCTTTTCCAAGGTACTATTTTCGAGAACATTGTCTATGGTCGAGAAGGGGCAACGCGTGATGAAGTGATCGAAGCCGCAAAAGCCGCCAACATCCATGAAACGATTGTCAAGTATCCTAAAGGCTATGATACACTCATTAATGAAGAGGGGTTAAATATTTCGGCTGGGCAAAAACAGATGATTACTATTGCCCGTGCCATGTTGATGAATAGTCCCATGTTGATTCTTGATGAAGCAACGAGTAATGTTGATACACATACTGAACAAAAGATTCAAGCGGCAATGCAAAAGCTCATGCGCGGGAAGACTTCATTTGTGATTGCCCATCGTTTATCAACAATTCAAAATGCTGATTTAATTCTAGTGGTTCAGCAAGGTGAAATTATTGAAAAAGGTAACCATGAAAGTTTACTTCAAGCTAAGGGATTATACGCTAACTTATATAATTCGCAGTTCGAATAGATTGAGTTTCAATTCAAAATTGTGTAAACTAATACTAATGATTGGAGAATAGATATGCATAGAATCGCAAAATTTGAGAAAGTTAGCTTTGAACAGTTTAAAAAAGATTGGCAGGATACATTTGAGCATGCAAGTATTGAAGAAATTCAAGCGCTATATGAGCAAGTAAGTATTCCTCAACGGGCAACTGTAGGTTCGGCTGGATATGATTTTAAAACAGTAATACCAATTGAATTGGCACCACAAGAGAGTGCAAAAATCCCAACTGGTATTCGTGCTTCAATTGAACAGGGATGGGTACTTCAAGTATTTCCTCGCTCAGGACTTGGATTTAAATATCGTCTTCAGTTAAATAATACAGTTGGCATTATTGATAGTGATTATTATTGTTCAGATAATGAAGGGCATATTTTTATTAAAATTACCAATGATACAAATGAAAATAAAACACTTTCATTGAAAGTGCAGGATGGTTTTGCCCAAGGAATCTTTTTACCTTTTGGGATTACGGAAGATGATGCATGTGATGGAGTTAGAAATGGAGGATTTGGCAGTACGTCAAAGTAAAAAATATGAAAAATTATATTGAAGAATGTGCAAGTTTTATTAATGCGAGTGCAACTGCATTCCATGCAATTGGAAATATTGCAAAAGAATTAAAAGAAGCAGGATATGAAGAAGTAAAAGAATCACAAACATGGAAGATCAATAAAGGTGGAAAATACTACGTTGTGCGTAATTCTACAAGTGTAATTGCCTTTCAAGTAGGAAGTGATGTTGACCAATTAAGTTTCAATGTTTGTGCAAGTCACTCTGATGTATGTAGTTTTAAAATTAAACCAAAGACAGTTATTCAGAAGCAAGGTTATGTACAACTCAACACAGAAGGATATGGTGGAATGTTGTGCAGTACATGGATGGATCGTCCACTAAGTATTGCCGGTAGGGCCATGGTGCGCGAGGGAAAACGTATCGTAGAAAAAATGTTTGATACGAAAGAACCTTGTTGCCTTATCCCAAATATGGCAGCCCATATCAATCGTGGGGCAAATGAGGGAATGAACTTCAATAAGCAAGTAGATATGTTACCATTGATTGGATTAGATCAAGCTGATTTTAATTTTGAGGCATTCTTGGCAAAACACTTAGGGGTAGAAGCTGATCAAATTTCATTTTATGATGCTTACCTAGCGAACCCACAAGTGTGTACAGTGTGGGGGTCAGAAAAAGAGTTTTTCTCAGGACCGCGCTTAGATGATATGCAAATGGCATACACATCTCTTGCAGGATTTTTAGAGAGTGAAAATACAAAGTCAATCAATGTGTATTGTTGCTTCGATAATGAAGAGGTAGGAAGTCGTACTCGTCAGGGTGCAGCATCTACATTCCTTAAAGAAACAATGAAACGTATTGTGTATGGTTTAGAGCAAGATAATGATGCTTACTATGCAAGCTTAGCGCGTTCATTTATGGTATCGTGTGATAATGCGCATGCATTACATCCAAACCATCCAGAAAAGGCAGATCAGTTAAACTGCCCAAAAATGAATAAAGGGCTTGTGGTAAAATTCAATGCAGCACAAAGCTATACAACAGACAGTTTAAGTGCAGCTTATTTCCATGAGATTTGTAAGAAAGTGAATGTACCAATTCAAACATTCACAAATCGTAGCGATTTACCAGGTGGAGGAACACTAGGGAATATTTCGACAATGCAAGTGAGTATTCCTTCAGTAGATATTGGGATTGCCCAACTTGCCATGCATTCAACGTACGAGACTTCAGGATCTAAAGACATTGATTATGCTGTAGAGGCGATGAAATCATTCTTTAGTGCAACGATTGTCTTAGATGAAGAAAATGCTTATTTAATAGATTAAGAAGAAGAGTCACTTGGGATTAGCCAAGTGACTCTTTGTGTATTACATGTTGTAGTGCTTTCATCGCTAAAGCATGATCTTCTGGTTGGGATAAACCACTAATGCTAATTGCACCAATGACACCGACTCCTTGGATACGTATCGGGAATCCTCCTTGGTGAATAGCATAGTCTTTGATATCATAGCCAAATTTAGTAGAAAGTAGTTGAATTTCATTTTTGAGCAAACACTGAACGTATTTTGTGCTATGTTGAAATTGAAGTACCGTATTTCTTTTTCTTCTTAGCCAATTGATGTGATCGGGTGCACAGGCATCATTGAGAAATTGAAAGAGAACACGCTGATTTGCATATATTTCAATACCGATGCTGCTTTGACTATGTAGAGCTAATGAAGCAACATAGTTCCCTATACTTAGTGCTGTTTTTGCATCAAAAGTTTTAAGTTCAAATTGGAGCTCCTCTTGTGCTAATTGTTCTAATGTGTCCATAGTATCCTCCATTCTATAATTAATCTTGTTTATATAAGCGAAGTGAGAAAGTGTTGCGGTCTCCACGATAGTGAGCGATTGAATATTCCAAGAGCTGTTGTTGTGCATTGTAAGCCTTAGAAGTGATGGAATAATAAGCATCATTTTGTTTTGTCTCTAATAATTTAGCGAGTTGCTCATCAGCATTTTTAGCCTCTACTTGGCGGTCCACATAGTGAATATTGTGCCCAAGTTGGTGAAGTGTGTCATATAATGAGATATCAGGTGAACTAAAATCAAATTGTTGAAGCTGAGTAAGTGGAGCATAGGTTTGCACATAAACCATCACATCACCACTAGCGTAGCGTAACCTCTCTAAATAAAATACTTCACTTCCTTGAGCAACTTGTAGCATTTGAGCTAAGTGCTCATCTGCAGTGATTAGTTTTTGGTGTAGGACTACAGTTGATGGATTCAAACCCAAAGCCTGCATTTCATCATTGAATGAATTGATTTTCTTAAAGAAGTAGCCATCTACTTTGGGTTTTGCCACATAAGTTCCCTTTGCCTTGATACGTTCAACATATCCTTCTTTTTCTAATGTTAAAAAAGCTTGGCGAATAGTTGGACGCGAGATATCAAGTGCAACACAATATTCTTGCTCAGTAGGAAGTTTAAATCCAGGAGGATACGTCCCTTCTTTGATCAAGTGAAGAATACCTTCTTTTACTTGAAAGTAAAGGGGAATAGCTGAGTTCTTATCTAAACTATATAATTGATTTAACCTCATAATTTACCTCGTTTGTTTTCTTCTTTAATTATATATGTGAGTTAGTGTGAAATCAACTACAATATTACAATTTAATATTTTTGTAATATTGTAATTACAATTTATTGACAATTAAATACTTAAGAGTATAATGAAGTTGTAAAAAGAGGAGAAACATATGAAAATTGAAAATGAGAAACAACTTGCAAAGTATTTTGATCACACAATATTAAAACCGTTTGCCTCACAAGAAGAAATTATTGCCATTTGTGAAGAAGCAAAAGAAATGCAATGTGCAATGGTAGCTATTAATTCTTATCCAGTAAGTGATGCAAAAAATTATTTAAAAGGAAGTGGAGTGCATGTAGGCGCAGCTATCTCATTTCCACTTGGACAAACGACAATTCCAGTGAAAGTTTTCGAAGTAAAAGAAGCGATATTTGATGGTGCAGATGAAATTGATTATGTGATCAATATCTCCAAAGTAAAAGACCAAGATTATGATTACATCAAAGATGAAATGCAACAAATCGTAAATGTATGTAAAGAACATTATGTGTTATGTAAAGTAATATTTGAAACTTGTTATCTCACATTAGAAGAAATTGAAAAAGTAGCATTAATTGCCAAAGAAGTAAAACCAGATTTTATTAAAACTAGTACTGGTTTTGGCACAAATGGAGCTACGTTTGAACATGTCGAGTTAATGGTTAAAACAGTAGATGGTGCATGTCAAGTAAAAGCTGCCGGGGGTGTTAGAGACTGGGTTACTTGTAAGAAAATGATTGAGCTTGGGGCAACGCGTATTGGAACTAGCTCATCAAAAATAATATTGGAGCAATTTAAAAAGGAGCAAGAAGTATGAAAATATTAATCACGGGAGCAAATGGATATGTTGCCTCACTAATTCAACTTTTTAATCCGCAACATCAGTTTCAAGCAGTGAAACGAAGCGATGTAGATTTAAGTGATCCACAAAGTGTACGTAACTATTTTGAGGCACAAGACTTTGATGTACTTGTACATACGGCAGGTTTAGCTGTAACACAAACATGTGAGGATCAACCAGAATATACACGCAATATTAATACTGTTGCGACGCAAATCATGGCTGATTTATGTCAAAAAAGAAAGAAGCGAATCGTATTCTTTTCAACAGAGCAATGTTTTAATGGGAAAATTGAAGAGGGACCATTTAATGAAGAAGATGAGCTAGTCTCAATCACAAATTACGGTAAGCAAAAACAAGAGGCAGATGAGTACATTCAAAAGCATTGTGATGATTACATTGTCTTGCGTTTTTCTTGGCTCATGGGGTTAGCTATGCCTCGAATCAAACCGAGTGCGAATCTAATTACGAATACACTTCAGGCAATGTCATCAAAGACGCCTACTTTATTTACTGTCAATGAACTTCGTGGACTTACTTATGCGCAACATATTGCAGATGGATTTGATATCATTTTAGGAATGCCAGCGGGAGTTTATCACTTGAGCAGTGACAACCAACGCAATACATATGAAGCTGCTAAATATATCGCACAAGCATTTGGCTATGAAAAGGAAGAGATTGATGCCTATATCTTACCTAATCATGAGCGCTATCAAGATCGTAAACGAGACTATCGACTTGATCATACAAAGATCAATGCGGCTGGTTTTACACTTTCAACATTTGAAGACGATGTTGCGATGATTTTACGTGATTTTAAACGTTAGAATTTACATACCTGAGTAAAGGTGTGTTTTTCTTTTTAAATGTTAGTAGTGGCTTACTTTGAAGAGTCAAGCTTGTTTTTTGAGCTAAAATCGAGTATTATTAGGATTGGAAAATGATGAGGGAATGGAAAAATGGAAGAAAAAATTTATGTAGTAGGACACAAAAATCCAGATACTGATTCAATTTGTTCAGCATTAGCATACGCTAGTCTAAAACAAAAACTTGGAATTAATGCCATTGCGTGCCGTTTAGGTCCGTTAAATGAGGAAACGAAGTTTGTATTGAAGAAATTTGATTTAGCAAATCCGCTTTTATTAAAGGATGCTAGATCACAACTTAAAGATATTGAAATTGATAAAGCTACAATTGTATCACGATTTACGACAATGAAAGATGCTTGGGAAAAATTGTTTGTATTAAAAAATAAGTCCCTCTATGTAGTTGATGATGAACAACGCCTATTAGGATTAGTTTCAACATCAAACTTAGCTCTAATGCGTTTAATGTTGGATGAAGAGTTAGAAGATTTAATGAAAAAAGCGAGCCTTGATGCCATCGCGAAAACTATTGGTGGGGAAATTGTTCAGTATGTGAGTGATTTTTCATCTAATGGGAAAATTTTCATTGTTACATTAAAAAATGAAGAAAGTTATATTAAACAATTTGAAAATAGTATTTGTATCTTAAGTGATAATATTAAAAAACAAATTAATTTAATTCATGCAGGAGCACGATTATTAGTTATTTCATGTGACCAATTAGTAGATGCTGAAGTATTGAAATTAGCTCAAGAAAAAAATTGTGCCATTATAACGACAAAAAATGATTCAATGAAGGTGGCGCGTGTCATCAATGAATCATTTCCAATTGAAACAATTATGACAAAATCAGTCATTACTTATCAAGATGATGAATATGTTGAAGATGTAAGTAAGAAAATTGCCAATACTCGTTATCGTAGTTATCCCGTATTGAATAATGAGGGCGAAATTGTTGGTGCGCTTTCACGTTACCACTTACTTAAATATGAACCAAAGAAATTTATTCTTGTGGATCATAGCTCCAAAATTCAAACCATCAACAACATTGATTCTGCCGAAGTAGAAGAGATTATTGATCATCACCACATTGGGAACATTGAAACGTCAAAACCAATTTTTTATCGTAACCAAAAATGTGGTTGTACATGTTCTATTGTTGCTCAACTTTACAAAGAAAATGGCATTACACCGGATTCACAGATGGCTGGAATTATGATGAGTGCTATTATTTCTGATACACTTTACTTTAAGTCAAAAACGACAACTCAATTTGATATTGATCGTGCACATGAGTTAGCTAAAATTGCCGATGTTGATCTAAATAAATATGCAATGGCAATGTTGAGTGCTTCAGTGGCATTGAAAGATGCAACACCATCTGAAATTCTTAATCGAGATTTAAAAACATATGATTTTGGACGTTATCGCATTGCAGTTGGACAAACAAACTATCGTCATGTAGAAGATATCCAACGAATTATTCCTAAGTTTAAAGAAACACTTAAACTTGAGCAGGAACAAAAAGGTTTAGATTTAATGATTATGATGTTTACACACGTAATGGCAGAGGGCACAATGTTTGTGTACAGTGGTCCACTTTCATATACAATGAACAGTTTAATCCTGACTATATTTGATGAGATGAGCGGTTATGACCATGATATTATCTCGCGTAAGCAACAGTTAATACCACGTATTTCAACCTTGTTGAAAAATGCATAAGTAAATAGAAAAAGGGTGGTGAAACAATGATCGAAATGTTAAAGGCATTGATACTTGGTATCGTGCAGGGGATTAGTGAGTGGCTACCTATTAGTAGTACAGGACATATGCTTTTGGTGGATGAAGTAATTTCACTTCAAGTATTTCAAGATCCAGCTCAAAATGCTGAGTTTGTTAATATGTTTCTTGTTGTCATTCAATTTGGTTCAATCTTAGCAGTATGTTTATTGTACTTCCAACGATTGAATCCATTCACAAGACAAAAATCGAGACAGGAGCAAAAACAAACACTTTCTCTTTGGGGAAAAGTAATCATTGGGGTAATTCCAGCTGGAGTAATTGGAATCCTATTTGATGATTTAATTGAACAATATTTGTATGGTCCTCTAGTGATAGCGATTGCTTTAATTGTATATGGTATTTTGTTTATCGTGATTGAGCGTAGGACAAAAAATGAAAAAATTAAAGACTTTAGTCAATTAACATACAAGACTGCATTACTTATTGGATGTTTTCAAGTCCTGGCTTTAATTCCAGGGACTTCACGATCCGGGGCAACAATACTTGGGGCTGTCTTACTTGGCACGAGTCGTGTTGTAGCTGCTGAGTTCTCATTCTTCTTGGCCGTGCCGGTGATGGCGGGGGCAAGTTTATTAAAATTACTGAAGTTGGAAGTTGTGTTAACTCCACTTGCGTGGGGAGTGTTCGCAACCGGAATGATTGTATCTTTCCTTGTTTCAGTAATTGCGATTAAATTCTTAATGGATTACATCCGCCGCCATGACTTTCAAGTCTTTGGTGTATATCGAATTATATTAGGTATCATTGTATTGGCAACATTGTTTGTGTAGAAAGTAGGTAGTATGGAGTATTTAGTATTGTTTTTTGAAGGGATTGTATCCGCGATTAATCCATGTGTCCTGCCTATTTTACCACTCTATTTAGGTTATTTAAGTCAAAATGCGAAGAGCGTAGATGAACATGGAGTGACTACGTACTCTAAAACAAAAGTTATGATGTATACATTGACTTTTATATTAGGTATTACAATGACTTTCTTTGTGTTAGCTTTTGCGATCGGTGGTCTTGTTGATCTACTCATTGATTATCAGATTGAGCTAATGATTCTAGGTGGAGTATTTGTAGCCTTGATGGGCTTAATGCAGATGAATGTGATTCAAATTCCATTCTTGATGCGGGATGTTCGAGTGAATAAGCGCTTTGACCTCAACAACATGAATCTGTTTAGCGCGTTCTTAATGGGCTTCTTGTTTAGTTTTTCATGGACACCATGTATTGGTCCAGCTTTATCAGGTGTTCTTGTCATAGCTGCAACAAGTGGTGCTCAAGGGACACTTATGATTCTTGTCTATGCTTTAGGATTCTTGATTCCTTTCCTGATGCTTGGGTTGTTTATGCAAACGGCAATGAAATTTTTTAAGGAGAAACAAGCATGGGTTAAGAATCTTGTGAAAGTTGGAGGATTAGCTTTACTTCTTGTTGGTGGTTTTATGGTAAGTGAGGGATTCAGTATTATCCGCACACAAGTCGCAAGTACATCAAGTGAAGAAGATTTGTTGTATTTTACTTTAGAAGATCAGTATGGGAATGAACATAGTTTATCTGACTATGAAGGAAAGAAAGTAATTGTGAATTTCTTTGCTACATGGTGCCATTATTGTAACTTGGAAATTCCCTTCCTAAATGAAGTAAGCACAGAACGTGATGATGTTGTTGTGCTAGGTGTAATTCAACCTGGAAATGGTGATTTAAGTAAAGAAGAGATCATTGCGTGGGTTGAAGAAAATGAAATTGAATATCCGGTGTTAATCGATGAGAGTGGATTAGTGAGTCGAACATATGGTATTCAAGCCTTCCCAAAGAACGTTTTCCTGTTTAGTGATAATGAAATCTATGGAGCAGTCGATGGGTTCTTAGATAAAGATGCCCTGACTTCTATTTTAAACGATATGTATTAGACGCTTGTAGCGTCTTTTTCTTCATAAAAAAAAGGTCTCAGGAGTAGACCTTTTGAAAAATGCAGAAATAATATAGGAAAAGAAATTAGTTTAATGGATGCATTTTTCGAATAAATACCTTGTATTTATGAAATAATAATATAATTTTCTGAAATAAATGTCAATAGTTTCAGAAAAGTTTTAGTGGTTTTCTTTTTTGTGCTTTTTGTATAAAAATTGGACTTGAAGTATATGATAGTTAGTGCTAAACTTCTAATGAGGATGATATGCCAATGATAAAAAGAAAACGAAATATGATGATAGTTTTACTGAGCCTAATTGGTTTTTTTGTAATGGCAATCAGTATTCAAACTTATACCGATGAAATTAATGATCGCTTATTACAAACTATGGGTGAGAACATTAGGGAAATCACGGAACAACAAGAGGCGAGTTTTAATAACTCTTTGACCAAAGAAATTACTTTACTAGAAAGTGTGGGACAAACACTAGTTACTTTAGAACATAATGTTGATGCCATGTTGGCATTTTCGAATGAAATATCTGATTATGGTTTATTTGAAAATGTAATGATTATTGATGAGAGTGGCGTTGGTTTAGATAGTAATGGTGAAATTATCAATTTCAGTGAACTTGAATACTTGGATGAGGTAATGCAGGGGAAAGTTGTAATTAGTGATCCACAGATATCTTCACTTACTGGAGATAATGTTGTGTATATTGGAACACCAATACGCGAAAATGATATCGTTGTCGGGGGCATGTTTGCAGAAGTCTCGGCAAAGTATATCAATACCATTTTACTTCCTGTATATGACGGTGAAGGAAAGTCATTTGTGATTAACTATGAAGGGAACATCATTGCTAGTTCAATTGGTGTTTATCCGATACTCGAGGCAGATCGAAATTTGTTTCATGGATTTAAACATGCAGCATTCTCAGATGGATTGAGTGCTGATCAAATATTTGCAGAAATACGAGAGGGGAAATCCGTGTCATTTGAATTCTATTTAAATGGTGAAGCACATATCGCCGTATATGAGAAATTAGTGATTTCTGATTGGGGTGTAATTACTGTAGTGCCTGAACAAATGGCACTACAAAATGCACAAGCCATCACAAGCCAAGTCAACTTGTTTAGTGGGGTTGTGATTGTGTGTTTTGCCTTACTTGTATTTTTGATTTTATTAATTCATCGACAATCCGTAGCGGAGGTTGAAAATGCTGCTTATGTTGATGAGGTCACTGGAATTGCCAATATCGCGAAATTTCGAAAAGACTTGAGAGATATTTTAAAAAATCATTCGGATAAAAAGCTTGCCATTGTAAAATTTGACATCGTGAATTTTAAAGTAATAAACGAACTTTATAGTTATGATAGTGGAAATAAAGTTTTGATTGCGATAGCTTCAGTGGGAAAAGAAGTAAGTGCTAAACCATTTATTCAAGCTCGCATGGGGGTGGATCAGTTTATAATGGTTGGTCCAATGGATTTGTTTGAGAACTTTGAGGAAGTAAGACAAAAGCAAGGGGATCTTTTTAAAAAACTAACTGATTTTATCAAAGGACATAAAATTCAAATGCGCTATGGCCGCTATGTGATTGCCGAAGGTTTAGATGATGTTGATGATATTATAGGTAAAGTTACCTTAGCTCACAATTATGCGAAGGCAAATCAACTAGATTCAATCTGTGATTATGATGAAGGATTTCATCAACGCATTTTGAGGATTAGTGAAATCACAAATAAAATGGAAAATGCATTAATAAATGAAGAATTCAAACTTCATCTGCAACCAAAATATAATTTGAAATCGAAGGAAATTGTTGGTGCAGAAGCACTTGTAAGATGGGTTGAATCCGATGGAACAATCATTTTCCCGAATGACTTTATTCCTATTTTTGAGCAAAATGGGTTTATTTCTACACTAGATTCATTCATGGTAAAACAAGCATGTAAAATGTTACAAGGATGGATAAAGGCAAATATAAAATGTGTCACTATTTCTGTTAACTTCTCACGTAATCATCTACAAAATCCTCATTTTGTAGATGAATTAGTCAGCATTGTAGATGCCTATGAGGTCCCACGTCAATACATTGAAGTAGAATTAACAGAGAATACTATCTTAGATAATGAAGATGCAATTCGACGTGTAGTATCACAACTACATGAGTGTGGCTTTACACTATCGATGGATGATTTTGGCTCAGGTTATTCTTCTTTAGGTTTATTGAAAAACTTAGATGTTGATGTAATTAAGTTAGACCGTAGTTTCTTTGATGATGCGGATAGCTCTCATAAAGCCAACAAGGTAGTAGAGCACATGATCAACATGGCCAAGGAACTGCAAATTGAAACAGTGGCAGAGGGTGTGGAAACGATGCAACATGTGGAGTTCTTACAGTCAATTCATTGTGATATTGCGCAAGGTTATTATTTTGCAAGACCAATGCCAGTAGAAAAATTTGATCAAATGTATCAAAATGAACAAAAGAGTAAACAGTAATGCTATGTGCATTGCTGTTTTTTTGCTTTAGAGTGAATTGCTTGAGTATCATCAAGGATTAAGCTACAATAAAAGTAATTAAATGCCTAGGAGGTATATATGCTTATAGGATATGTAGGTACGTATACAACTGATGGAGTCTATGAATTCCATTTCGATCGCGGCAGTAGGAAATTTCAAAAAGTAAATCAACTCGCGAAAATTCATGAATCTAAGTGGATTGGTTTTCATGAGCATTTTTTGTATACCACCATGAAAGAAGATGATATTGCGGGTGTTGCAAAAATAGATGTGCAAGGAAACATTGTAGCTAAAGCATTGAGTGAAAAAGTGACACCTTGCCATTTTGCGATGAATGATTCTTATTTAATTTCAGTCAATTTTCATGAAGGAAGTGTTTGCCGCTATGATCATCAGCTTCAATTGCAGAAACGTGTTGTGATAGACACTCAAGCAGGTGCTCATCAAGTGGTAATTGTCGATGAGCTCATCTATGTACCTTGCTTAAAGTTGGATCAAATCGTCGTCTTAACAATGGAATTAGAGATCATTGAGAGAATCATGCTTGATATTAAAAGTGGCCCACGTCACTTGGTAGTCACTAAGAATCATCAAGAGATGTTTGTCGTATGCGAGAAGAGTAATGAAGTGATTCGACTGCAAAAAGAAGACAAATGGCGCAAAGTAGAGTGTTTAAAGATCACAAGTGATAAGGCAAATAGTATTGATTCTGCAGCAATTCAATTGAGTCATGATGAGCGCTTTATATTTGTGAGTGTTCGTGGAGAAGACTTAATATATAGCATTGAAATTCAATCTAGAATGCAAATCATTCAACACATTCATTCTTATGGTGAACACCCTAGATGCGCCTTGCTTTCTAATGAATCTGACTACATCTTCATTGCGAATAAAGACAGTCATCGATGCAGTGCCTTTGCGATCAAAGATGGGGATTTAGAATTTTGTGATCAACTCTACATTGAAAATGTAGTTTCTATAGCTTGGAAAGGAGCTTAATATGCATAATCAAATTGGAATTATTGGACTAGGGACAATGGGGAAAGCACTGGCAATGAACTTTATGAACCATGGTGTTCAAGTTGTTGGGTACAATCGCAGTCCACAAGTCGTAAATGATTTATCGAGTATTTATCCAGAGAATTTCATTGGTGCTTCAGACTTAGCCAATCTCGTTTTAAATCTACAAAAGCCACGCCGTGTATTTTTAATGTTGCCGGCAAATCAAATCATTGATTCCTTCATTGAACAACTCATTGCATTATTAGATGAGGGAGACATCATCATGGATGGTGGAAACTCCTATTTTAAAGACACAAAAAGAAGAAGTGAGTATGTTGAAAAACATCATCTTCACTATTTTGGTATTGGTATTTCAGGTGGAGAGCAGGGGGCTTTACTTGGGCCAAGTATTATGCCCTCTGGTAATCAAGAAGCTTACGCTCACATTGCTCCACTTTTAGAGTTAATTGCTGCTAAAAAAGAGGGGGAGCCTTGTTGCGCTTATATCTCAACAGATGGTGCGGGGCACTATGTAAAGATGGTGCATAATGGAATTGAATATGCTGATATGCAACTTATTGCAGAAGTATATTTAATTCTAAAGTACAACATGAAGTTATCCAATTTAGAAATGGCACAAGTATTTGAAGAGTGGCAAAATAGTGAAGTCCAAAGTTATCTTGTAGAAATCACTTCTAAAATATTAAAAGAAAAAGACCCACAAGATAAAGGTGAATTGATTGATTACATTAAAGATTCAGCGAGTCAAAAAGGGACAGGTAAGTGGACAGTACTAGAAGCTGTGGATCAAGGAGATAACGTTTCGGTGATTTATAGTGCATTGAATGCGCGTATCATGTCAAACCAAACTCAGTTGCGTGAAACATATCAATATACGCAAGACAACACTTCCTCAAATATCACTCTTGAGCAGCTACATAGTGCATATGCTCTTACAAAAATGAGTGCTTATGCTCAAGGATTTGCTCAAATTCAACATGCATCTATGATGTATGAATGGCATATTGATTTGCGATCTGTTGCGGCTATATTTAGAGCAGGATGTATTATCCAAGCAAAATTCTTGAGTGTATTAATGGAAATCTTTAGCACAAATCAAAATTGTACGAATATATTATTTAGCGATCAGATAAAAGCACAAGTAGATGCGAAGATTGACCATCTGCGCATTGTAGTTATCGATGCACTAACACGTCGCAGTGCGATTGTGGCAATGACTAACGCACTTCTATATCTAGATCAAATTTATGCTGAACATCTTGGTGCAAATTTGATTCAAGCACAACGTGACTTCTTTGGTGCGCACACATTTGAGCGTACTGATTTGGAGGGAGTGATTCATCATGAATGGGGCAACGAATAAAAACATTGTGATTTTTGGGGGAACAGGAGATTTAACTTATCGCAAATTAATGCCCTCACTCTATCAATTGTATATCAAAGATAGTATTCATGATTCTGATCAAATCATCGCGATTGGAAGAAGAGAATATAGCACAGAAGATTATTTAGAAATCGTTAAAGATTGGTTTATTAAGTTGGCTATCCACTTTCATGAAGAACATTTTGAGAAATTTGTTAGACGAATCCACTATGTTCAAATGGATTTTACATCGCTTCAAGAATATGAAAAACTATCAAGTTTACTTTGTAGTCAAAGTATTTCAGAGAGTTTATTTTATCTTGCCGTTGCTCCACGATTCTTTCAGGTTATTGGGGACGGTATTAAAACATTGAGTTGTACAGGAAAAGTTAAAATTATTGTTGAAAAACCATTTGGAGAAACACTTGAACAGGCAAAGTATTTACATGATTCGTTGAGTGAGTGTTTTGGAAAAGAAAACATTTATCTTATCGACCATTACTTAGGTAAAGAGATGATTCGAAGTATTCAAACAATACGTTTCACAAATTCACTGTTTAAGAATTCGTGGAATGCTCAAAACATTGAATATGTACATATTCTAGCAAGTGAGGAAGTCGGAGTAGAAACACGGGCTTCGTATTATGATCAAGCCGGGGCACTTAAAGATATGGTGCAAAATCATTTGTTGCAGCTAATGAGTTATATTGCCATGGAAGAACCAAATGAACAAGTAAGTATTCAAGAACGTCAAACTGAAGTGTTCAGACAACTTCGCAAAGTACATGAGAGTCATATTAGTGAAAATTTATTATTAGCACAATACCAAGGTTATCTTGAGGAGCCAGGTGTTGCAAAAGATTCACGAACTGAAACATTTGCCTGTTTAAAACTTTTTGTAGAAAACAAGAGATGGCAAGATGTACCATTCTATATCTACACAGGGAAGCGACTTGCCAACCGTCAAATGAATGTTGTCGTTAAGTTTAAATCTGTTGCCTCAAATAGTGAAGGAAATATTCTTGTGTTCAGAATTCAGCCACTGGAAGGAGTGAGCCTTCAGTTTAATATTAAGGATCCCCTTTTTGTGGATGGAGTAAAACGTGTTGAAATGGATTTTTGCCAAAGTTGTGTTGAATTTTATCGTATGAATACACCAGAAGCCTATGAGCGACTAATCGATGCAGCATTGCATGGGGATCAGAGTTGGTTTACATCTTGGGAACAAATTAGTTTAAGTTGGAAATATATCGATGAATTAAAAATTGCATACCAAAATCAAGCTTTACCAATCTACTACTATGATAAATATACACATGGGCCAAATGAGTTAAATCAGTTTCTTGGAATTTCAAATGGAAATGAGTTATATACGCAATTTACTTGTTTTTTATAAATTTCATGCCGGTTACATTTAACCAGTTTTTTAATGTAGTATTTTTACTAAAAACCCTTGCAAAATATAGGATATTGTATTTATAATTAAATATAAAATTATTCGATGAATTAGCTATAAGAGTTGGAGGGGAAAGTATGAATTGGAATTTATCTGCAGAGATAGTGTCATTACTGTTTGCCTTTATCTTTTTTATTAATGCTAAAGAAGACAAAACAGTTGATACACAAAGAAGGCGTATCTTCTTAATTACGTATATGTTTGTCTTTCTTTCGATTATAATGACAATAAGCTCTACTTTTGTGACAGCATATTTTCAATTATATCCAATTTGGTTTGTGGAGATCATTACCACACTATATTTCATTTCGTTGCCACTTCCGGTAGTGACCTGTTTTAGATTTGTGATTTCCTTGCTTACGTATCGTCGCCAAGACTCACAAGAGATGCGTAAGTGGAGTATTGCTTGGCTTCCTTATGTAGTTTATACAGCGATAATCATTATGAATGCAAGTTATGGTTATATCTTTGAAATTCATCCAACTATAGGTTATATACGTACTACTTTCTATGCTCTACCTTATGCTGTGATCGCTGTTTACTTTGCAGGGATTTTAGGAGTCATTGTGAAATATTATCGTATAATTGGTAGAGAAAAAGCTATCACACTAGTTTGTACGATGATTGGGGTAGCAGGGATCTTAGGTGTTCAGTTTGTTTTGCCAGAGATTATCTTAACTGGGACAACTGCAGTTGTTGCAGTACTTATCCTACAAACGTATATTCGCTCGGAGATATCTCATAAAGATAAACTTACAAGTTTGAATAATCGTGATTCGATGATTCTTGATATGTTGCAAGAGGTACGAGGTAAGCGTAAGTTTGCTATGGTTGTAGTGAGTTTACGTAATTTCAAGCGAATCAATGAAAACTTAGGGTTATCAGTAGGTGATAGTTTGCTAGAAGAATTTGGTGGTAGACTAGAAAAATTATGTAAAGACTTAGCTGTTTATCGCTATAGTGGAGATGAGTTTGCGATTTTGTATACACCAGATCGTATGCATAAACTAGACACTATTGACCAAATGATTGAAACACTATCGAGTGATATTCAAATCGAGGAACATACAATAAACTTGACTATTATTTATACACGAGTTGATTTCCCTGAGTTTGGTAGAGATGTTAAATCATTGATTTCTGCAGCAGATTACTCAATCTTCTCACTTAAGAATAGTGGTGAACATGAAACATACATGTATGATATTTCCATACGCGATAAGATGAATTTCCGCAGTAATATGATTGAGAAACTTAGACAATCAATTATGGAAGATGATATTGTAGTGTTCTATCAACCTATTTATTCTGTTGAGGATAAATGTTGCAGCCAAGCTGAAGCATTAGTTCGTCTAAGAAAAAATGAAAAAGATTTAATCTATCCAGATCAGTTTATTCAATTAGCTGAGGAATCAGGTTTAATTGTCGAGTTGACTTATCTTATATTTGAGCGAGTGTGCCGTGATTATCGCACAATGGTTAAGACATATGGAGAGAACTTTGTGTTGAAGTCAATTTCGATTAACTTTCCTTATCTTCAATTCATGCAAGAAAATTTAGTTGAACGTTTAGACTATATAATTCAAAAGTACAACATCCATCCTTCAAACATTAAAATTGAGATTACTGAGCGTACCCTTGTATCAAATGCGAATCGAGTGACAAAAGTAATGGATCAACTTCGTGATAGAGGATTTCAATTTGAACTGGATGATTTTGGTGTTGAATACTCAAACATTAGCCTATTCTTAAGTTTACCTGTTGATATTATCAAGTTAGATCGTAGTTTACTATTAACGGCATTTAAAGATGAAATGCGTCGTCAATTCTTTGAACATCTTGTGTCAGGAATGAAGGCAATGAAGGCGACAATTGTTGCCGAGGGTGTAGAGGAACTCGCTGATTTAGAGTATTTAGAAGCCTGCGGATGTGACTATATCCAAGGTTACTACTTCTCACGTCCACTTCCATTTAATGAGTTTTGCTCATACTTGTTGGATAATCAAAATTACACGAAAAGAGATTAATTTAAAAATTAGTCTCTTTTTTGCAATAAAAAGATGAACTTATACATTATCCTAATATGATAAGCGAGGTATAGGTTGATGAAAAAAGAAGAAATATGGAGTAACATAGCATTTATTTATTCACTTGTGATGATAAGTGTTGTTGCAGGATTGGGCTGGATGAATTATCACAACCAAAATCACGAAAGCTATATTCAAGTGAACATTGTCGGTGATGTTGAAGTGACTATTTATGGGAATCATGCATATCAAGTAGAATACATTGAAATTATAAATCCAGAATATGCAAGCAGGGTGAGCCAGTATGACTTTGATGGCATTTCTATGGAAGTTGCAAGTCTTGCCTTAATTGAGCTAGTTGGAAGTCATGAAAAGCCAGTATCCATCTTTATTGAAGGCAGCGCAATTTACGATGAAAAAACAAGTGAACTTATGCAGGTGATTGAAACAAAGTCAATACACGGATTAATCGAATATCTTCCAAGTGAAGAATTGATTTCAAGGCCAGCAAACTAAATAAGGTCAACTATTAAAGCCATTAGATAATAATAGAAATTTCACTATAAATTTGATGATAGAAATGTTGAATCAAGGTTAATTTGTGATTGTTTCGACAAGTAAAAAATGATATAATTTTCATTGCATAGGAGGATATTTTAAAATGGCTAAACAAACAGTTCGTGATTTAGATGTACAAGGGAAACGTGTCATCGTTCGTGTTGACTTTAACGTTCCACTTAAAGACGGAAAAATTACAAATGACAACCGTATTCAAGCAGCATTACCTACAATCAATCACTTAGTAGAAAATGGTGCAAAAGTAATCTTAATGTCACATTTAGGGAAAATTGATCACAAAGATCCTGAAAAATGTGAAGCAGGGAAAAAGAAAAATAACATGGCTCCAGTTGCTGAGCGACTAGCGGAAGTAGTAAATACTAAAGTGACTTTCGTACCAGAAACTCGTGGAGAAGCATTAGAAGCAGCAGTAGCAGCAATGAATGATGGAGAAATCGTACTTATTCAAAACACTCGTTATGAAAAAGGTGAAAGTAAAAATGATTCTGAATTAGCAGCTTACTGGGCTAAATTGGGTGAATTATTTGTATCTGATGCATTTGGATCAGTACATAGAGCACATGCTTCTACAGTGGGAATTGCTGAGATTTTACCAAGTGCGTGTGGATTCTTAGTACAAAAAGAAGTAGAAATGTTAGCAAAAGCAGTAGATACACCAGAACGTCCATTCATTGCTATTATTGGTGGTGCAAAAGTTTCTGACAAAATCGCTGTTATTGACAACTTACTTAAAAAAGCTGATAAAATCATCATTGGTGGTGGAATGGCTTATACATTTATGGCTGCTCAAGGGCAAGCTATCGGAAGTTCATTATTAGAAGAAGACCGTGTTGAGCTTGCAAAAGAATATTTAGAAAAAGCGAAAGACCAAATCGTATTACCAGTAGACAATGTATGTGCTGATAAATTTGCAGAAGATGCAAATGTACAACTTTGTGATACAGGTGCAATCCCTGAGGGGTGGATGGGTCTGGATATCGGTCCTAAAACTATCGAGCTGTTTGCAAAAACACTTGAAGGGGCTAAAACTGTTGTATGGAATGGACCTATGGGTGTATTCGAAATGGAAAAATTCGCAACAGGTACAAAAGAAGTATGCAAAACAATTTCTGAACTACCAGGTGCTACTACTGTAATTGGTGGTGGAGATTCAGCTGCAGCTGCAATCCAACTTGGATTTAAAGAAAAATTCTCTCATATCTCTACAGGTGGAGGAGCTTCACTAGAGTATATGGAAGGAAAAGAATTACCAGGAATCGCAATTATTCAGGAGAAAAATTAATGAGAAAACCTATTATCGTTGGAAATTGGAAAATGAACAAAACTTGCGCTGAAGCAGTAGCGTTTATTGAAGCAATTGAACCAAAACTACATGACAATGCAGAATATGGGGTTGGTGCTCCATTCACTGCATTAAAAGACTGTGTAAATACTGCAAAAAACTTAATCATCGCTGCAGAAAACTGCCATTATGAGGCAAGTGGTGCATATACTGGTGAAGTAAGCATTGAAATGCTACAAGAAATCGGAGTTACTCACGTAATTATCGGTCACTCTGAGCGTCGTCAAATGTTCAATGAAACTGATGAATCTGTAAATAAAAAAGCTGTTCGTTTACTAGAAGCAGGAATGACTCCTATTTTATGTATCGGAGAAACAGAAGCTCAATTTGACGCAGGTCAAACTGAAGAGGTTATCCGTTCTCAGTTAACTGGTGGTCTTGCAAATATGTGTTCTGAGTGTGCTGCTAAACTTGTAATCGCATATGAACCTATTTGGGCTATCGGAACAGGTAAATCAGCAACTATGGAAATCGCACAAGAATGCTGCCGTATCGTACGTGATCAAGTAAAAGTAATGTATGGTGAAGATGCTGCAAATGCAGTGCGTGTACAATATGGTGGATCAGTTAAACCTGAAAACATCAAAGAATACATGTCTATGGCTGATATCGATGGAGCACTTATTGGTGGTGCATCACTAAAAGCTGATTCATTTGAAGCAATTATTAACGCAACAAAATAAGTGATTAACACTCAATTTCGATTGAGTGTTTTTTTTCGACATATTTCTTACTTAAGATTCGATTTAATGTAGACAAAGGGGGATACTATGAAAATATTCTTAATGATAAGTTTAATACTATTTATAGGAAGCGGATTTGCAAGTTTTTTTACACAAGAAAATCTACTTAAAATTACTGAAGCATGTCGTACAAATTGGCCACTTATTTTTATCTTGTGGGGCTTTAAATATTTACAAGTTAGAGATCCAAAAAATGTGTAAAAATGGCCTTATTTCACATGTGAAAACGATTACATAAAAAAAGCCCTAAACAAACATAAAAAAAGTACCTTCAAGCATCATTTTAGCCTTTATTTATAGCTTTTTTTGAGTTATAATTAACTTGCATTAAATAACATAGGAGGAATTTATTACATGCCAAGTATTATTGATGTTTATGCACGTGAAGTGATCGACTCACGCGGTAATCCAACAATCGAAGTTGAAGTAACAACAGATTCAGGTGCGTTTGGACGCGCGATGGTACCATCTGGTGCATCTACTGGAGAAAGAGAAGCTTTAGAATTACGTGATGGAGACAAAACTCGTTTCCTAGGAAAAGGTGTATTACAAGCTGTAAGTAATGTAAATGACATTATTGCTGATGCAGTATTAGGAATGGACGTTACAGACCAAAATGGAATCGACGCAGTTATGTTAGAACTTGACGGAACAGATTTCAAATCTAAATTAGGAGCAAACTCTATTTTAGGTGTTTCAATGGCTTGTGCTCGCGCAGCTGCTGATTACTACGATATGCCACTATATAAATATTTTGGTGGATTCAACGGTAAAACTTTACCAGTTCCAATGATGAACGTAATCAATGGAGGAAGCCATGCTGACTCTACAGTTGATTTCCAAGAGTTCATGATTATGCCAGTTGGTGCTAGTGATATCAAAGAATCATTACGTATGGGATCTGAAATTTTCCACAACTTACGTAAAGTATTAAAAGGTAAAGGATACAACACTAACGTTGGAGATGAAGGTGGATTTGCACCTAGCTGTAACGATGGAAATGAAGAGCCTTTACAATTAATCGTTGAAGCAATCAAAGCTGCTGGATATAACCCTTCAAAAGAAGGTAAACCAGGAGATGTTGCAATCGCTATGGACGTTGCTGCTTCTGAATTCCATGTAAAAGGTTCTGATAAATATGAATTAGCGAAATCTGGACAAGGGACAAAAACAACTGAAGAAATGATCGAAATGTATGCTGAATGGTGTGAAAAATACCCAATCGTATCTATCGAAGATGGACTTGGTGAGTCTGATTGGGATGGATGGAAAAAACTTACTGACCGTTTAGGAGATAAAATCCAAATCGTTGGTGATGATTTATTCGTTACAAACCCTAAAATCCTTAAAGAAGGTATCGAAAAAGGAATTGCAAACTCAATCCTTATCAAAGTTAACCAAATTGGTACATTAACTGAAACTTTCGATGCAATCGAAATGGCTAAAAAAGCTGGATACACTTGTGTTGTATCTCATAGATCTGGTGAAACAGAAGATACTACAATCGCTGATATCGCTGTTGGGTTAAACTGTGGACAAATCAAAACTGGTTCAATGAGCCGTACTGACCGTATCGCAAAATACAACCAACTTATCCGTATTGAAGATGAGTTAGGTCCAATTGCTGAATACCAAGGAATTAACGCATTTTACAACGTGAAATAATTTTCAGAAAATGAGAAGAAAATCTTCTCATTTTTTTTGTTTCATCTTGTATCTTCATTTTATTGGAGTATAATATATTTTATTAGGTAGGTGTGACATATGAATAATAAATTAAAAGTTTTATTACTTTCGCTATTAAGTAGTACTCATGAAGATGAAACAAATTGTCGTATCGCTAGTTATATACTTGAAAATATAGATGAAGTTAGAGAGATGAACATTGTCGAACTTGCCCGTGTTTGTTTTGTATCGAATAGTTCAGTAAGTCGTTTTTGTCGAGAAATCGGGCTTCGTGATTTTAGTGAGCTTAGACAACTCATGGAACCTACCACGAATAGTTATCACATTATAGGAAAAACAAGTGATTTTCAATTAAACACTACCCAATATATTGAACAAGTAGAAGAGGGGATTCGACTAGTCAAAGAAGGTATTGATTATGAAAAGGTTGAACGCATTGTCGATGATTTGATGAATTATCAGCGTATTGCAGCATTTGGCATGTTGAATGCAGAATCAGTAGCAATGGGCTTACAAAATGACATGTTGTTGTTTAGAAAAATGATTACCACTAAAGTTTCATTTCAGCAGCAGAATGATTTTTTAGAGAGAACAGACCGTGATGATTTAATTATTATTTTCTCATCGATGGGAATGTTTTTCCATCCATATATTCGACAAATTCGTTTCGACAAAAATAATAAACCTCGTATAATTTTAATTACGAGCAATGGGGCAATGAAACCAGATGATTTATTTGATGAGGTACTTGTATATAAAACTGTTGAGTACGAAGCTTCTTCACCATTTCAACTTGAATTAATCAAAGGAATTATTGTACAAAATTATGCAATGCGAATGAAAGATAAGATGGATTAGATTAAAGGGATAGAATATGAAAAGGACATATACAGTGGATATGATTCATGGACCAATTTTGCCACGCATGATATCATATGGTTTACCATTATTATTAACAGGGGTGCTTCAATTACTTTTCCATGCGGCAGATATCGTCGTAGTAGGTCAATACAGTGGATCAACTGCTCTTGCAGCAGTAGGATCGACAAATGCTCTTACAAACTTACTAATTAATTTATTTATGGGATTGTCTATTGGGACAAGTGTATTGGTGGCAAGATATATTGGTTCACGAAGTTATGAGGACATTGAGCAGACAGTACATACTGCAATTAAAATGGCATTGTATGGTGGAGTTATTATGATTTTTGTTGGATTGGCGTTTGCTGAACCATTACTTGTCATGATGGGGATTCCCCTTGATGTACTTTCTCAATCAGTTTTGTATATGCGTATTTACTTTTTATGCATGCCTGCATTTATGGTATATAGTTTTGGCGCTGCAGTACTTCGTGCTGTGGGAGATACACGTCGTCCACTATATTATCTGACAATTGCAGGAGTGGCGAATGTGTGTTTAAACTTAATCTTTGTCATAGTGTTTAATATGGGGGTAGCTGGTGTTGCCAGTGCTACTGCCATTTCCCAGGTAATATCAGCTGTATTTGTTACAAATGCATTAATTAAAAGTGATGGAGCAATTCGACTACAAAAAGATAAATTTAAAATTCATAAAGAAAAACTCATTATGATGTTAAAAATAGGTTTACCAGCTGGACTGCAAGGAACACTCTTTAGTTTTTCAAATGTATTGATTCAATCCTCCATTAATACATTTGGATCTGTTGCGATGGCTGCCAACACAGCAGCAGGAAATATCGAAGGATTCATCTATATTGGTATGAACTCTGTTTATCAAACAGCATTAAGTTTTACGAGTCAAAATGTTGGGGCTAAAAAACCAGAACGTATCATTTCTGTATTTAAATATAGTACGATTTTAGTTGTGATAATCGGTTTAGTACTTGGGATTGGGGCATATGTACTGGGGGAACCATTACTACGTATCTATACCCAAGACCCAGCAGTAATCGAGGTTGGATTAATCAAAATGGGTTATATTTGTACCTTCTATGTCTTCTGTGGATTCATGGAAGTAATCTGTGGACTTATTCGAGGACTTGGTAACTCACTAGCACCGATGTTGATTGTGCTGATTGTCGTATGTGGATTTAGAATTGTATGGGTTTTGTTTGTGTTTCCGCTCAATCCAACACTTGGTACATTATTTGTCTCATACCCAATTAGCTGGACGATGGCAACGATTTGTGAATTCATTTGTTTCGCTATTGTATATAAGAAATTTTGTAGGTCACTACAAAATGTTAAATAAAAATGGGCTCATGCCCATTTTTATTTTGTCTTATAACGATAATAATTAATTCTTCGTTTTATTTTTTTGAATAAGCGACTGTATTTTTCAAAACGCACACTTTTTTTGGTATCCACAATGCAATTAAATTCTCCAAGATGTTCAACAATTTGACTACCAAATGATGACTTATACATGTAGAGTCCATAGTAAGGATCATTGACATCTGTACTTCCAGAGAAACCACACATGTCATAAAGCTGAACACCACGCTCTTTCATCTGATTAATCATAAAACGATGAATAGCATCAGTTCCATTGATAAATTGAAAATCATTACGCTTATAAAGGTAGAGATCCCAACTCATATGCTGATCATATAAAAATAAACCTGCGGCAATCGCAACATGCATACCATACTTTGATTTAAGTTGGTTTAAATCTTGAATAATTTTCTCTTTGGCTGCGCGGGCCTCAGGATCTTTTTGATATTTTTTTGAGGCTAATTCTTGTGAAATTTTTTCAATGGAAGCTTCAATGTTTAAAGTAGAAACAGCATAAATATGATGATCAGGGAATTCCTCCATGATAGCCTTAAAAAAATCAGGCGTATGAGGCTTAAATCCTTTATTTATCGCTAAGTCAGTCTCAAGTAAGCATAGAATATCAATGTCTTGTGTCGTCTTGATTTGTGTTTCAATGCAATATACATCTAGTTTCTTCATCGCAGACCGACGTGTGGAAGTCATATTTTTTAAAATTTGTGATTCCTCTTGGTGTAAGTCAATCATCAAGGTATAACGATTGGACCAACTTCCATCATAGCCATAACCATATCCTTTATGCTGATAGCCACATTTTTGAAAGAGTTCAGTGAGATGCTCGTTTTGGTCACGACGAATATTTGGATCAATTCGTATAAAAGCGATGTGTTGCTTTTGTGCTAATTGTTTTAGTTCCACAAGGAAATATTGCAATGCTGTAGTATTCGCAGTATCTATGCATAATCCCCAAGGGATATACCAATATTTCACACCCCATTTTTTAAATTCAAGGAGTAGCGCAGTAGCAATGAGCACTTCTTCATGATATAAACCTGCATAAATGATTTTAGCATTTTCTTGTCTTTGCTTCACAGCTCCCCACATTGAGGTTTTTCCATAGTGCGATGAGGGATGTGCTAAGACAAACTCATCAAATGTTTTGCGATCTAGTTGTGTTATAATTTTCATATTAACCTCCAATGCATTATATATTATACCATGCTAAATATTACTTAGTTAACTATTTTCAATAGGTTGACATAAAACTACTTATCCATTATGATTTTCTTATGTGCCCGTGGCGCAAACGGATAGCGCATCTGATTCCGATTCAGAAGGTTGCAGGTTCAATTCCTGTCGGGCACGCCATTATAATTATTTTTACTTTTTCTTTTCTGGGATAGTTGCAACACTGGCTGGTATGGTATTTGTCAGCACGAAACTTATTGCACTTTCTACACTAACAAGAAGTGTTATATTCTCACTTGCTGTAATAAGCTTACATTCAGCACCTAAGGATCATTAATTATCTCTTCAAATATTGTAAGAAACAGTATTCTTCCATATACGAATGTCGGTATGATAAATTTTTGAAATTAAAAACTCGGCGGCTACCAATAAAGGTGGTCGCCACTTTTATATACAAATAGGCATAAAACTACTTGAATTATAGATATAATTAAGCAGGTAAAATATGCACACAATGTCATGTAAGGTGAACAAGATGACAATGACTAATAAAATTTTATAATCATGCCGGTTATTAATTAAATATAAAATTTAATCTCAATACTATATATGGTAACATATTTATATATAGTGAGGAGGATGAAAATGATGAAAAAATTAATAATAATATTGTTTTTTATTATATCTAATGGGTGCTCAAAGAATGCTCAAATTGATTCGATAGAAAGCAATCAAACTGCATTGCCTACTGATCTAACTACAATAACTAGCTCGACTACAATTTCTACAACTAGCACAACAACGATACCTGTTAATGGAGAACCGGTACACTCAGAAGAGTTAGTTATTCAAAGCTTTGAATCTCTTTTAGGTTATTGGACTTCGTATTTTAATGAAGAATATTATCATTTTTATTATGATGGAAGTGATAAAATCTTTGAAATAGGATATTGGAATGGTGGAATATCACAGAGTAATACTATTATTGATATCAGAAATTCATATGAAGGTGTAATAAGCTTTGAATATGAAAATGGGACGGAGACGATGCTAGTCTTTGAAAATCTTGGCTATTTAAGTTTTGTTAATAATGATACTAAATACTATGCTGGAAATGATAAAGATACTGCTTTTAGTTATCATGAAGATAGTAAGATTGAGTACAGTGAAGGAAATGGGTTAATGGATTTTGATCAGTTTGCTGGTTTTTATGAGAATATAGATATGCCATCTACATTTATCTATTTTGGATACTCAGATAATAATCAACCAATATTCAACTATGGTCTTCGCGATGCTGGCGGTATTTTACCAGGCAAAGTCATATCCATAAACAAAATACAGGAAAATCAATATGAATTTGAAGTCTACTATCCTAACACTTATGGAGGAGAAGGATATGGCGGAAATAGCGAGCATATCAAAACATTTACACTCACTAAACATGATGGCACCCTTGAGTTAATTAGTGATTTCATTCATGTGGATACTTATCATTACCAGCAGATAGAAGATTTATATTAAGCTTGTTGCTACAAATATTAAAAAATTAAAACATAGTGATGATACTATTAATTTTAGAATTGTTATTGTGTTTTTGAAATTTATTGTTCTTTTATTAATTATGATATAATCAAGCATATAAGATGGTGGATTCCATAGGAAGGATGTTGAATATGAAAAAATTGATTTGCTTATTGTTTCTAACAGCCGCATTATTCTTGTCTACCGCATGTTCAAATCAAGAAGTTTTAGAAAATGATACAGATACAGATGTTGTCGAGAATAATTCTGACAATAATGAGGAATCAAGTAGTGAAGGCGATAATCTTGCGGGCTTAACTCTAATCAATGAAGATGAAGAACCATATTTCGCTTTTGAGCTAGCTAACCCTAGTGGTGATTACATTGACGTAGCTTATCGTGAAAGTGGAGTAAGTTTTACCTTTTTTGGTGAAAATGAATATCAAAATGGCTATGCATTTATAGCTGAATCAGAAACAATGTATGGTGAAGCGATATTCTTTGAAGAAGGGACTATTGAAGGTGATTATAAAACAATATATATAATCAAAGATAAGCTCGATGGTGTTTATGTATCAAATTCAATGGAAAATTATTGGGAAGAAGGCGAATATTATTATTTTTCTGGAGATGCTCTAGAAAGAAAAAAAGCTGATTTCTATGGAGATGAAGGTGAAACACAATACTGGGTTGCCACTGATACAGTCATATACTCACTTGATGCCGGCGTGGAAATCGTGCCAGAAAATACTTATGCGACAATGACGACTACAAATCAAGGGGGGACTATCAACCTAAATATGCAAGGGAACGGAGAATGGTTTTTAAATAATTATGATTCTACTCTAGGATTTTTTGGAGAATGGGGAGGAATTTATGCAGGTGGAGAAATACACCTAACACCAGATTTGAATACACTCTATGTAAACATTAGATATATTGATGCAGTATATTTTGATACACGTTCTGTTGCACTTACTTTTGAAAGAAGAGAAGAAGGATACGATATCTATGAACATGTAGAGTTTGATGAAGATTCTGCTCCTTTAACTTTTGTAGACAAAGAATTAGAAAGATTACTCGCTGAGTATTTGAATCTTTCAGTCGGAGAGATAAAAAAAGAGCACATGGAACTAATAAAAGTGATTGCGATAGGTGGGAATGCTTTGCATCCGTATGAAACAGATGAGATGTACTTTAATTATACAAGTATGGGCTATGTAGAAGAAGGAACTATCACAACTCTAGAAGATTTAAAGTACTGTACGAACCTAAAAGAGATATATATTGGAAAAAATCAGATTAGTGATATTTCGGCGCTGAGTGAACTCAATGAATTAAAAGTGATTAATTTTACTATGAATCAGATTAGCGATGTTTCAGCACTGAATAGTCTTACGAATCTTGAAAAACTAACATTAGATCACAACAACATTAGTTCTGTCGAAGGTTTAGTAGGTCTAGAGAATTTAAAATTGTTAGATCTTGGTAGTAATAATGGTAATTCATTCAACGATGTTGAAAGCATATCCAAGCTCACAAGTCTTGAAAGCTTAACACTTTATAATAATGCATGCAGTGATATATCTGCACTTGCAAGTCTTACAAACTTAGAATTTCTATCTCTTAGTACAAATGGAATAAGTGATGTTTCTGCCTTGGAAGGATTAGAAAATTTAAATCGATTGTACCTAGGTCAAAACTATGAGTTAACAGATGTATCACCATTAAATAACTTATTAGAGCTAAGCTACCTTTCACTGAAGAAGACAGGGGTGAGCGACAGTAGTCAATTACCAAATTTAGTAGAAAATTACACAAGTATCGAATTTGAGTAAGAATTGCAAGAAGTTGAGAAGTTGTCCTTGATAGAATGCATGTTTGTTCATAATTAATAAGTTTGTTTTTTAGAAGATGGTGAACTAAATTGTCATTCAAATAAATTAGATTGCTCCTTATTGAGTGGTCTTTTTTATTAAAGAGATTAAGTTTAGTCATAAGCAAGATTATGCTAAAATAGTGATGAGAGAGTCAAGATAGTGATTTTATGGAGGTATAAAATGGAGAGTTTAAGAGTGTTTAATTGCAATATGGAGTTGACTCTAGATATTATTGGGGGCAAGTGGAAACCATTGATAATTTTTCATATCGGAAATAGTCAGAGGTTAAGATATGGTGAAATAAAGCGGCTTATCCCTGATATTAGTCAAAGAGTACTCTCACGGGAGTTAAAAGAGTTAGAGACCAATGGTATATTAAGTAGAGAAGAGTTTAAAGAAAAGGTACTTAGAGTAGAATATTCCCTTACAGAAATCGGTGCTGAGGTATTGCCGTTACTCAATGCATTGACAAATTGGGGGAATAAATATAACATGGTTCATCAGTATGCAAAAATCAGATGTGAATAAGCTAGGGACAATTTTGTCCATAGGGATAAAAATATCCATAATTGATAATACTAATCACAAAGCATAGAATGAATACAGATAAAGAAATTATCAAAAAAGGAGAAAAAAATGAACGCAGTAGAAATGATTAAAAATAGAAGAAGTATTCGTAAATATAAAGACGAGATAGTATCAAGAGAACTAATAGAAGAAATTGTAGAAACATCTAGGTTTTCACCATCATGGGCAAATTTCCAAGTAGCACGCTATAACTTTATTTCAGATAAAGAAATTATTGCCCGTATTGCAAAAGAGGGTGTCAATGATTTTATCTATAATAAAGCAACACTTGAGAATGCCAAAAATATATTAGTACTAAGTTATGTTCAAGGTAAAAGTGGAAAACTTGATTTAGAAAAAGATGATTTTGCGACATCTAAATCGAATGCATGGGAAATGTTTGATGCTGGGATTGCATGTCAAACATTCTGTCTTGCAGCATTTGAAAAAGGAGTAGGAACATGTATTTTTGGTGTCATTGATGACAAATCAATTGCAGAAATCATTGACTTACCTGAAGGAGAAACAGTTGCAACACTAATCACATTCGGATACCCAGATGAATCTGTTGCCACATCACCTCGCAAAGCTGTGGAAGAACTTACACGCTTTAAATAGTTGTAGAGGAGGCAGATAAAATGCATTACACAGGACAAGTTTACCGACATCCAATTGAAGCAGCAACACCTTTACTGGAAGTTACTGCAGGTTGTTCCCACAACAAATGTTCTTTCTGTACTATGTATAGAGAAACACCCTTCAAAGTATCACCACTAGCTCATGTAGAAGAAGATTTAAAAGAATTGGCAAGTCACAACAAGAACATCGATCGTATATTTCTAGTAAATGGAGAACCGTTTATTCTTGCGAGCGCAAAATTGATAGAAATTGGAAAGATGATTCGTAAGTATTTACCACAAGTAGAAACAATAACATGTTATGCATCAATCAAGAGTCTTAAAACTAAGACACTAGAAGAGTTAAAAGAACTTAGAGCCTTAGGGTTTAATGAGCTTCATGTGGGACTTGAGTCAGCATATGATCCTGCTATTTTACAGATGAACAAAGGTTTTAATGTAAATGAAGCCTATGAAAATATTGAGAAACTTGTTGCAGCAGGTTTTGATTGGGATGCAATCATCATGACTGGAGTAGCGGGTAAAGGCAATGGTGAGGTGCATATCACAGAAACAGCAAAGTTGTTAAATCAATTCCCACCATATCTTGTGTCCTTAATGACAACTTCAGTGTCAAAAGGAACGCCACTTGAAAAGATGGTAGAAGATGGAGAGTTTATTGAGTGTACTGAACTTGAAAAAATCGAAGAAGAAAAGATGTTGATTGAACTACTAGATTTTGATGCTTACTTCTTTGGAGGGCATAACTATAACTTAATTCCTTTCAATGCACCACTTTCTGCAAAAAAAGAAATACTTGAATACATTGATAAAAAGATAAAAGAGCTTGATCCTGAGTTATTAAACTCTTCTTATCGACGCGCAAATATATAGGAGATTCAAATGAAAACAATACTTATAACAGGTGCAACTGATGGCATCGGATTAGAAACAGTGAAGATGTTGGCAAAGAAGGGGCACCGATGCATTATCCATGGTAGAAATGAGACAAAATTGATGAAAGTTTGTGAGATACTTAAGGAAATTAATCCTGAGGTAGAACTAATCAGTATTCAATCAGACTTATCGATTTTAGCGGAAGTTCATCAAATGGTTGAAGAGATTGTGAAGTTAAATGTCCAACTCGATGGAATTATCAACAATGCAGGTGTTTTTGTAACACCAAACCCAAGTACAGTAGATCACATAGATGTACGCTTTGCCGTGAATACAATTGCACCTTATATTTTAACTAAGAAATTACTACCTTACCTAAATCCCCAAGGACGAATTGTGAATGTTGCATCTGCAGCTCAGACAGATGTAAATGTGAATTCATTTGCTGCAATTAACTTAGCGCAAGAAGCTTATGCACAAAGCAAACTAGCTTTAATTATGTGGTCAATGGAATTAGAGAAATTAACAAAATACAATATTATTTCAGTTAATCCAAAATCTTTTTTGGGAAGCAAAATGGTAAAAGAAGCTTATGGAAGACAAGGTTATGATTTAAGTATTGGAGCAGATATTCTAGTTAGAGCAATGTTGGACGATGAGTTTAAAGAAGCGAGTGGACAATATTATGACAATGATATTAAGGCATTCGCAAGACCACACCACTTTGCCTTAGATGAAATGAATCGCAAGAAACTAATAGAAAACTTAGATCAATTTATATAAAAAGCCATTTGGCTTTTTATTTTATGCTGTAGCATAGTTAGTAAGTAAATGAATATAATGTAAAGAGAATTTATTGGTTAATGTATATAAAATAAAGATTTAACTATAAAGAGTGTTGTGATAAAATAAAAATATAAGCGCGGGAGGCAAAAATCATGCAATTGAGGGAAGAAGTTTCTGAAATCGCAGCCGGTTTTGTACAAATGGTATCTAGAAGCAAGGAAGAATTTGATTATTCAATTGACTCACTTCAGCAGCTCGATTATTTTGTAAAGAGTTTATGTAATAATAATTTTACAGATGATGAGTTTTATGGTGTTTGTAAGTTCACGGGATCTTATGTATTTGAGGTGTTGCACCGAGAACTGGGTGGTCGTTTCTTGTGGACACAAAAAGGGCAACAACCAGTCTTAGTTATTGGGGAGCCAGACTTTACAATTCAAGTAAAAGCATGGCAGCGAATTGGGATGTGTTTGCATACCAATATGGGTGTTACAGTGAGTGCTTTATTAGATGAACTTGAAGTAGAAATGGTACATGCGCAACAAAAAAGTGATTATAAAATGGTTATTGAGTAAAAGGGAAAGTGGGATGACTGCTTTCTTTTGTTTAGATAAAAAAGTTGTAACACATTGTGCTACAACTTTTAATTTGTGAGTTTGTAATTTAGCCCTATTTCATCTACCCATGCTCGACTTGATTCCTGAATTTTTACTGTACCTGCAGCCATATCAATGACAATCACTAAATTTGCTTCTTTAGAGACAGCAGAATCACTAAATGCATAAAATCCATACCCGCCTGGGCTTCCATTGGATGTATCCGATGAAACTTCAATTGTATCGAATGCAATTTCTTGGTAGCCAATAGCCCAATCAGGTAGATTTACGTTTGGTAAGGGAACATTATTATCGTCGACCATCGTAATGTGTCCATCATAGCGACGCGTTCCATCAGTTAGCCACGCAATTCGAATTTCAGCATCCGATGGGACATCTGCTTCTGGATCAACAGCCGCAAAGTAAAGCGAATCAATAAAGTTTTGTGCCATTTGCAGGTCAGATGATTGCCGTGCTCTTTCGACAAACTGAAGATACTGTGGTGCAAGTACAGTAGCAAGTATAGCGATAATAGCTACTACAATGATTAATTCAACTAGAGTAAATCCTCGATTATTTTTTATTTGCATGACAATTATCTCCTTATTTACATATTTTAACATACTAAAATATGTAAATAAATAATTGGATTCGGATTGTGCAATTTTCAATAAAAAAAGGAGAGATATCATCTCTCCTTAATCAAATTAATAAGCTTTTCTTAGAATTTCTACCATATCAGCTACAAGTGGTAAACGAGGGTTTGCAGGTGAACATTGGTCTTCATAAGCAAGGAATGCCAATTTTTCAAGAGTGCTTTCCCATTTAGCTGCATCAATACCTTGGTCTTTGAAGTTCATTTTAATTCCAACTTCAACTCCTAAGTCATGGCAAGCTTGAGCAAATGCTTCAACACCTTCTTCTACTGTATTGAATTTTAATCCAAGTGTACGGGCGATTTGTGCATAACGCTCATCCGCACAGTAGTGAGTATATTTAGGCCATACAGCTAATTTCTCTGGTTTTGTCCCGTTATAGCGAACAACATGAGGCATTAAGATTGCGTTTGTACGTCCATGAGGTGTGTGGTATTCTCCACCAACTTTATGAGCTAATGAATGATTGATTCCTAGGAATGCGTTAGCAAATGCCATACCTGCAAGTGTTCCTGCATTGTGCATCTTCTCACGTGCTTCAGGATCATTTTTCCCATTTGCAACAGCGCGAGGTAAGTAATCAAATACCATTTTGATTGCCTGTAGTGCAATTCCATCAGTGAAGTCATTTGCAAGTACAGATACAAATGCTTCTGTAGCATGTGTTAGTACATCCATACCTGTATCAGCAGTAACAACTGGAGGTAAGTTTGTAGTAAATGCAGGGTCAATAATTGCAACTGTAGGAGTTAAACTATAGTCTGCAAGTGGATATTTTTTGTTTTCTTCTTTGTCTGTGATAACTGCAAATGGTGTTACCTCAGAACCTGTACCTGATGTTGTTGGGATACATACAAGTTGAGATTTTTTACCAAGTTCAGGATAACGGAATGCACGTTTGCGAATATCCATGAATTTTTGTTTTAAGTCATCGAAGTTTACATCTGGTTGTTCATAGAATAGCCACATTCCTTTTGCTGCATCCATTGGTGATCCACCACCGATTGCGATGATTGTATCTGGACGGAATGCTTCCATTAGACCAAGACCAGCTTTTACTGTTTGAATACTTGGATCTGGTTCAACATCACAGAATAATTGGACTTGAACTTTATTACGGCGTTGGTTAAGAATTTCAGTAATTTTAGAAATATAACCTAAATCAACCATTGCGCGGTCTGTTACGATAAATACACGTTCAACGTCTTGCATTGAGCGTAGGTACTCAACTGAATCTCTTTCAAAGTAGATTTTTGATGGGACTTTAAACCATTGCATATTATTTTTCCTTCTTCCGATTTTCTTCACATTTAACAAGTTAATAGCACTTACGTTATCCGATACTGAGTTATGACCATAAGATCCACATCCAAGTGTTAATGATGGAATGAATGAGTTATATACATTTCCAATTCCACCAAATGTACTTGGTGAGTTCCAAATAATACGGCAAGCTTTAATACGCTCACCAAAGCGTTTTGCAAGTGATTCATTCATTGTATGAATTGCTGCACTATGTCCAATACCATTAAACATAACCATTGCTTCTGATTTATCTAATCCATCTTCTACATTTTCAGCTTTTAACATAGCAAGTACTGGAGATAGTTTTTCAGCAGTTAGTGGTTCTTGAACTCCCACTTCTTTACATTCTGCAATGATGATGCTAGTGCGAGGATTTACAGTGAATCCAGCTTGTTCAGCAATCCATGCTGCTGATTTCCCAACTACTGTTGGGTTTAGTTTTCCACCAGCACAGTTTTTAGATGTTGCTTTTACACCAAACATGAACATTTCAAGTTGTTCTTTTTCTTTTTTAGTTGCAAAGTGAACATTGTAGTTTTTAAATTGTTCTTTTACATCATCGTAAATTTCTTTATCTACGATAACGGCTTGTTCAGAAGCACAGATCATACCATTATCGAAAGCTTTTGATAATACGATGTCATTTACAGCTTGTTTAATATCAGCAGTTGTTTCAATGTATGCTGGTACATTACCTGCACCTACACCAAGTGCTGGTTTACCACAACTATAAGCTGCTTTAACCATTGCATTACCACCAGTTGCTAAGATTGTAGCTACTCCTGGATGATTCATTAATGCTGCTGTTGCTTCCATGCTTGGATGTTCAATCCAAGAAATACAGTTTTCAGGAGCTCCTGCTTTGATTGCTGCATCACGAATTACTTTTGCTGCTGCAATTGAACATTGTTGAGCACTTGGATGGAAACCAAAAATAATAGGGTTACGTGTTTTTAAACTAATTAAACTTTTAAAGATTACAGTTGAAGTTGGGTTTGTTACTGGAGTAACACCAGCTACAACTCCTACTGGTTCAGCAATGTATGTTAAACCTGCGATTTCATCTTCTTTAATAACACCTACAGTTTTTGTATGACGCATGTGATTTACTACATATTCACAAGCATATAAGTTTTTAATTGCTTTATCTTCAAATACACCACGACCAGTTTCTGATACGGCAAACTTAGCTAATTCACCATGTGCGTCTAATCCTGCTACAGAACTTTTCGCAACGATGTGATCAATTGTTGCTTGATCTAAAGTTAAGAATGTATCTAATGCTTTTAGGGCATTTTCAACTAGTGCATTAACTTCTAGTTGTGCTTCATTTAGTTTATTTTCTTCCATGATATCCTCCTCGTGAAAATATTCACTAACTCTTTACATTTGGATTATAGCACCATCAAAAGAGACATGCAATAGCATTTGTTAAAAAAATCACATGTAAACGCTATCATTGAAAAATTTTATTTAGAAGTGTGAAATCGGAGTTTAAAATAATCATAAATTTGGTGATATGCCCATATCTTGTTCAGTGATTTGGATACAATATAGTGGAGGTGAGAGTATGGGACTTGGAAAACTAAAAATCATTACTACAACAGCGGATAAAGCATTACCACTGGCTGAAGTAACGATTGAGGTTTATGACCCACAGTGTGGAAACACAACACAACTAACAAGTGATGAAAACGGAAATTGTGATATCTTATCAATTAGTGCCCCTGATAAGCAATATAGTTTAGATGAGAATTACTCAGGAATACCTTATTCCATTGTTGACATTTTTGTAGCAAAAGCGAATTACGAAGAAATGATTATACGTGGTGTGCAAATATTTGATGAGATCACAGCACTAGAAGAAATTGATTTAGCACCGATTACTGATATTGTATCAACAATTGAGGTAAGTATTGGTGATAATAACTTACTTCGACCATCAGATGAGCCTGTTGCAGAGCTTGCACCAGTGATTTCATCAGTGCCTTATGTACTGGCGTATCCGATTATTCCGAAGTATGTCACAGTTCATTTAGGTGCACCTCAAGATGATGCACAAAATGTAACAGTGACATTTAAAGACTACATTAAAAATGTAGCCTCTTCTGAGATTTATCCAACTTGGCCGTATGAGAGCTTACGAGCAAATATTTATTGTCAAATTTCTTTCTTATTAAATCGTGTATATACAGAATGGTATCGAAGTCGTGGTTATAACTTTGATATAACGAACACAACAGCATATGATCAATATTTTGTGTATGGAAGAAATATATTTGATAGTGTGAGTGAAATCGTTGATGATATCTTTAATGAGTACATTCGACAAAAAAATAGCATTAATCCATTCATTGCCCAGTACTGTGACGGGAAGCAGACATGGTGTCCTGGTTTGAAACAATGGGGGACAGTCACGCTTGCAGAAGATGGAAATAATGCTTTTGAAATTTTAGTTTATTATTATGGTAGTGATATTGAAATTACAACGACAGATCGTATTGAAGGAGTTAGTGGTTCTTATCCTGGATTCAATTTGAAAAATGGAGTAAGAAATGATGCAGTGGCAGTTATTCAAACACAACTCAATCGGATTTCAATTAACTATCCACTAATTCCTGCTAACTATCCGGTAGACGGTATATTTGGAAGTGGAACGCAGGAACAAGTGGAAACATTCCAAAGACAATTTAATTTAACAGATGATGGGATTGTAGGGAATGCAACATGGTATAAGATTTCTTATATCTATGTTGCTGTTACACAACTTGCTGAATTGACTTCTGAGGGCATTGATGATCGCTTAAACTTTGAGTACCCAGGAGTTTCTCAACGTGAGGGAGATCGCAATGTATATGTTCAAGAGATCCAATTCTTTATTCAGAAAATGGCTCTCTTTACTTCATTATTACCAAAAGTAACAATTGATGGTAACTTTGGTGCAGGTACAAAATCAGCTGTGATTGCCTTTCAACGGTTAGCAGGATTAACTCAAGATGGTATTGTAGGTAGATTAACATGGAGTGCACTCGTTGCCGGTTATCAACAAACAACAGGGGTCGATGTACCTACTAACTACATTATTCCTGAATATCCTGGAACATTACTAAGACTTGGAAGTCGTGGTGAGGACGTAAGCATTGTGCAATTCGCAATAAATGCGATTAACCAAGAAATTGGTGCCTATGAACTCATTGGTGTTGATGGCATCTTTGGTGCAGCAACACAAACAGTAGTAATCAACTTCCAAGAGAGATTTGAACTTAGCGCTGATGGTATTGTAGGACCATCAACATGGAATACAATGAGAAAACAGTATTCAGTAGCGGTAGGTAATCCAATTTCATTCTCTGATGTGAACTATCAACTTGCTCTAAGCGTTTATATGGGCTATACAGGCTTAATATACAATACAAAGCTTGGAACTAACCGTTACTAGTATCTTATCTCAAACAGGGTTTCATTCTCGTGTACGCTGATTTCTTTAGAAGCAATCTCATCACATTGAATGAACATGTTGCCAATCTTCACATCTTGAAATAAAGCTGCAATTGATTGAGCTGATCCTTGAATTTCAGCTTCTACATTTAAATTAGACATGTTGCGAACCCATCCTGTACAGTGATGGGTTTGTGCTTGAAGCTTCACAAAAGCACGAAATCCAACGCCTTGAACGCGGCCAATAAATACAACATAATATCGTTTCATATACATCCTCCAATCAAAATATATCGATAATTGTAAAAATATTCCTAATATTATTCAATATTATGAATATTTATAATAAAAGTGTTGTAATATATAATAAGTGTTATATAATTGTATTAGAAGTATCGCTATAAGCAACCAATATTATCTTATCCCTTTATTCATCGGCTTATAGGGGTACTTCCTAATATATAGCACAAAGAACAGAGAATATCTGTTTTTTTTATGTTAACTTTATAATTTCATTTTAAGTGATAAACTGTATAGTTACTACTAATTTAAAAGACTTATATAAATAATTGGTTGATTTATAATTAAATATGCAAATTTGGTTAAATAAGTTGTAGTAATCAATTAAAAATAACTATGGTAATTTTAACCAAAATGCAATAAAATAGAAAACTGATGCATTCACCTTATGAACAAAGAAGACTAGTTCAAAAAGAAAATAAAAAAGTTTTAAAAAAGTTGCAATAAAATAAAACTTTGATGCATTAACTTAATG
>CAYJEY010000008.1:68307-69945 GCA_964369385.1 uncultured Holdemania sp.
GTTTTAAAAAAGTTGCAATAAAATAAAACTTTGATGCATTAACTTAATGAACAAGCAAAAACAGTTCAAAAAGAAATAAAAAAAGTTTTAAAAAAGTTGCAATAAAATAAAACTTTGATGCATTAACTTAATGAACAAGTAAAACGAAGGATGAGGAAAAAATATGAAAACAAACAAAATGGCAAAAGTAATGACAACAGCTTCTCTAAGCGCTCTATTATTAAGCGGAGTGGTAGGATGTTCAGCAACAGAGGAAAATTTCCTAACAGTAGCATTAGATGTAAATCCAAGTATCACACTACAAGTTGGACAAGATGAAAAAGTAATCTCAGTTGAAACACATAATGCAGATGCACAAGCAATCGTTGCAGATATGGATTTTACAGGATCTGATATCCGTGTTGCAACAAGTGCAATCGTTGGATCAATGATTCAAAATGGTTACATTACAGAAGTTCAAAATTCAATCTTAGTAAGTGTAGATGGTGAAGCAAAAGATAGTGAATTAACTGAAGAATTAGTTGAAGACATTAATGAGATCGTTGCCAATGCATCAGTAAATGCTTCAGTATTAGTACAAGAAATGGGTACTGATGAAGTAGCAGAAGAAATTTCAGAAAATTATGATATTTCAGAAGGAAAAGCACAACTGATTAACCAAATCGTAGCACAAGATCCAACATTAAAAGTTGAAGAGTTAACAGCATTAACAGTAAATGAGCTAAACTTACTTATCCAATCTGGAAACCGTGACGTAAGCACAACTGTAGAGCAAACAGGAACTCCAAATGCTTCTCAATATATCTCAGCTGAACAAGCGCAAGCATTAGCATTGCAATATGCTGGTGTTGGAGCTGAACAAGCGACAAAAATTGATGTAGATTTCGACGTAGAAAACGGATTAGTAACATATGAAGTTGAAATTGACACAGCAACACAAGAATTTGAAGTTGAGTTAAATGCAATTGATGGATCTCATATCAAAACTGAAACTGATAACAATGACGATGATCATGATGACATGGACGATAACGATGACATGGATGATGACAATGATGATGACAATGATGATGACGACAACGATGATGATGCAGTATTTACATTAACTAAGGAACAAGCAGTAGCAATCGCAATGCAATCAGTTGGAGCAACTGAAGCAAATACTATATTATTAGATGTTGAACAAAATGAAGATGACAATCGTGCTGAATATGAAGTAGAATTCCAAGTTGGAAACACTAAATATACAATCGACGTGGATGCAACTACTGGTCAAATCTTAGAAACTGAAACTGATGTTGAAGATAATGATGATCAAGATGATGATAACGATGATGATTATGATGATTATGACGACAACGATGATGATTCAGATGACGATGACGATGATGACGATGATGACAATGACGATGATGATAATGACGATGACGATAACGATTAATCAATAATTATTAAAAATAAATGTACTAGAAATAGTGCATTTTTTTATACTCTGATGCAATAAAATAAGCTGCTGAAACATTAGTATTATGTAAGGCAAGTGAAACGCAGGAGGGTAAATAAATGATAGGAAATTTATTAATCAATGAGGAGAATACCCCTCTTTAATATATAGTGAGAATGTACTAGAAATAGTGC
>CAYJEY010000009.1:0-65711 GCA_964369385.1 uncultured Holdemania sp.
AGTTCATTTGTTTTTGGTGGAGCTGAGGAGAGTCGAACTCCTGTCCAAATATAGTCCCACATTCAAACGTCTACAGTTTAGTTTACTTTAATAAGACAACCGCAATCAGCAAACAAGAAAATCAGTTGAATTTGTCTTTGAAGTTTTCGAGAAGGCGATCAGACTTATCGCTTTTCCTTATCCTATATTTCTTATGCTCATCTAACGACTATAGGTAAAAGTTAGTGAACAGCTGCAAGCACAATGTTGGCTATTAAGCAGCGAAAGATAATCTGTTATTTCCAGTTATTTTGTTTTTTTGGTACTTAGGGTACCACTCCACTGCAGTTTGAATCAAACGTACACCTGTCGAAACCATGACAGCCCCATAGGAGTATTATATGCGAAATAAGAAAAATAATCAATCAGATTAATATCCTAACTCTCTTTGGACAATGTTGATCAGTGGCCGATGATGAATGTAGTTGTTGATGTTGTCGGAAATAATTTTTAATACAAGGTGTTCAGTAGAGCCATTTTTGTAGTTACCAGAACAATGGGGCGTAATCATTACGCGCTCATTTTTCCAAAGCGGGTGATTTGAATTGAGTGGTTCTTCATGTACAACATCGAGTAAAACACCTTGAAAATAATCCTCATTTAAAACACGTAGAAGCGCATCACTATCCAGTGTTGCCCCACGTCCCACGTTAATCAATAACGCGTTTTTCTTACATTTTCTAAGTGTGCTTTCATTAATTATTTGAAATGTTTCAGGTGTGTTAGGTAGTGCAAGTATGATGATATCAGCAGTAGCGAGTACTATGTCTAACTCATTCATATGGTAGATCTTATCAGAATAAGGTGCACTTGTAGAAACCCGTGTTATGGCATCGATATGTGCTCCAAATACTTTCGCACGTAAAGCAATTTGCTGACCAATATCTCCATAGCCGACAATGCATAATCGCTTTCCTTGAAGAGTTTCCATTGGTGCTAAACGATGCCATATAGCTGCACTGCTTTGTGGTTGGTATTGATGAAACTTTTTATAAAAGTGAAATATTCCAGCGATGACATATTCTGCAATTGCTGGACCAAATGCTCCTTTAGCATTCGTTAGAGTAACTTGTGGATTAAGTGTTGTAACATATCTATCTGCGCCAGCACTCTCTAATTGAAGCCACTTGAGTTGTGGAGCTTGATTCGCTAAGTGGACTGGTACATTACCGATGATGACTTCTACTTCTTCCAACATATCTTGGGTGATTTCATCCATGTTAACAAATGTGACTGGTGTTTCAAGTGAATCAATGAATGTTTGTTTTAAAAGGGTATTTAAATCTAAACTACAAAGTATATTTGCCATAGAATTCTCCTTGTGTTGATTTCAACAGTTTTATATACTTATTATAAAGAAATGAAAAGAGGTAATCAAATGAATAGAGAAGATTTTGATATGCTTGTTTTAGCTATTGTTAACGAAATACCTCATGGGCAAGTAGCAACCTATGGGCAAATTGCTAATCTAATGGGGTATCCAAAGCATGCACGTCATGTTGGGAAAGCTTGTGGCAATAGTCGATATTATGGTGAGTTCCCGTGCCATCGAGTTGTCAATTCGCAAGGGAGTCTTGTTCGAGGATGGGAAGAACAGCAAGATTTACTTATTCAAGAGGGGATTAGTTTCTTACCGAATGGCCGAGTAAACTTAAAAGTATCACAAATGAAATAATTTCAGTAAGGTTGGACATACTAAAGTTGGTGATTCAATGAAAAAATGGATACAAGCAATTGTCAAGTTCACATCATTAGAGGGTGGGCTTTTCCGTTATGCTTTAAGTTATGGCGTCTTACTTACTGTCTTTCCTACACTTTTTTTAATTGTGTACTTGTATCAAATTGATGTATTAGATATTCAACAGGTATTGAGTGTTCTAGTGACATTTTTACCTGAGGAATTAATCGCAGCATTAGTAAATTATATGATGGCACAAGATCGTCTCTCTGTGATGAGCTCACTTTTTACTATCGTAATTTCGATTGGTGTTGCAAGTCAAAGTTTTTATTCTTTTTTAGTCATTGTAGGAAATGACGAGGATTTTCATCCAAATCCTATCTCAATTCGAATAAAGAGCATTTTCTTGTTTCTATTGTTTATTTTATTAGGGATAAGTTGTGCAACAATATATGTACTTTTGGGAATCAATTCAATGTTTTTAATTCCTGTTTTATTATTTATTGTATTGGTAGTTTTTTATCATAGTACTACTTATCTAAAAAGGCCAATCAAAGAAAGCTGGACTGGAGCGTTTTTTGCAAGTATTGCCTTTGAGATTTATGGATTAATTTTTTTCTGGATTGTCCAAAATTTTACTTCTTATGCCAGTATATATGGTCCACTTTCAAGTGTTTTGGTGTTGATTTTATCGATTTATGTTTTATGTAGTATTTTGTATTTTGGCTATTGTTTAAATGTTGTATTTCAAAAATCAAATCATCTAGCTGTCCGTAATGCTTGGTGGTATCACAGCTTTGATTTATTAATAGAGAAGTTAATGAAAAAGAAAGAGCTCAAATGAGCTCTTAGCGATAATACTTCTTGATTGTATGTGTATGAGTTTTACATTTTGTGTATTCCATACATCCTGTTCCAATCATAGCAGCACCTTCATGAATTACCATGAGCGTTTTGCATTTTTCTTCTAGTGTGCAAATTAAATCCATGCATTCATCATCGATTGGTTGAACATCGTGAGCATTGCAACAAGTTTCTTTTAACATTTTAGTATTCTCCTTACTTTCTTTAATTAAAGGAGGGGTGTCATCCATGCACACTGATTCTTGTACAGTTTCCTCCGGCTTTAAGTTAAGTTCAGGTAATGGGTCAATTGCTTGAATACTAGGTACTTCACGATACACATAATCCTCGTGTACTTCTTCTTGAATTGCAGTTTGTTCAGGTTTTTGTTTCACATTACAATTTATTTTTAAAGCAGGTATCTCACTGCGATCCGCAACCTTTTTATTTTGACGACAAGTAATTTTCAGTTCATCCATTTTGACTTCCTCCTACTATAAGTTATGTGAATAAATAAAAAGAGTGCCTAGGTTATTGCCCACTACGCTCATTTAAGAACACATAATATAGAGTGAGGTGGAAACATGATAAATGTCTATATTTATGATACTTTGAGTAATACAATGTATGTTTTTCGACGACACATTGATGATCCAATGCCTTTCTCATTTGGAAGATCATTAAAAGTAGCGGATTTTTGCCACAATAAGAGTTATACCACTGTATGGACAACAACAGATACAATGCAGGCCTACAACCAAACGAAGCGAAAATTTCCCAATCAAATCAATGTTGTGCAAGCGTTTAGGCATTGTGAAGATGGGTTCGATTTAACTAAAATTGGTTTGAATCTTGGCACAGGTATTTGTCTTAAACACAACAGCCAAATATTAGAATTACAAGATTTTGATGAGTGGGAAAGTGTTGAAATTGATGAGCACATTTATGTAGATAGTCAAATGAATTGTTTAATTCATAAACAGTTAAGCAAGTTGAAAGAAAATGAGCCATCGCTCTATGTACTACTCATCCAAGATATGTTGAATTATTTAGGTTATGGACAACAATATTACAGTGGTTATTTGGATCAAGCCACAATTCGTATGCTTTCACAGTTTCAAATGGATGTACTAGGGACTTGTGAAGAAGGAATTAGTGAGCGTACTTGGTTTCATTTAGTAGGATGTGTACACACTAGACAAGCTCAATAAGACAAGCTATACTGTAGTAAAAGGAGTGATTTTATGGCAAGTGTATTTAAAGTTTTACCTACGATTGATGAATTTCATAGCATTTTAATGTTGTATAAAAATGATCAAAATGAAGTTTATTTAGCGCATTCGTTTTACTACGGCGGTAGAGAGGGATCAAAATATTTACTATTCTTATACAAGGACGCACTCCCTAATTTTAATGAAGTGATTAAGAGTTGGAATTATTTAGATGATAATTCTCCTAATATTGTTGTGGTTGGTGAACAAGATCATAACACAGCGATTTATGATTTTTTACATGGGTTTAAAACAAATCTTGAATTGCAAGATGTGAATTTTATCGAAATTGATCGATATGATGAAGTAGATCCACATTTGGACTTACACCCAATTCTGCCACATCAGGTTGTGGCGTTCATTCAAAAAAAGACGAGTTAATAACTAACGTGCATCTTCGAATTTAGGAGGTGCACTTTTATTATGTTAATTACGAATTAAGTTAATTTAATAGAATTACATAGATAATGTGAAGACAAAGGGCATTAATCGATACAAAGTGTCGTTAAAATTTTCCTATGCACTCTATAAATCAATAATATTTAGTAAACTTTTAAAGTTTTAGTATAAATTACTAGAATTTAGTTGAGAGTTTACTTATAATAAGATAATGTAAGGGCTTGCATAAAAGACAGGAGTGTGAAAGAGTGGTAAAGCAGTTATTTGATATGATTCACGGTCAAGCAGTACACTCATATATTTTAGAAAATGATTTTATAAAATTAGAAGTGCTTGATTATGGTGCACGAGTAAATTCATGTGTAATTAAACCATTAAATGTAGATGTAGTATTGGGGGTGGATAATATCCCAGATTTAATCCGTGGTGAACAATACATGGGGGCAACAGTAGGACGAGTATGTAATCGTATCCGTGCTGGGAAATTTTCATTAAATGGAAAAAACTACAATTTAGCAATTAATAATAATGGTAATGCACTTCATGGGGGGCTTGTCGGTTTTGACCAAAAGATATTTAGCGTAGAAGCTGAAGAAAATTTACTTAGGATGAGTTATATGAGTCCTGATTTAGAAGAAGGGTATCCTGGAGAACTGAAGTTAGTCATCGTTTATCGTTTATTAAATGATGGTTGGACATTTGAAATTGAAGCACAGAGTGATCAAGATACACTTTGCTCAATTACTAATCATGCTTACTTTAATCTTGATGGACACCAAAGTGGAAATGCAATGAATCAAAGTGTTCAGATCTATGCGCAACGCTTTGCCCATGTCGATGAGAATGGGCAAACGCTTGATGTGATTGAACAAGTTAAAGGAACACCTTTTGACTTTTTGGAAGCAAAAAGATTAAATCAAGTAATTTCAATTGAACATGATCAATTAAGTAAAGGAAATGGATTTGATCATAACTTTGTTATAGATGGAGAGGGATTTCGACCTTTCGCTAAGTTAAGTAATGGGATGTTAAATATGTATGTCTCATCGACAATGCCTTGTATGCATTTTTATACAGGGAACTTCTTACCTGATGGGAAAGGAAAAAATCAAGTGATTTATCCAAAGCGTAGTGGAGTATGTTTTGAAACACAGTACTATCCAAGTGCAATACACTATGATTGTGCACAGTCTCCTCTTTTGAAAAAGGGTGAAACAATGCAACATAAAACCGAGTTTCGTTATGAATTAGAGGGAGAATAGAAATGAAAAAAAATGAGTTAATTGCTTGTCTACAAGAAGGAAAGCTAAATGATAAAATTGAACAATGTATTTGTTCAAAAAATGTTACAAACGAAGTAGAACGATATGTAAAACTTGTGGAATGGGCCCAAGAACAATTTGATGATCAAGACTTTCATATCTTTAGTGCACCAGGAAGAACTGAAGTAGGAGGAAATCATACCGATCATCAACGTGGTCGTGTGCTTGCGGCAAGCGTTAACATGGATATGGTAGCGGTTGTCTGCAAAGACGATGTGAAAGTAGAATTTGTATCAGAGGGATTTGTGATTAATCCAGTTGAAATAAATGATTTAAGTATTAAACAAGAAGAAGCTAATACTTCTGAATCACTTATTCGTGGAATTTGTGCACGTTTTAAACAATTAGGATATAAAATTGGTGGATTTAAGGCAGTATGTAATTCTTCAGTACTTAAAGGATCAGGAATTTCAAGTAGTGCAGCATTTGAAGTGCTAATTGGAACAATTTTAAATCATCTATATAATGAGGGGAAAATTTCAAGTGTAGAAATTGCCCAAATTGGTCAATATGCTGAAAACAATTATTTCATGAAGCCGTGTGGACTCATGGACCAAACAGCTTGTTCAGTGGGGGGATTTGTAACGATTGATTTCAAAGATGCTGAACATCCAGTTGTTGAGAAAGTTGAGTTTGACTTTGCCCATAGTGGATATGCATTGTGTCTAGTAGATACAAAAGGAGACCACGCTGACCTTAGTGATGAATATGGTCTTATGCCAAAAGAGATGAAGGATGTTGCACATGTATTTAATAAAGAGGTATTGAGTGAAATCACTCTGGAAGATTTCTTATCACACATTGATGTAGTTCGTGCAAAAGTAAGTGATCGTTCTTTTTTAAGAGCTTATCATTTCTTAAATGAAACAGAACGCGTACTTGATGAAGTGCAAGCATTAAAAGAAAATGATATGAAATTGTTCCTAAAACATGTGATTGAATCTGGACAAAGCTCATATATGTATCTACAAAATGTATATAGTGCAAAACATCCACATGAACAAAACCTTTCAGTTGCCTTAGCGATCAGTGAAGCAATTTTAGCAGGAGAAGGTGCGTGGCGAGTTCATGGTGGTGGACTTGCAGGAACAATTCAAGCGTTCGTACCACATGAAAAACTATCAAAATATACAACGAGTATGGAGAAGTTGTTTGGTGAAGGAAGTTGCTTTATCCTATCAATTCGTCCAGTTGGTGGAGTAATGATTGCATAATTTTACCAATTGTTTTAGTAAAATTATTATGTGTACTTTGCTTTGAAATATGAATCACTGAATCTAAAAAGCCTATTTTAAAGGCTTTTTTTATGTTATTAAATATAAAATCATTTGAATATCAAATAAAAAATTTAGTAAACTTTTAACAAATTATACTAATTTTCTTATTAAATATTGACAAAGATAACTAAAATGTCATAGAATGTAAGCGTTAACAAACACAAGGAGGAAAGATTAACATGAAGAAACTACTAGCATTATTTCTTTCAACAGCATTAATTTTCTCAATGACAGGGTGTTCTACTCCTGAGCAAGAGGAAACAGGTACTGAAGGAGAAGCAACGACAGAAGGTACTGAAGAAGCAACTGGTGGAGAAGAAACTGGTGATGCAATTGTCATCGGTGCAAACATCTACTCTGGTGCTGACAACTTTATGAATGGTGTTGTAAAACCAGCATTAGAAACTGCTGCAGCTGATGCAGGTGCTGAGATCACAATTGCCGATTCTCAAGGTGACCAAGCTACATTAAATAATCAAATCGATACATTCATCACTCAAGGTGTTGATGTACTTGCGATCAACTTAGTTGACCCAGCAGCAGCTGGAGAAGTTATTGCTAAAGCACAATCTGCTGATATTCCACTAATTCTATTCAACAAAGAACCAACTGATGGATCAATCACATCTTATGACAAAGTATGGTATGTAGGAACTAACTCTGCTGAATCAGGAATCATTCAAGGTGAAATGATGGCAGCTGATATCCAAGCAAATCCTGAATGGGACAAAAATGGAGACGGTGTTATCCAATACGTAATGCTTAAAGGTGAAGCTGGACATCCAGATGCTGAAGCAAGAACTGAATGGTCAGTAAAAACAATTGAAGAAGCTGGAATCGCAGTTGAAGAACTTGCAATGCAACCATCAGCTACTTGGTCTACTGCAGATGGAGAAGCTAACTTAAGTGGTTGGTTAACTCAATTCGGTGATGAAATCGAATTAGTAATCGCTAATAATGACGGTATGGCATTTGGTGCTGCAGCAGCAATGGAAAAAGCAGACGTTTCAATTCCATTATACGGTGTAGATGCATTAGCTGAAGCATTAACAATGATTGAAGCTGGTACTATGAACGGTACTGTATTAAATGACGGTGTTAACCAAGCGGTAGCTACAATCGAATTAGCAGTAAATGCAGCAAATGGTGCTGAAGTTACTGAAGGTACTGATTGGGTAATCGAAAGTGAAGAAACAAAAGCTGTACGTGTACCATATGTTGGTGTTACTGCAGAAAATGTAGCAGATTTCAAATAATTAAGATGAAATGAATTATTGGAGTATGTTTCATACTCCAATAATTTTATAAAATGAGGTGAGAAAAATGGCGAGTGAGTATTTATTAGAAATAAAAAATGTACACAAAGCATTTAGTGGGGTTAAAGTACTAAAAGGAGTTAACTTAAATGTTAGACCTGGAACAGTTCATTCACTTATGGGGGAGAATGGTGCTGGTAAATCTACACTAATGAAATGTATGTTTGGAATTTATTTTCAAGATCAAGGAAAGTTCTATTTGAATGGAAAAGAATTTAACTTTGATGATCCAAAACACGCACTAGAAAATGGTGTATCAATGGTTCATCAAGAGTTGAACCAAATATTACAGATGACAGTAAGCGATAACATTTGGTTAGGTCGTTATCCTAAAAAAGGGATTGTCATTGACGAAAAAACAAAATATGAAGAAACAAAAAAGTTTTTCGATGAAATAGGAGTTTCGGTTGATCCAAACGCTAAACTTCAAGACTTAAGTGTAAGTCAAAGACAAATGATTGAAATTGCAAAAGCAATTAGTTATGATGCAAAAATCATTGTATTAGATGAACCAACAAGTTCACTTACAGAGAAAGAAGTAGAAACACTATACAAAATTATACGTAATCTAAAAGCTAAAGGATGTGGAATCATTTATATTTCACATAAAATGGATGAAATATTTGAGATTAGTGATGAAGTAACAGTACTTCGTGATGGTGAGTATGTTGGAACAGAAAAAATTGAAGATCTCGATCTAGACAAAATCGTTGCGATGATGGTAGGACGAGGACTTGAGAATCGATTCCCAGAAATTACAAATGTACCAGGGGACGTTTTCTTGAAAATCGAGAATATGACAACAACTTATGCACCTAAGATTACTGATATTAATTTAGAAGTGAGAAAAGGCGAAATCCTTGGGTTGTATGGTTTGGTTGGAGCAGGACGCTCAGAATTACTTGAGTCTTTGTTTGGAATTAGAACGTTAGAGTCAGGGAAAGTTTACTTGGATGGTAGATTGTTAGATAACTCATCACCACTTAAGGCGAGAGAGAATAAATTTGCCCTTTTAACAGAAGAGCGCAGAGCGACAGGAATATTCCCAGTTGCGGATATTAAATTCAATGCTTGCAGTGCTAACTTCCATAATTATTTGGAAGGATTCAAACTAAATGATGCAAGAATGGTTAGTGATACAGATGAGCAAATCAAAAATATGAAGATTAAGACAAATGGTCAAAAATCACTTATTTCTGAGTTAAGCGGTGGTAACCAACAAAAAGTTATTATCGGGAAATGGTTACTTACAAATCCTGATGTACTCTTATTGGATGAACCAACACGTGGAATCGACGTTGGAGCTAAATATGAGATTTATCAATTAATGATTCAATTAGCTAATCAGGGGAAATCAATTATCATGGTTAGTTCAGAAATGCCTGAATTAATGGGGTGTACAAATAGAATAGCAGTTATGAGTTCAGGAAGAATTGCTGGAATTGTGGAATCTTCGCAAACGAGTCAAGAAGAAATCTTTAATTTAGCTGCTAAGTATTTATAGGAGAAAAATTATGAAATTAAATTTTAAAAATATGAACAGAGAAGATGTCGTTAATTTCTTAGTTAACAATGGTATCTACCTTGTAATGGGGGCACTTATACTTACTGTTATTGTGATGGAACCAGGGTTCTTATCAATTCCAGTTTTCATCAACATTTTATCACAATCAAGCGTTAAACTAATCTTAGCACTAGGAGTAGGTGGAATCATCGTACTTCAAGGGACTGACCTTTCTTTAGGTAGAATTACAGGATTCGCAACAGTTATTGCTGCATCTATGCTTCAAGCAGTGACTGCGGTAAATACATTCTATCCCGATTTCTTCTTAAATCAAATGCCGGATGCAGTTCGACTGTTAGTTACTGCACTTGCATGTATCGTGGTTTGTGCGATTTTTACGGCAATCAATGGATTTATTACTGCTAAATTTGATGTGCATCCATTCGTTGTAACACTTGGGACAAGCTTAGTAGTTTATGGAATCAATACACTTTATTATAACTTTGGTGGAGGACAACCAATCGGTAGTCATGATCCTGCATATAAAGAATTAGTTAATGGTAACATCTTAAATTTTAAAGAAATGGGTATTCTACAAGGAACACCACTGGAAAGTTTCTTTATTCCTCATCTTGTTATTTTTGCAGCAGTGATTGCCTTAGTAGTTTACTTTATCTGGAATAAAACAGTATTTGGTAAAAATATGTATGCAGTAGGGGGAAATCCTGAAGCAGCAAAGGTAAGTGGAATCAATGTAGTTAAAGTATTCGTTCAAGTAAATGTAATGGCTGGTATTTTATACGGTATTGCGGGATTCTTAGAAGCAGCGCGTATTGGATCTGCAAATAATGCAACAGGTGTTGGTTATGAGTTAGATGCTATAGCAGCCTGCGTAATTGGTGGTATTAGTTTCTCAGGTGGTGTAGGTAATGTAAAGTCTGCAATTATCGGGGTACTTATGTTCCAAATCCTTGCTTATGGAATGTTATTCCTAGGGTTAGGTATTGAAATTCAAAATATCATCAAAGGTGCTGTTATTGTAGTTGCAGTTGCACTTGATAGAAGAAAATACATTAGAAAAAGATAAGAAAAGCTATTTATTTAGCTTTTTTTTGGAGGGAAACATGAAAACAAAATTAGAAAATCCAAGCATCGTATCAGAAAACTTAGTACATCCTTATACGACAATGTACAAGGCAAATACGATTGAAGGGGCATTGGCCTTTAGACAAGACTTTAGAATGTACTTAAATGATTTTATAGTGCAAAAATTTGACGATTATGAGGTTGATCCGCTTATTGAGTTGGTTGGAGAGTCAATTCAAGTGCCTTCTTGCCTAGAGTTAAAGGGACAATCGATTGCTCAATATGTGAATCAACAATATCCGTTTGATGGACTAGAGGATATAAAGCCGCCATATTTACCAAAGAATAATGAAATCTTTATTTATGAAACAAAATTTAACTATCAAAAAGCACATACTGCTTACTTAGTATTTGATGGAGTTTTAAGTAGTTATGAATGTTATCTAAACGGAAAATATGTCGGATTCAAAACAGACTCTTTCACAAAGGGAAGCTTTGATGTTACTGACTTATTAGTTGAGGGAGAAAATGTTCTTCGTGTCAAAGTAGTTAAGTTTTCAACTTGGTTAGAGGATCAAGATTTTTATCGCCTATCAGGTATTTTTAGACCAGTCTATATTGAAAGCTACAAAGAAATATTTTTAAAGGATTTTGTAGTTAATTATGATTTAATTGATTATTGTCAGGCAAATATTGAAGTTGTTGCACAAACAAACAATGACATTGATTTGGTATATCATCTTTATGATTATAATAATCAACACTTGATTACAAGTACAGAGCCAAAGTTCACTTGCGATGTACAACTTTGGTCTGCAGAGAATCCCAATTTATATAAATTAGTCATTCAGACAGGTGATGAGTATTCTTCTATGCATATTGGGTTTAGAGAATATAAACTTGATAAGTATATGATGATTAATAATAAGCGAATCGAAATTAAAGGAGTAAATCGTCATGAGTTTTCAAATCTGCATGGATTCTCAGTGACTTATGAAGAAACTTTAAAAGACATCATCAACATAAAGAATTCAAATATGAATGCAATTCGTACGAGTCATTATCCAAATGCTGAATTCTTCTATCGTTTATGCGATGAATATGGACTATATGTGATGGATGAGGCAAACCTTGAAACACACGGTACTTGGCAACATGCTGATGGAATGCGTTTGAGAGATATGACGATTCCAGACAATCGCCCTGAGTATTTAACACCACTTTTATTTAGAATTGACAATATGTTTTATCGCGACCGTAACCATGCTTCAATTATTATGTGGAGTTTAGGTAATGAGTCGTATGGTGGAGAAAATCTATTAAAAGCTTATCAGTACTTTAAGTCATTGGATGCAAGTCGGTTAATTCACTATGAGGGAGACTTCAATGATAATCGCTTTGTATTGAGTGATATGAAATCTACCATGTATCAATCTGTAAGTGCTATTCAAGAATACTTAGAAGAAAACCGAGATCGTCCTTATATTTTATGTGAGTATAGTCATGCAATGGGAAATAGTAATGGCGCACATCACAAGTATACTGACTTAATGAGAGATGAACCACTATTTCAAGGTGGATATATTTGGGACTACATCGACCAAGAATTATACATTAATGGTGTGAATAATTTCGGAGGGCGTCTTTTTGATCGACCTACAGACTACAATTTCTGTGCAAATGGGCTAGTATACTCTAATCGAGAAAATTCACCAAAAATGGCTGAAATTAAACATAATTATTCTTCGATTATCATTAAGATAGAAGAGAAGAGTTTTTCAATTGAAAATGATTTCTTATTCACGAATCTTAATAAGTTTAAGTTTATCGTGAAGAAATATGCAAATGGAGAACTCTATGCTTCAGAAGAGTTCCGAGTAGATCTTGAGCCAGCGTGTACTTATCTTGGATCATTTGAGTTAAACGGAGTAAAAAATGAAACAGTGGCGATTGAATGTTATCTAGAAGATCATCACATAGTGACGAAATCTAAAACATATGAAGAAACATTTTATCAACCACAAGTGAGTACACTTAAATTAATTGAAGGTAATTTCAATTATGGATATCAAGATAATAATTTTAGATTTGTGTTTGATAAAGTAAGAGGTTCAATTTCTTCAATCAAATACGGAGAAGTTGAATACATCTTGAATTATACAGATACAATAAAACCTTTATTCACACGTGCACTTAATGATAATGATCGAGGAAACTTAGCTCATTATTTTGCTAATTTAAATACGATGATGCTTTCTTATGCACGTCCTCTTGAAGTGAAGTATGAAGAGGATACAATCATATCCAAACTTTTGTTAGGAGATAATAAGACAATTGTGCATGAGTACATCAAGGTGTATGAAGATTACACGATTGAGATTACACTAGACTATAAAGCACAAGAGCATTTACATGAATTTTATAGTTTTGGATATTGTTTTGATACGTTAAAGATGGATACGTGTGGTTATTATGGTTTAGGACCACAGGAAAACTATCAAGACCGCAAAGAAGGCGCTAATTTAGGTATCTATGAGTATGAAATCAAAGAGAATTTAGCGAAGTATGTGATGCCTTCAGAATGTGGGAATCGTGAAGGAAATCATGAAGTAACAATAAGGAATGCACAAGGTCAACTAGTGTTTAGATCAAATGAAGCATTTAGTTTTAGTGCTCTGGAACACAATCACAAGGAACTTCAAAATGCCTTCTACCTTGAAGATTTAAAGACATCAAATAAAACAAGCATCAACATTTGTAAGGCAAAAGCAGGTGTAGGTGGTGATGATTCATGGGGAGCGTTAGCTCATGAGGAATATCGTCTTAAGGCAAATCAAGATTATCGATTTACTTTCTTTATCAACAATAAATAAAAAATGCCTGCGTACAAATTTGTACACAGGCTTTCATTTATTTTTAGTTATTTACTGACTCTTTTTAGGAAGTTATCGAGTGGTAGTGGATAGGCTAATCGTAAGTATCCAATAAATAAGATTAATGTAATCACTTGGATGATCACAAATACAAATATTCCTTGGATGAAATAGTTTGTTAACTCAGAAACAAGGAGAAGCTCGCTCTCAAAGAACGCATCAATGAGCAAGTAGAAATAAACCCATGAGACAAGTAGTGCTATTGCATAGACAAGCTTTGCGATTTTCTGTTTACGCTTAAAGGTTGTTTCATCTTTGAATTTATACTCAATTCCTTCAATTGAAACAGTATCCTTACCACGATGAACACATTGACTTAGTTTATAGTATAATTTTATGTTTTTCATTTTTATCACCTCTCCTATTTTAACATAATAAAATGAAAGTTGTTCTAAAAATAATAGAATGACATAAAATAAAATATAAATTGAAAAAAATTTCAGTTTTTGTTGAAAAAACTTTCAATTCATGTATAATTATTGTAGATAAAGATTTTAGAATATAGAGGAGCATGGATTAAGAGTATCAGTGTGGAGTTAAGCGCGATGAGTCACTGAGAAAGGAATACATGCCGAAGGAGAACAATGTTAGCTTAAACAAGTTGTCCTGGGGATGCACAAAATATGTGTATCACTGTCACAAAGTAATTTGTGTTGCGCTATGTTCAAGGTGAGAGTAGTTAAGAACCTTGAGTGCAATATTCAAGGTTCTTTTATTTTAAATTACAAGGGAGGATATGTATGATTAATGTAATTTGGGCAGTATTGCTTGTGGGTGGATTCATTATTGGGGCACTTACTGGTAATCTTCAAGCAGTAACAGATGCTGCAATCAGTAATGCAGAAACAGGAGTAGATTTATCACTAGGGTTGATTGGGGTTATGGCTCTGTGGTTAGGAATTATGAAAATTGCGGAAAAATCAGGATTAATTATAAAAATTGGGAATGCCATGCGTCCATTAATGAAATTCTTATTTCCAGAAGTACCTAGTGATCATCCTGCAATTGGGGCTATCGTTATGAACTTAGCTGCAAACTTATTTGGTTTAGGAAATGCTGCAACACCACTTGGGATTAAGGCAATGAAAGAGCTTCAAGAGTTAAATGAAGACAAAGAGTCGGCTAGTAATTCAATGTGTATGTTTTTAGCTATCAATACTTCTTCAGTAACACTCGTAGCATCAACGGTAATCGCTTATCGCTCATCTGCTGGTTCAATTAATCCAACATCAATTATTGGACCTACATTGATCGCAACGGTTGCATCAACTACAGCTGCGATCATTGCTGTTAAATTATTTGAAAAAGCTGCACGCAAAAAAGCAGCAACGAAAGTAGAGGGATAAATATATGTTTGAAACAATAATGAATACTATATCGCTTTATGCGATTCCCGTAATTATCGTAGGGATTGTGCTATATGGAATGGTAAGAAAAGTTGCCGTATATGAAGTGTTTACAGAAGGGGCAAAAGAAGGATTCCAAACAGCTGTTACAATTATTCCTTTCTTAGTTGCGATGCTTGTAGCGATTGGTGTATTTCGTGCATCAGGGGCACTTGATTTACTTACTGATTTATTAGCACCAGTAACATCGCTTATCGGGATGCCATCAGAAGTGTTACCAATGGCACTTATTCGTCCGCTTTCTGGAGGTGGAGCATCAGGTGTAATGAACGAGTTATTTACAGTACATGGAGTTGACTCACTAATTGGTCAAATGGCATCAGTAATGAATGGTTCGACAGAAACAACGTTTTATGTATTAGCCGTATACTTTGGATCAGTCGGTGTAAAGAAAACACGTCATGCTTTACCAGCTGGACTTATTGCTGATGTAGTAGGACTTATCACAGCGGTACTAGTATCAAACATGATGTTTGCAATGTAGGAGAAAAAAGATGGAATTTAAAGACATTCAAGCGGGGACAACATTCGGAATTGTCGCACCAGCTAGTGAATTTAAAGGCCTTGAATTAAGTCAGCTAACAGCTGGCTTTTCTCAATTAGGCTATCAAGTGAAATTTGCGCCAGGTTGTAGTGGTAATTATATGGGGTATCTTGCAGGAAGTGATGAACAACGTGCCAAAGATGTAGAAATGATGTTTACGGATGATGAAGTAGATGTTGTTATGTGTTTGCGTGGAGGATATGGAACACCCCGCATGGTTGATTTATTAGATTTAGAGCTTATTGGTAAACATGCTAAACCGTTTATTGGCTATTCAGATATTACAGCTCTTCATTTAGCATTCAATCAAAAAGTTGGCATGAAAACATATCATGGTATAATGGCTTCAAATGTGAATGAGTGGGATGAGTTAAGTTATCGCTCACTAGTAAGTGCACTTAATTTTAAAAATGACCTAGTCCTTGAAAAACCAGAAAATGAAATGATTGAAACTATTGTAGAAGGGTGTGCAGAGGGATTACTTGTAGGTGGAAACCTTGCACTAATTGCTGCAACGATGGGAACGCCATATGAAATAGATACAAAAGATAAAATTGTGTTCATTGAAGAAGTGGGAGAACCAATCTATAATATTGATCGTATGTTGACACAATTAGCATTAGCACATAAATTCGAAGATTGTGCTGGTATTATTTTTGGAGACTTCGCCGATTGCACAAAACGCAATGAACTCGAGCCTGATTTAATTGATTTATTGAAGGAGCGAGTATCTAAATTTAATAAACCTTGCATTTATAATGTTCAATCCGGACATTGCAAGCCGATGTTGACGCTACCGATGCATGAGCATTGTGTTCTAGATGCATCCAATCAAGTGATAAAATTTATAAAAAAGTAGGAGTATTTAAAATGAAGTTACATGGGACAATGAAAATCGAAAATCAAGATTTATTTATCGGTGGAATGAGCTGTAATGAGCTTAGAAAAAAATATAAAACACCACTGTATATTCTAGATGAGCAATTAGTGCGTGAAAATGCACGTGCATATAAGCAAGCATTTTGTAGTGAATTTCCACACAATCGAGTAGCATATGCAGGGAAAGCATTTCTTCCTCTAGCTATGTGTAAATTGATAAATGAGGAAGAACTTTACTTAGATGTAGTTTCTGCAGGTGAACTATTTACGGCAAAGAAGGCAAATTTTCCAATGGGGCGCATCCTTTTTCATGGTAACGCTAAAACTCTTGAAGAAGTAATTATGGGAGTTGAATATGGAGTGGGACGCTTCGTTGTGGATGGCTTTCATGAGTTAGATATGATCGAAGAAATATGTCGCGAAAAAAATACTACACAAGAGGTTTATTTGCGTATTACACCCGGCATTGAAGCACATACTCACGATTACATCATGACTGGCCAAATCGATTCTAAATTTGGTTTTGCGCTAGGAAATAACGAATTATTTGAAGCACTTGCTCATTTGGAGCAATATCAGCACATTCGCTTTGTAGGTATACATGCTCATATTGGATCACAAATCTTTGAGTTACAACCATATCGAGATGAAGTTGAAATTCTACTGAAATTATTGAAAAAATTAAACACTGAATATGGTTTATCTATTCAAGAAGTCGATTTAGGTGGTGGTTTTGGTGTATATTATACTCAAGAGGATCATCCACTTTCAATTTCTGAAGTCTGCAGTGCAATCATTACGCATGCAAAAAAAGTTTGCCAAGAGTTGAATATCGAAATGCCAATTTTAGTTATTGAGCCAGGGCGCTCAATTGTTGCTAATGCAGGAAGCACACTATACACTGTCAATGCAATTAAAAAAATAGAGGGAGTACGCACTTATGTAACAGTGGATGGAGGGATGAGTGACAATATTCGACCTTCGCTCTATAATGCGAAATATGAATGTACTATCGCCAATCGAATGAATGAAGAAGCACGCCAAAGTGTCTGTGTTGCAGGAAGAAGTTGCGAAAGTGGAGATATACTAATTGATGAAATACAAATTCCAACAGTAAAAAAAGGTGACCTATTACTTGTTGCGACAACGGGCGCATATGGTTATAGTATGTCAATGAACTACAATAAAATCGCAAAACCGGCTATCATTAGTGTAAAGCAGGGAGAAAGTAAGTGTCTTGTTAGAAGACAGACGCTGGAAGAAATGTTGATGTTGGAGGAGGATTAACATGAAAGTATTCATTAGTGCAGACATTGAAGGTGTAGCAGGAATCGCAGATTGGCAAGAAACACTTCTAAATTCGAATGAAGGTCATGCCTTTCAAGTTCAAATGAGTAAGGAAGTAGCCGCGGCCTGTATTGGTGCAAATGAAGCCGGGACAACACATATTATGGTCAAAGATGCACATGATAGTGGACGCTCGATTCAAGCAAGTTATCTTCCACAAAACACAACGCTTATCCGAGGGTGGACAAGAGGACCGGAAGTTATGATGGCAGGAATTGATCACGAGTATGTAGCTAGTGCAATGATTGGTTATCATAGTGGTGCAGGAATGAGTGGCAATCATTTAGCACATACTTTATCGCGTCGCTATTCTTCAATTAAAATTAATGGAGAGGTTGCTACTGAGTTTTTGATCAATGCCTATACTTCACTTTACTACGGAGTACCGGTAGTGTTGGTAAGTGGTGATGCTGAACTATGTACACATGCAAAGACACACTTCCCTAATATTGAGACTATTGTGACAAATTATTGTGTTGGGCAAGCTACTTTTGCAATTCACCCAGATGTAGCTATTGCTCAAATTCAAGAAAAAATGATTAAAGCACTATCTGGGAACATTGATCGCCATCATATTCAGTTGCCAAAAAACTTTGAAGTGGAAATACGATATCATGAACATGGCTTAGTTCATCGTAATTCATTTTACCCTAAGATGAGTAAGATAGATTCACATACTTTATCGTTTAAAACAAATGATTATTTTGAAGTTATGCGCATGTTATTATTTATATAGAAGGGAAACCTTCTTTTTTTACAAATATTGGATTATTAATAGTGTTTTTCTTGCGCTAAATAGGAGCTAGTGCTATACTTTAACCGAAATGTAACTAATATAAAGGGTGTGGTTATATGATGATGTATATTAGTGTATTAGCAATGTTGACATTTTTGCATTTGATGTTTATTTTTGCGTTTACAGATAAAGCTCTTGAGAGAGCTACATTTGGCTATTTTGGGAAAATAATATCATCTCTTTTTTATTCGTATTTAATTGTGAGTATTGGTCTTCATTCACAATCTTTTAGCATGTTTGATAACTTCATGATTGCTGTCTTCTTTTTAATCACTTTTCTTATAAATTATCGGGCAAATATTTATCTTATTGGAGCATGTGCTTTAGCAGTTGCGTTACATGTATTAGCGTTTAGGTCAATTATGGTATTTTCTGTCTCATTAATCACGGGTCAAAGTCTTTCTTTTTTATCTCAACCGATAAATGAAATGGGCATCATGATTATGGTTACAGTATTACTTATTGTTGCAACAGGAGTATTGAATGCTTTTTTATCAAAAGATGCGATTGAAGTTATTAGTAAAAAACCTGAACAGTTGAAATTCTTAATTGTATTATATGGAATATTTGTATTATATGTAGTTGTTAATTCTGGATTAAACCACTCTGATAATGCACTTGCAGCGTTTAGTATTTCACAAATATCAGCAGCAGCTGTAATGATGGTAGGTATGTATACTGGCTTGTTTTTCCTTATTAATACAAACCGTATGCAGGATTATATAGAACAATCTGAAATGCTCCAAAATGAGGTTTCCCGAGCACAACTTTTCAATAATTTAATTACTAGTGGTACATTGGCAACATATGAGTTTGACTGTACATTAGATGAACTAATTTCAATGTCTTATAATGGAAGCGAAGTAAGTTTACCTGAGGATAAAACCTTTAGTGCAACTATTGAGCGTGTGACTGCCAGTGTGATGCATCCTGAGGACTACAAAAAAATGGGGCATATCTTGAGTGTTGAGCATATTTTAAATGAACACCAGGCGGGTAGAAACCACTTAGAAATAAATTATCGACGATTAACACAATTAAATGAGTATCGTTGGGTAAATGTAAGTGTTAAAGGATTATTAGATAAACGCAATCATTTGATGGTTACGATTATTGTATCAGATGTACATGAAGATGAAATAGAACGCTTAGAGCTTCAAGAAAAAGCACAAAGAGATTCACTCACTGGTGCATATAATAAAGGAGCGATCAAAGAAAAGATTGATGAATGCCTTGCATTAAATACCTCTGGAACACTTGCTATCCTCGACTTAGATGATTTCAAAATGGTGAATGATAATCTTGGTCATGAGTGTGGAGACTTTGTGTTAGTCGAAATTGTCAATAAAATAACTGAATTATTTAGAGATGATGATCTTGTAGGTCGCATCGGAGGAGATGAATTTATTGTCTTCATTAATGCTGATGCGAATATCACTGCAATTCATCGACGTATGAATAATTTATTGCAGGCCATTAAAAAATCTAGTGTGCTCGGGGAGTTGTGCCAAAATCGTGTATCTTGTAGTATTGGAGTAGCAATTGCTCATAAGCATGGTGAGAGTTTTGATGAATTGTACCGCAATGCTGACTTTGCCTTATATGAATCAAAACGTAAAGGAAAAAATACATATAGCATTTATCAAAATAATCGAGTAGAGGGATTCCAACCTATCATCACTGAAATTGATTCAAACAATAAACCTACATCGATGCAGTTAAATCCTATCTATGAAGCATTATCTCACTTCCCAGATAAAAAGGTAGCTCTGCAAAATGCAATGCAAGTATTAATTGATCAGTTTAGGTTTGATCATGGTTATTTATATCATTTTAATGCAGTAGAGGGAGTACTTAATCGAGATATTGAAGTGTTTAACTCAAGTGTTAAAAACAAACACAACTCATTTTCTTTGGAAGTGTTCACGATGCCAATGATACCGCAAGAATTGGTGGATCAAGATGTTGAGCAACAAAATTTCTACTTCAAAAATCGTGAAAAATTAATGAAGTCAGTATACATCGGTCTAATTGATGAAACAATGCAGTCTTTGTATGTCCGACCTATTCTTGATAATAAGAATTTTACTGGTTTTATTTCATTGGATAAATATCGTATGGGGAATTTAAGTGATGATGAAGTAGTGGTGCTTAATGAGGCGGTAAGTGTAATTATGTTGTTTTATAAAGAAATGATTAAATCTTCTGTAGCTACGATTTATCAAAATATTATTGATGGAATGTTGATGCATATTCAATCTAATGTATGTGTGGTAAATAAAGAGGGGAAACTAATTTATGTTAGTCCGCAAACACGTAGTGAACTTGGTGTTGGGAATCAGCAAGATTTCTATCAGTTTTTAAGTCTTAATCAGCAAGAGCTTTTAAGTTTATTAAATTCAAACCATGAGGCAATTAATGAAATCAGTTGGTTTGAAAGTCAAATGGCATACTTAATCGATTTAAATTATTGGATATAAAAGAGAAGTTGATTTCATTGTGAATCAACTTTTTTTATGAAATACACTATGCTATATTTATATTGGAGGGAAATATATGTTAAAGATAAAAGAGGCATCACATAATGAAAATAATGTAATCGCAGCACTTGCTAAAGAGATTTGGCATGAGCACTACACCGCAATTATTGGTACTGAGCAAATCAATTATATGCTTGAGTTAATTCAAAGCGAAAATGCTATCCAAAAACAAATTGAATCAGGGATGAAGTACTATTTATTTGAATATGAAGGAACATACTGTGGATATCTTGCGTTTAAGTTTGAAACTCTGAACAAAGCCTTTTTAAGCAAGCTATATATTAAGAATGGTTATCGTGGAAAAGGTGCAATTAAGTTAGCGCTAAACACAATTAAAGAATTAGGTGCAAACCAAATCTACTTAACAGTAAATAGAGAAAATTATAATTCAATTGAGGCGTACCAACATAGAGGGTTTGATATCGTAAAAGAAGAAAAAGCAGATATTGGTCATGGCTATATTATGGATGATTACATCATGGAGTGGAATTGTGTATAATTTGTGAAAAAATGTTAGATTTGTAAATTTGTAGACAAAATATGACAGCTATGATAATATTAAGCAACTAGTTTAATAACTAGTAACGGAGGAAATTAAAATGAAAAAATTATTAGCACTATTAGTATCTCTTACTTTAGTAGCAGGTCTTGTGGGATGTTCAAGCGAAACTGAAACTGAAGCTACACCTACACCAGAAGCTACAGAAGAAACAACTGCAGAAGAAACTACTACAGAAGCTACAGAAGAAACTACTGAAGCTGAAGGAGAAGAAACAACTGAAGCTGCAACTGAAGAAGAAACAGCTACAATCGCTGATGGAACTTATGAAGGTGTTGGAACTGGATTTGGAGACGCTGCAATCAACGTAACAATTACTGTTGAAGGTGGAGTATTCACTGATGTAGTTCTTGCAACTGAAGAAGAACATCCAGTAAGCACTGAGCAACAAGCTACTGATTACGAAGCTATCGAAGCTGCTGTACTTGAAGCAAATGGAACTGTTGATACTGTTTCAGGTGTTACACTTTCAGCAAGTCTTGCTGGTGTAAATGCTGCAATCGAAGACGCATTCAACTAATTTTAATTACTTAAACTCTTACTTCATTGTGAGAGTTTTTTTTTTGCTGTTAAAATAAGTCAATACAACCCTAATATTGGACAAAAAGGTAGATAGATGTTATAATCTATTGACTAGTTAATAAATTAACTAGTGGTAAAGAGGAGAGATTTAAAATGAAAAAATTAGTATCACTTTTGGTTTCTTTAGTTTTAGTTGCTGGACTTGTAGGATGTTCAAGCGAAACTGAAACAGCAGAAACAACGCCAACGCCCGAAGCAACTGAAGAGGTTAGTGCAACACAAACATTCTCAGCAGAGTATGAAATGTTAGGGACAACATCTAGTGGTAATCCAAAGAATGACACATTTATTTTTGAAGGAACTACAGATGAGAATGGAATCATCACAGAACTTTACTTCGATGTTATTCGTAACAAAGGATTAGAAGGTGAATATTCAAAAACAGATATCTATGGTTATGAAATGAATGTATCAGATGCAATCATTACTGAAACTGAAGAAGGGTTTAAATTAGATTCTTTAACTTCTAAAGGATATTCTGAAGAATTTGCAGAAGGGGGATTACAATTCCTTAACAATGCAACAATTGAAAACTTGACACCAGAAACTACTTTTGGAGAATTAACAGTTACTGATTATACAGGAACGCAGTTAAGCCCAGAAGATGCAATTATTTCTTATAAAGGACTTGCAGTTGAAGCGGGTGTTGAAGAATTAAGTGCAGATACATTAGTAAGTGATCTTGTAGATCTTCATGGTTTATATGATGGAACAACTTTTGTAGCTGGAGAAAATCGTGTGTCATTTGAAGGAATTGGTGGAGGACGTAGCTATGGTGAACAAATCCAAGCAATCGCTGACCACATTCTTGCGAATGAAATGACACTTGAAGAAGTTTATGACATGTTCAAAACAGTTAACCAAAGCGGTTCTGAAATTGCAGAACGCGATGTAGTATCTGGGGCAACAATCCAATTCGTTGGAGATTTCCAACGTATGGTTTATGTTGCGATGCATGGAGAATTATTCCAAGGTGTTGTAACACACACTGAAGTAGATGGAAATAAAAAAGTTGAAGTTGTAACACAAGGTTATGGTGGAGAAATCGAAACTCATGTTACATTTGATGCTGAAGGAAACATTGTTGAAATCGCTGTACGTGATGATAATGAATCAGGTGATTATGGTGCTAAATTAACAGTTGAAGGTTCTGACTATATTAATGCATTAATAGATGGACAAGCTGATGTAGCTTCAGTTGATGTAGTATCAGGTTCAACAAAAACTTCTGATGCGCTTAAGTTAGCTGTACAATACGCACAAGATTACATTTCTACATTAGAATAGAAACTATTTAAAGAGTCCTTAGGGCTCTTTTTTTTGAGATGCTTAATTAGATATAATTGAAAATAAAAGTGTTTATGTTAAAAGTTCTTGAACAATAAAAATGTAAAAATGTAAAAAATAAAGAACAACTCAATGAAAATTTTTTCATGGATATAATAGAAAATAAATCATTTTTTCATGAAAAACTTGATTTGTGTTTGACAAATTATTCATGAGTAAGTATAATAAAGAGGCATTAGGGATTTAATTTTTTTTAATCAATCGAAAAGGGAGGAAGAAAGATGAAAAAACTATTAATGTTATTAGTAACGTCTGTTCTTGCATTAAGCTTAGTTGCTTGTGGATCAAGTACAGAACCTACTCCGACTGCAACACCAGAAGGTGAAGCAGGTGGGGAAACTACGGGAACTGAATATACAGGACCAACTGAAATGACTTTGGCGAGTTCAATTCAACCAACTACACTTGATTATGTTGTTACAGCATTATCTGTAGACCATCAAATTAATGTAAACTTAGTTGATGGATTATTAGAACATGATAGCAAAGGGAACTTAGTACCTTCACTTGCTGAAAGCTGGGAACCAAACGAAGATTCTTCAGTATGGACGTTCAAAATTCGTGAAGGAGCTAAATGGGTAACAAATCTTGGAGAAGAATACGAAGAAGTTACTGCTCATGACTTTGTAACAGGAGTACGTCATGGTGCGGAATTTGGATCAGGTACTTCATGGCTTCTTATGGGAGTTATCGAAGGTTATACTGAATACTTAGCGTCAGACTTCAGTGATGAAGCTTGGGATAGTGTAGGAGTTAAAGCAATTGATGACTATACTTTAGAATTTACAATGGAAATCAAAGAAGATGGAACAGGAACACCAGTACCTTACTTCCCTTCAATGACAACATATGCTGTGTTATATCCAGTAAATGAAATTTTCCTTGAGTCAAAAGGAACAGGATGTGCTCTTGGTGCTCCTGATAAAGAAACTTGTGAATATGGAACTTCGGCATTAGATTCAATCCTTTACAATGGAGCTTATTTATTAGTAACTAACGATGTTAAATCAACAATCGTGTTAGAGAAAAATGAAGCTAACTGGGATGCTGATAAAGTATACATTGAAACTATTACTTACATTTATGATGATGGATCAGATCCTTATTCTGTAATCAATGGATTTGAACAAGGAACATATGTTTCTGCATCATTAAGTCCAAGTTGGGAAAATTATGATGATTATGCTGATAAATATGCAGATAACACATATTTCACGCTTCCTAATTCATATGTATTTGGATTAGTGTTTAACTACAACCGTCAATCATTTGATTACACAAACTATGCTGATGATGAGACTTTAAGAGCTAATACTCATGATGCAATCATGAATGCTAACTTCCGTAATGCAATCAAATATGCATGGGATAGAACTGCTTATTTAGCAACTCGCTCACCTCTTGAACTTGCAGAAGCAACACTACGTAATGTAAATAGTGTTGATGCTCTTGCGACAACAAGTGATGGAAAAGGGTACTATACTTTAGTTGAAGAAGCTTACACTGAATTAACTGGAGAAACAGTTGTATTAGATGATGGACAAAACCCTTACCTAAACAAAGATACTGCTTTAGCATATATTGAAGCGGCTAAAGAAGATGGTGTTGAATTCCCAGTTCACTTAGATATGCTTGTAAATGAAACAAGTGATGCATTATTAACTCAAGCTAATTCAATGAAAACATCTATCGAAGCAAATACTGATGGACAAATCATTATCGAGCTGGTACTTGAAGATGCTGATACTGTAGAAGCTATTGCCTACCTAAATACTGATCCAGCTGGTTCTGATTATGATATCTCAACTTACACTGGATGGGGACCTGATTACCAAGATCCAAAAACTTTCGTAGACATCTATTCTCCAACTACTGGATATTACATGGATGCAATGGGACTTGGAACTGTTGATGCAAATGGTGAAATTCTTTCATTAGACATTAAAGAAGCAGTTGGTTGGATGGAATACGAAGAACTATATCGTGCTGCTGATGCAATCACAGATGATTTAGATGCTCGTTATGCTGCATTTGCGAAGGCTGATGCTTACTTAATTGCAAACGCTCTATATATTCCAAACTCACAAAGAACTCGTGGTCAAAACGTATCTTATATCGTGCCATTCACTGCAATGTATTCAGTAAGTGGAACAGACCAATACAAATACAAAGGAATGCAACTACAAGATGAAATCGTAACAAAAGAACAATACTCTGCTGCTGAGGCTGAGTGGGCTCAATAAAAATTTCATTTTAAAAAGCTGGGCTCTTAAATGAGAGCCCAACTTTATTGTTTTTGCAGTAGAAGGGAGTAAAACAATGAAAAAATATATTTTAGTTAGATTATTAAGATCAATCTTATCAATTTTTGCTGTAGTATCTATCGTAATTGTAATGGTATACACATTAATTCCTAGAGAGAATATCTTTTTAAATGATGACGGATTTAGAAAAACAAGCGGAAACGCAAAAATCACTTATATGTACAATAGATATGAGGAGCTAGGTTATTTAGATTTTGTAAGTTTAAATGATATGTGTTCACTGAGTTCAGAGGATTCTGATGCCTGTCTTGAAGTGGGTAGTGAAGAACACACTCGTGTTGTAGAAGAATACTCAAATAGCGGGTACACAATTGAAATGTATGCAAAAGAGGGAAGTGTAGAAGCAACTCCTTATGGATATAGAGATTATAACATTGTAGAATTATTAGCTAACTTTTATACGAAGTTAATAGTAATTGATAATCCGTGGAGTGTACAAGATCCAAATAACCCAGATTTAGATAGAAGTTACTACTTAGGGACAACGCCAACAGGAGGTCCTGCAATTTTATGTAGCGGTTGTGAATACAAATATCAAGTATATTTAAGTACATCATTCCCATTCATTCATCAAAATGCAATTGGACTTGATTTTGGAGACTCTTTCCCAACGCAACAAGGTGTAGCTACATTAGATGTTATTACTAATGGACAAGGTAAATTTAACCCAGTTGAACAAACATTCCCTACAGGGGAAGTTCAAGAAAGTCCAATTATCCAAACATCATGTTCATACAAGCCGACGTTAGATCATTTAGATACGAAAAAGTTTACAGATCACTATGCAAACTGTGACCTACAAACGACTTCGCCATCAATGGTATCAACTTCATATTTATTTGGTATAGTATCACTGATTATTTCTTATACGATTGCGATTCCATTTGCAGTTGGTATGGCACGTAAAAAAGGTAAATTCCTAGACAAAATCGGACTGTTCTATATTAATTTCTTGATTGCAGTTCCATCACTTGCCTTTATCTTCATCATGAAATATTTCGGGTTCATGTTTGGAATGCCAGACAAATTCCCGCAGTACGGATTTAGTGATCCTAGATCATATGTATTACCAATGCTTATTCTTGGACTATTAGGAACTTCTGGAGTTATGTTATGGCTTCGTCGTTATATGATTGACCAATCAAATGCTGATTATGTAAAATTTGCAAAAGCAAAAGGATTATCTCAAAAAGAAATCTTCTCAAATCACATTCTTAAAAATGCAATTATTCCAATTGTAAATGGTATTCCATCGTCTATTATCTTAGCAATTTCTGGTGCAGTTATCACTGAAACAGTATTTGCGATTCCAGGGATGGGGAAAATGTTACCAGATGCAATTAAAGCTGTAAACAACAACATGATTATTACATTAACATTCATCTTTACAGCACTAGCTATTTTAGCCGTGTTCTTAGGTGACTTATTAATGACAAAAGTAGATCCACGCATCAAGCTTGCAGCAAAGGAGAGTGACTAGTATGAGCGATGAAAGATTTGTATTTGCCAAAGTTGATGCCAGTTTATCTGAACATATTGCTGCGCCAAAATACTCTTATTGGCAAAGTGTGTTTAGAAGATTTTGCACTTCTAAAGTAACACTAGTACTACTTGTAATTTTAGCTGCAATTATATTGATGGCAATTATTCACCCTGAAATTTCTGGTTACGATAACTTAAATCAAGAATTTGTAAATGATAAGTCAATGCATTTCATTCGTCCAAATGGGGAGTTCTGGTTTGGAACTGACCATGTCGGACGTAATCTATTTGATGCTGTATGGGCTGGTGCTCAAACAAGTTTATTTATCGCATTTGTTACGACAATTATAACTACTATCTTAGGAGTAATTGTGGGAATGTTCTGGGGATTCTCAAAACGTTTCGATGCAATCATGATTGAAGTATATAATGTTATTTCAAATATTCCATTTACACTTATCGTTATGGTGCTTTCTTATTCATTAGGTGCAGGTGTTTGGCAGTTGATTTTTGCCTTATCTTGTACATCATGGGTGGGAACAGCTTACATGATTCGTGTTCAAGTTATGATTATTCGTGACCGTGAATACAACATGGCTTCACAATGTTTAGGTACATCTACACCAAATATCATTAAACACAATATCCTTCCTTTCTTAGTGTCAGTTATTATGACAAGTGTTTCTCGTAATGTACCTCAATTTATCTCTTATGAAGTATTCTTAATGTTCCTAGGTGTTGGGCTTACACAAGCTGAAGCATCGCTTGGACGTTTAGTACAAACAAATGCCGAGTTTATGCTGTCAGCTCCGTACTTGTTCTTAATCCCTTTATCAATCACAGCATTTATTTCAGTTTCGTTATATGTAGTTGGGCAAACGCTTGCAGATGCAAGTGACCCTAGAACACATATGATGTAGTTAGGAGGTCTAAAATGGAAAATAAAAATATTATTTTATCTGCAAAAGATATTGAAGTAAAATTTAAAGTTCGTGACCGTGTCTTAACTGCAATTCGTGGTATCTCTATGGATTTTGAAGAAGGAAAAGTAGTAGCTATCGTAGGTGAGTCTGGTTCAGGGAAATCGGTATTTACAAAAACATTTACTGGTATGTTAGAAGTAAATGGTGAAGTAAGTAAAGGTGAAATTTGGTTTGAAGGACAAAACTTAGCACAGCTTAAAAAAGATACGGATTGGGAAAAAATCCGTGGTAGTAAAATTGCAACTGTATTCCAAGATCCAATGACATCATTGAATCCGGTGCGTACAATTGGTTATCAAATTTCTGAAGTAATTATTAAACATCAAAAGAAATCAAAAGCAGAAGCAAAAGGATTAGCTATTGATTTAATGCGTAAAGTAGGCATCAAGGATGCAGAAACACGCTATAACGATTACCCATTTATGTATTCTGGTGGTATGAGACAGCGTATTGTTATTGCGATTGCGCTTGCTTGTCAACCACGTATTCTAATTTGTGATGAGCCTACAACGGCACTTGATGTTACAATTCAAGCTCAAATCATTAAATTAATTAAAGATTTATCTAAAGAGTACGGATTTACTACAATCTATATTACTCATGACTTAGGTGTCGTGGCAAATGTTGCTGATACAGTTGCAGTTATGTATGCTGGTCAAATCATTGAAGTTGGTGGAGTACAAGAAGTATTCTATGACCCACGTCATCCATATACTTGGGGATTATTATCATCTTTACCTCAACTTGGAGATAAAGATGCAGACTTGTTTGCCATTCGTGGTACACCACCAAGCTTATTTGAGCAAATTAAAGGGGATGCATTTGCACCTCGTAGTGATTATGCAATGCAAATCGACTTTGAAGAAGAACCACCAATGTTCAAGATTACTGAAACGCATTATGCGAAAACTTGGTTACTTGATCCACGTGCTCCAAAAGTTGAACCGCCAAAGGGAATTCAAAACCTTCATGAGAAAATCGTTGCATTAACTTCAAAGGGAGGTGTCTACAGTGAAAGATAACAAAGAAGTATTATTAGATGTCAAACATCTAGAGATTACGTTTAGAAATCGACGTAAAAAATTCCGTGCTGTTAAAGACGTAAACTTCCAAATCTACAAAGGAGAAACTTTCTCACTTGTAGGTGAATCAGGTTCAGGAAAAACTACAATTGGACGTGCTATTATTCGATTAAATGAAACATCTGATGGAGAAATTATCTTTGATGGTAAGAAGATCAATGGTAAAATTTCAAAAGAAGAAAAACGCGACTTAGTACGTAATGTTCAAATGATTTTCCAGGATCCAGCAGCATCTTTAAATGAGCGTGCTACTGTAGATTATTGTGTATCTGAAGGTTTGCATAACTTCAAATTATATAGCAGTGATGCAGAACGTGAAGCTAAAGTAGATGAAGCGTTGGCATCAGTAGGGTTATTACCTGAACACAAATCACGTTATCCACATGAATTCTCTGGTGGTCAAAGACAACGTATCGGAATTGCCCGTGCAGTTGTTATGGAACCAAAGTTCATTGTTGCTGATGAGCCAATCTCTGCTCTTGACGTTTCAATTCGTGCTCAAGTATTAAACTTGTTGAATAAGTTTAAAGAAGAGCGTGGATTAACATACATGTTCATTGCGCATGACTTAAGTGTTGTTCGTTATTTCTCAGATCGTATTGGAGTTATCCACAAAGGACGTATTGTGGAAATTGCACCGACAGAAGTGTTATTTAAATATCCACTTCATCCATACACACTGTCATTGTTGCAGGCTGTACCAATGCCAGATCCAATTATTGAAAAAGCGAAAGAAGTTATCATTTATGATGATTCTAAGCGTGATTTATCTGGTGAGAAACCGAAGTTACAAGAAATTCGTCCAGGACATTATGTATTTGCGAATGCACGTGAAATGGAAGAATATGAAGTTATTCTTTCTCAAATGGAAAAAGAAAACGAAGAAGCATAATTTAAAAAAAGACAATGGACTTGAGTGTTCGTTGTCTTTTTGTATATTTTAAAATTTAAGTAGTTACGAAACTGTTACGTTATAACCGAAATATGTTTACATCTGGTTAGTTAATGAATATAATGTAATTTGGTAAATAAAGGATAGATATAATTATGATTAAACGTATTTGCTTAGGTATTCTTGCTACAATTTTATTATGCACTACTGTATATGCGATAGATATTGCAAATATGCAGACAATATATGATTTACATACAGATCACATTTCTTTAGCAAAGGCAAATGTGACGATTTCAGGTGTGCAATCTAAGTTGACTTTTCAAAAATCGCTAGATTTGTTGAATGCTCAGCTCGTTGATGATACTCTTTCTGCAGGATCAACACAAATTTATTATGAGCCTTCAAATCTAACAGATGAAGAAAATAATATTCTTAGAGTAGACATTGACTTTGCGAGTAAAAGTATTTCTAATCCTGTTAATGTTATTTTTGTAATGGATCAATCAGGGTCAATGAATATGGTATCAGGGGCTAAGTCTGTATCGACTTTTACTTCACCTTGTATGAATCCTAACCATTTCTATCGTTTTATAGTACAAATTGATGGGAAAGACTATGCATATTATTTTAACGCACAGCACTCAAATGCAACTTCAACATGGAGTACATCGGTGTCTGCTTCTGGTATTCTAAATGATTTAAAAAGTGTAGCTGCTACTGTGGATGAAACAAAGGGAGCAACATCTTTTGTGGTTCCTGAGGAAAGAAGTGGTGTGTTTGCTCCGGAGCTTCATCATTATGCAATGATGGATTCTTATGATATTGACACTGTAAAACGTTTATTTCCATTATCTTCCACTGAAAATTCTTTCTCAAGCGAGGAAGCTATATACTATAAGCAGTTATTAGAGGAGGTAATGGTAACTAGCTCAAAAAAAGAGACTGTTAAATTGCTTGAAATAAATGGAATAAATGGGGACTTCTATTCTCCTCAAGTCATTGATTTTTCAATTGGAGATTCAACGGCAATCTTTGAAAACTATATCGAGAATGATATGTGTTATGACCGAATGACAGTTTCAAAAATTATCTTTAGTGAGTTATCAGAAGATATACGGAATGCTAATGGTTTAAATCAGGTTGGGTATGTAAATTTTGCGATTAAAACATATGTTGAAAGTCCATTATCAACAGCTGCTCTTCCAGTTGGATTCTTAGATACTTTAGGCTATTATGGCACGAATTGGGGTGCAGGGCTAACGAGTGCGGATAAACTTTTTGATCCTATTACAGATGGACAAAATGTAATTGTATTTGTAACTGACGGTACGCCAACCGTTGCACCCACTTCTAAAGCAGGAGTTGAAGCAGCTGCAGATGTAGTTATTAATGAAAATAATGCATTGATGTTTTATGTTGGTATTGACTTGCCTCAAACTGTAATGGAAACATTCGAGTATGCACTTTCGACAGATAACAGCAAGGGAGAACCACATGCTTATAATGCTGCTACATTAGAAGAATTAGCTGGTATTCAACAATTACTTACAGAGATACTTACTGCTCAAACTTCGGTTGATACGCAAATCGAAGATTTGTTTAAACTGTATATTGATGATACTCATCCAATCGAATTAACATATATCAAATCAGGGGATACTACAATTACGACTGAAACTATTACAGATGTAAATCAGTTCGCAAATTATGGAATTGTTTATAATGAAGACACAAAAGAACTATCTTGGAATGTTCATCAAAGTGGGATTAGTCACGCGCGTTTGAGTTTTTACAAACAGATTGATTATAATTCAGTGCAATGGGATATAATCTCAAGTGGTGGAATACAGAATGGTCCATCATTGAAACAGACTGATATTGGCTTCATTGATTATAAAGGTACTCCAAATTCGCTTGCTGTAAATGCTTCAGCGCTTGCGACTATTCAAGATTATAGCCAACTTACGATTACTAATACAACAAGTACTCCACAAGTGCCTAATTTTGTAGATGTGAATGGGGATATCCATTATACAATTACTGTTACAAATGAGGGGACAATTGATGCTGAAAATTTAATTGTTAGACAAGAGATTCCTGACCAGACAACATTTAAAGAAAGTGATTTAGCTACTTATGATGCGATGCAAAATGAATTAATTTATGAAATTCCATTATTGCCCGCAAATCAATCTGTCTCATTTACATACGTTACTACTGCGGATGTGCCAAATGTTACGATTAGTAGTGCTGCGCAGTTAGGTGTGAGTGACAAAGCTCATACATTAGATGCCGAAAGTCATCCAATACTTTCAGCCGCATACTTACATCATCAAACAGCTGATATACTAGTTGTTGCTCCATTACCAGAAGTATCACCAACTGAACCAGAGGTAGGGAATAGTGTTGGCAGTAGCGTAGAAAACACAACAGAGATAACATACGAAAATAATGGTGTAGAGACACCTGATATTCCAAATACAAGGGATGAATCAAGACTTATTGAATATCTACTTGTGATGTTGATTTGTCTTCTCGGGATGCTTGCAATATTACTGAGATATTCTGCAAACAATAAAAAGAACTTTAAAATGTAATATGAAATAAAACAGCACACTCAACTAAAATGAGTGTGCTGTTTATTTAACAGAGTGATAAGCAAATGCCATAACCACATATCAATTATTATTCTTAGGAATAGTTTTTACTTTGTAAAGAAAATAATAAGCGTGACATGCCCAAACGATAATAAGGATAAACTGTGCTGTTTGTACATTACTCATCATTATGAATCCTATACTTAATAATAATGTGACAAGAAACATAATTCTAAGTTTTGTCGATAGTGTCATCCCTTTTCCTTGAACATATGTTTCAATATGATTTTTATAAAGTTGAGTCGAAATAAACCATTGATTCAGTTTTTCACTACTTCTGGCAAAGCAATAAGTCGCAAAAAGTAAGAATGGAACAGTCGGAAGAAAAGGGAGAAAAACACCTAACCCACCTAGTCCAAAACTTATGAATCCAAGAACAGTATAAATTGTCTTTTTCATATTATAACCTAACTCAATCTAGTGCTTTCGATATGGAGTACTTCATCGCATATATTCATAGTAGAAGAACGATGGGATATAAGCACGATTGTTTTGTCTTGAATCTGTTTTAGTGATTTTAGTATCACGAGTTCGTTTAAGCTATCTAAATTGCTTGTAGGCTCGTCTAAGAGGATCATCGGAGCTGCATGTAAGAATGCGCGGGCAACTCCAATGCGCTGACGCTCCCCGCCAGATAGGTTAGCTCCAAGTTCACTAATCATTGTTTCATAACCGTCAGGGAGTGTACTAATAAATTCATGGATATTGGCTTTTTTACATGCTTCAATAAGCTCTTCATCAGTTGCATTAAATTTTGCAATACGAAGATTATTAGCGATTGTATCATGAAATAAGTGAGTGGTTTGGGTTACTAGACTTTGATTATTGCGAAGTGAACTTGTATTGATCTTATTGAGGGCAACATTATTGATAGATATTTTCCCACTATCAATATCCCAGAATCGCATCATCAATTTAAGCAGAGTGGATTTTCCACTTCCAGATTTCCCATGAATCCCAAGTATTCTATTTTTCTTGATTTCATAGCTGAAGTCTTGAAGAATTGGATTACGATCATATGCAAAATTGATTTTCTCAATGGATAGATTTTCAAACTGAACATCTGTTCCATCATCGATTTCATTGACTAGGGGGTGTTCATCAAGGATGTCCAGTACGCGATTAGCACTGGCAAATGTTTGAGTAAGACCAACACCGAGGTTTGCAAGAGCACTGACAGCTCCAAATGAAGAAAGGAGCGTGACAACAGGGATTAATACGAAGTTAAAGCTTACTTCGCCATTCAAATAAAGCGAGCTACTTACAACTAACATGACTACACTTGCGAGTAAAATAGTGGCTTGTGTTAGTGTTGTGAATAAGTTTCGAGTATGATGAATATTTTTGTTTGTTTTTTCTATCCCTTTGCTTAAATTTAAGATATGTTGTCTACGATTTTCTGTTTGGTGAAATTGAAGTATTTCTCGATAACCTCGAATACTATCTAAGTAATAACCGTTGAGGTGTCCTAGTTGTTCACGATATTTTGCACCATCATCAAGACTCGTTCGACCTGCATAAATTGGAATAATAACACCTACAATAATATGAGCAATAAGTAAGATTATTCCAAAGAGTATATGAAATTGTGAAATAAAAATAGTCATAATTAGTGTTGTAAACGAAGCAATAAAAATAGGGGATATTGTGTGGGCATAAAATACTTCAAGTAACTCAATATCAGATGTGATAAGTGAGATGAGCTGACCAGAGTCTTTTCCATCTAATTTTGCCGGAGCGAGTTTTCTTAATGAACGGAATACACGATCACGAATAATGGCAAGGAGCTTAAAGGCTATATAGTGATTGTGATATTGCTCAATGTAGTGTAAAACACCACGTAGTAGGGCAATGACTATCATTGATACTAATAAATGCATCATTGGAAGTGTTTCAAATCCTAGAACATGGAGTATGACATAACTTGCAAGAATCGTAATGAAGGTAGCCATACAATATCCGATGACTCCCATAGTAATGGCAATGATCATTTTGAACTGTAGAGGTCTAACTAATACTAATAATCTTGATACAATATTTAATTTACTTCTTTGCATAAGTACTTTCCTCCAGTTCTTGTTGAGCATACCATAGTTTTGCGTATGTAGTTTGTCGTGATAAAAGTTCTGTATGGGTTCCACTCTCGACAAGTTCTCCATTTTTTAATACATGAATCAAGTGAGATGGAGTAACATTAGCCAATCGATGTGAAATCATAATGATCGTCTTTTGTTTAGCAAGTTCATAAATAATTGAAAGAATATCATTTTCACTCTCAACATCAATATTGCTTGTAGCTTCATCAAAGATGTACAAGTCTCGATTAGAAAGTAAGGCACGAGCTAGGGCAAGTCTTTGGCATTGCCCACCAGAAAGATTACTCCCTTTCTCTTCAATCAAAGTGTCTAATCCTTTCTCACTTTGTAAGAAATTAGCTAAATTAACTTGTTGAAGAACTTCCCAACACGCTGAATCTGATGCATTTGAATCTGCCATGAGTAAGTTCTCCTTGACGGTTCCTTTAAAGATATATGCGTTTGTAGGGATAAGGGCAACATGCTTTTGCCAATCTGAATAATCAATATTGTTCAAAGAAATATCTCCTATAGTAATTGAGCCTTGTTGATGCTCATTTATTTTCGTAAGTAAAGAGGCCATAGTTGATTTTCCAGACCCACTCTCCCCAACAATACTAATCAGGCTATTCTTAGGAAAATGGCAGTTGATGTTTTTTAATACTTGTTTATCACCATAGTAAAATGAGACATCTTTGAAATTTATATCCTCTACGATAAATTGGCTAGAACCTTCTTGTGAGGGTACCAAATCTAGTAAATCAAATATTTTCTTACTTGCGGCAACACCATTCATTGCAATGTGGAAGTAACTTCCTAGCAGTCTTAGTGGTAAGAAGAATTCTGCAGATATTAAAGTAATAAAGATTGCCTGGCTTAAGGTAATTGAACCGTTTGAGAAGTTGAGTAAGGCAAAAAAGATACCTAATGCAGCTCCACCATAGGCGACAATATCCATCACAATGATGGAGTTGAGTTGCATGGATAAAACTTTCATAGTGATGACTCGAAAGTGCTCTGCTTGTTTATTCATTTGTAGATGTTTACGCTCATCACTTTGATAAATTTTTAAAGTGTTTAACCCTTGTAAGTTCTCAAGAAAATGATCGGATAACTTTAAATACTCTCCCCAATATTTAGCGAGTAAGCGTTTTGCGATTTTTTGAATAATTATAATCGAAATAGGAATTGCAGGAACACATAAAAATAGCACGATAGCTACTTGAGGATGTATTGTAAGGACAACTCCAAAGAGGATTATTGGCGCAATCATGGAATAAAAAAATTGTGGTAAATAGCTTGAAAAGTAAATTTCAAGCTGGTCTACTCCTTCAACTGAGAGTTGGAGTAATTCAGCAGTAGATAAATCTTTCTTTATTGATTCACGTAGTTTTGTCACTTGCATATAAATTAAATTTCTAAAGACTAGCTTTACATTAGATGCTGCAAGATAGCCCTGTTTTCGGGCAAGAAATGTGAACAGTAAACGCAAAAGAATAAGTCCTAAAATAAACAGAACCCTTTTGTATAATGTATTTTGATCAAGTGTTTGTAAGTAAAGGTCTGAAAGTGTGATGCTCACGATTGTTATAAATACGATGTTAGAAATCAAACCACCAATTTGAAGCATGAGATTAAGTCGAATGTGCGGGATTGCATCAGGTATCGACTTGATTAGTCGCTTATTAATCACTGGGAAGTACCTCCTATTAAAAGTTAGTTATGTATAACTAATGATAGTTTACCATTAATGGAATAATTTTCAAAGAAAAAGCCAGATGAATTCATCTGACTTAGTTACTTAGGGCAATGTTTTTCCAGAGGCTAAGTATATATCATACCACTCCTGACGTGTGAGTTGGACAGTTGTACTTTCACATAGTTGAATCAATCTTGATGCTGATGCAGTCCCAACAATTGGCTGCATTTGTGCTGGGTGGCGAAGCAACCAAGCAACGGCAATAGCGTTAGGTTGTACATTATATTTCTGAGCCAATTCTTCTAATTTTTCATTCAAGCACTTATAGTCTGGATTGTTTAAGAATGTTCCTTCTTCCCAAGAAGCCTGAACAACTGACCACGGTTGTATTGTGATGTCATGAAGACGGCAATAGTCAAGTACTCCACCATCATGATCAATCGAAGGAGAATTTGTCATGTTCATATTTAATCCAGCATCAATCATACCTGAGTGAACGATAGAAAGTTGTAACTGGTTTACTACAAGAGGTACATCTACATATTTCTTAAGTAACTCAATTTGATATGGTGTGTGATTGCTTACTCCAAAGTAGCGTACTTTTTTCTCTGCAAGCAGTTGATTGAATGCTTCATTGACCTCTTTTGGATCACACAATGCATCTGGTCGGTGCAGTAATAACAAGTCGATGCTACCACATTGTAGACGCTCTAGTGACTCGTTTACACTATTGATGATGTGCTCTTTAGAGAAATCATAGCGCTGTCCTGGGACTATGGCACATTTGGTCTGGATGATCATTTGCTTACGCCACTGCGGATGAGCGCGAAGGACTTCACCAAATAATTGCTCGCTTTTTGTGCGACCATAAATATCCGCGTGATCAAAAAAGTTAATGCCCTGGTTTAATGCTTCTTCTACAAGTTTTTCAACTTCTGTTACTGTTAAATCGGCAATACGCATCATTCCTAATGCAAGTCTAGAAACTTCTAAATCAGTGTGTTTAATTAAAATTTTTTCCATAGGGAGTCTCCTTATTTTTTTGCGAAATCTTGCAATTGCTGCTCGCTCAAGCGCCATGTTGTCCATTCATTTAATGGCTCAGCATGCAGGGATTGATAAAACTCAATGGAGGGTTGGTTCCAGTTTAGGCAAACCCATTCCATTCTGCCACAATTCTCTTCTTGGGCAATCTGTGTTAACTTGACAAATAGCTTTTTTCCATAGCCTTTACCACGAAATTCTTGTTTTACAAACAAGTCTTCAAGATAAAGTCCTTTTTTTCCTACAAAAGTTGAAAAATTAAAAAAGTATAAAGCAAATCCTACTGTTACCTCATCTTCTTTTGCAATGATGACTTTTGCGTTTTTTTGGATGAATATTTCATCATATAACTGCTCATCAGTCCATATAATTTGATCTTCCATTTTTTCATAAATGGCAATTCCAGTAATTAAGTCTTTGATATCTTGGAAATGCTCAGGTGTTGCCTTAATTATTTCAAACATATTATTCCTCCACATACCTCTTTATATTACCTTATATTTCCATACTTGAAAAGGTGCATAGTTTAAGAAGTGTCTGGGCAAACTTGAGTTAATGGAGGTTGTGTATGGGAAAATATAAAGTAGACTTATGTGGTGTAAATACAGCAGATTTGCCTGTATTAAAAAATAAAGAAATGATAGAACTGTTTGTGAAGCTACAAGCAGGGGAAACTATGTGTAAGGAACAACTAGTGCTAGGCAATTTAAAACTTGTATTAGCGATGTGCCAGCGTTTTGTGCACCGTGTTGACAATATGGATGACTTGTTTCAAATTGGCTGTATTGGCCTAATTAAGTCGATAGATAATTTTGACTTAAAACATGAAGTGCGCTTTTCAACATATGCAGTACCAATGATATTAGGAGAAATGAAGCGATATTTACGTGATAATCAGATGTTACGTGTTTCTCGTCAGCTTAAAGAGCTTGCTTATAAAGTATTACGCGAAAAAGAATTGTACATACATACTCATCAATGTGAGCCTACATTTCAACAACTTGCAGATATTCTAAAAGTTACGTCCAAAGAAGTACAAGATAGTCTTGAATGTTTGCAAAGTGTTGTAAGTATTTTTGAGCCAATTTATCAAGATGATAGTGAAGCACTCTTCTTACTTGACCAAATACAAGATGATAAAGATGAGATCGCTTTATTATCAAATCGATTATCAGTACAAGAATGCATGAGTCATCTTAGTCCAAAAGAATTTGATATCATTCAACAGCGCTACTATGATGGAAAAACACAAGTAGAAATTGCCAATGAACTTGGTATTTCACAAGCACAAGTTTCTCGCTTAGAAAAGAATGCCTTAAGGGAAATAAAAAAAGGTTTGTAATGATTAAATGATAAAAAGCATATACTTGAATGGGTGATAAATATGCGTTTAAGCAAGTTAAGTAGTAAGTATGTTATCTCAATTCATGATGGTGAAATTCTAGGTAAAATTCATGATATTGAAATCGATCTCAACCATTTTCAAGTAAATGCTTTTTGTATTAAAAAGAAAAAAGGCTTCTTCAGTGAATTGTTTTCATTTTCAAGCAAAGAAAGCAGCGTTGTAGTCAATGTGCAACAAGTAATTTCAGTAGGTACAGATGTTGTGATCTTGGACTACAATAAACAAGGAAAAAAAACAAGACAAAAAGAGAATATGTGATATAATAATCTCATGTTGAGGAGGACCTAAGGTATGACAATGAAAAAATTGAAAGACATCATTACTGGTGGGGATGACCAAGAATACGAAGGTATTGATGAAAATGAAGAGCTTACTGATGAAGTATCAAAACATTATACTCATTATGAAAAGCCCTCTGATAATAAAGCAAGTAAAGTAAGCAGTCAAACTGTACTCGTTTTATTTGAGCCACGTAGTTTAAATGATACTGATGATATCGCATCTCATTTAATCCAAAGAAAAGCAGCTGTTGTGAATATGCATCGTTTAGATAAAGCTACTGCAACTCGTGTGTGTGACTTTTTAGCAGGTGTTGTTTATGCACTTGATGGAAAAGTGAAACTAGTCGGTGATAATGTATACTTATTTACACCAAAATCAATTGGTGTAGATGGTGACATCGCACTTCGAAGTGATGACTAGGATACAAGATAAAAATTCATTATTTGCTAGATGTCTTGATTTGAATCAACAAGCAAAGCGCAAACGTACACAAGTAAGTAGTCCGTTTTTGAGTGAAGTAGAGTTAGTTCGAGTTCAAGAATTACTTGGAAAGAAAGCACAATTTGTGATCGATGGAGGCTATGCTCAGGCACGAAGATGTCGCATAGCTTTTCTTTTTGAAGAAGAAGACTTTAAGAGTGAGGTAGTATGTCTAGTTGCCAAAGTATCTTCTAAGTTTGTCTCACTTACTCATTCAGATGTCCTAGGGGCATTGATGGGATTAAATATTGAACGTCATCAAATTGGTGATATTCATATTCTCGAGGATGCAATTGTCGTATATTGTACACGTGTAATGAGTGAATTTATACAAGCACATTGTACCCAAATTCATCGATTAAAAGTGAAGTTTGAAGTGAGCCTTGAAGAGCGTTTTGCAACACAAAAGTTTGAAACAATCATGATTAATGTTGCAAGTCTTAGAATTGATAACGTAGTGAGTTCGTTAGTTCCATGTTCTAGAAAAGAAGCAACAATGTATATTAAATCTCAGAAAGTGTCAATAAATCATGAAGTTATTGAAGATTCAAGTAAATTGTGTCATAATAATGATGTTATCTCGATTTCACGATGTGGACGTTTTCAACTCGTTGATGAGGGGAAAACGTCGCGAAAAGATCGTTGTATTCTAGAAGCTAAGAAGTATTTGTAAGGGGGAATTTGATGAGCGAGAAAAAAACAGAATTTAGAGTATTAAAATATGGTTATGATCGCTTTGCGGTAGACTATCAAATGGAAGAATATCAAATTCAAATTGATGCCTTACAAAAAAGGATTGAAACACTTTCTATTCAAAACAAAGAATTGAATGACAGCTATGAAGATGTGGCAGGAAAATACAATGAAGTTGTAGAAGGTTTAGAAGGTAAACAAAAAGCCGTGGAAGAAATGGCACGAATTGCCTTGCGTGAGGCAAATCAAATTGTTTCTACAGCCCATAGTAATGCGGATGCCATTGTGAATGAGGCAATCATTACAGCACGACTAATTTTATCTGAAATTGAGCAAGTAAGCCGTGATGCAAGTGGAATGCGTGCAGAAATGAAACAACAAGTTGCTGGACTATTGAAAGTAATTGAGGCATTTGAAGTGCCACAAACGCCAGCATTAAAACAAGTAAAACAAAAACAGTGAACAGGACAAGCGTCATGTTGTAAGTAAATGACAGAGAGGTTGCGAAGTATGGTGCAAGCAACTCGATACAGCATAGATGATATCACCTGGAAGTTGCAGTTTCGATAGAGTAGGAACTGACGTTGTCGGCGTTAACGAATTGAGGGCATGTGCAAACATGAACTAAGGTGGTACCGCGATATGATTTCGTCCTTAGCTATTAAGGACTTTTTTTATTTTACAGGAGGAAAAAAGATGGAATACAAAGATACACTACTGATGCCAAAGACCGATTTTGAAATGCGTGGGAATTTGACAAAAAAAGAACCAGGGATACTTGAGAAATGGAATAAACTTGAGGCTTACCACAAATTATTAAAAACACATGAGGGGCAACCAAGTTTTGTCTTACATGATGGTCCGCCGTATGCTAATGGAAATCTACATGCAGGAACTGCAATGAATCGTATCATTAAAGATATCATTGTGCGTTCGCATGCGATGAATGGGTTTTATACACCATTTTTCCCAGGATGGGATACTCATGGTTTACCAATTGAGAATGCAATTCAAAAATTGGGAGTAGACCGTAAAAAAATTAGCGCTGCAGAATTTAGAAATAAATGTGAGGAATTTGCCTTATCTCAACTTAATACACAACGTGAAACAATGAAACGTTTAGGGACATGGGCTGATTTTGATCATCCTTATGTAACACTAAATAAAGATTTTGAAGCTCGTCAAATTGAATCATTTGCGAAAATGGCAATGGATGGATTAATCTATCAAGGACTAAAACCAATCTATTGGTCACCCGCTCAAGAAACAGCAATTGCCGATAGTGAAATTGTTTATTTTGATAAAAAAGATCCTACTGTTTTTGTATCATTCGAGGTCGTAGATACAAAAGGTGTTCTTGAGGGGGATGAGCGTTTTGTGATTTGGACAACAACGCCTTGGACTTTACCAGCAAATTTAGCTATCTGTTTAAATGAAGGACTAACTTATGTTTGTGTACAAACAGAAAAAGGGAAACTTATTGTAGCTCAAGCTTTAGTTGAGAAATTACTAGAAAAATTCCAACTTGAAAATCAGAGAATTGTGGCAACTTATAAAGGGAAGCAACTAGAAAATATTCTTGTTCAACATCCATTATATGCTGATCGTACATCATTGATTATTTTAGGAAACCATGTCACTGATGAAGATGGTACCGGGTGTGTACATACAGCACCAGGGCATGGAGCTGATGACTTCTTTGCAGGGATGAAATATGGTTTAAAAGCATTCTGTCCAGTAGATGAAAAAGGATGCATGACAATTGCTGCAGGCGAAGACTTAGAAGGTTTATTTGTGGATGATTGTTCGAAGAAAGTCATCACAAAATTAAATGAAAGTGGTCACTTGTTACATGTTGAGACGATTGTCCATAGTTATCCACATGATGAACGTTTGAAAAAACCAGTAATCTTTAGAGCAACTGTTCAATGGTTTGCCTCTATTGAAAAGATTAGAGAACAACTACTTAGTCAAATTTCAAATGTAACTTGGCACAATGAGTGGGGAGAAGTTCGTTTAAGAAATATGATTCGTGATCGTGGAGATTGGTGTATTTCACGTCAACGCTTATGGGGAGTACCAATTCCAATTCTTTATACAGAAGATAAAACACCAATTATGGATGAAGCTGTATTTGCCCACATCGCAAATTTAGTAAGAGAGTATGGAAGCAATGTGTGGTTTGAGCGTGAAGCAAAAGACTTATTACCAAGTGGATATACTCATCCATCAAGTCCAAATGGTCTTTTCACTAAAGAAACGGACATTATGGACGTATGGTTTGACTCAGGATCTAGTCACAATGAATTAGAAGCTCGTGGGTTACATCATCCATGTGATTTATACTTTGAAGGGTCTGATCAGTACCGTGGATGGTTTAACTCAAGTCTTATTGTATCAACTGCCACAAAAGGACATGCCCCTTATAAATCAGTCTTATCTCATGGATATGTATGTGATGCGAAGGGTGAAAAAATGTCAAAGTCGGTTGGAAATGTTGTAGATCCAATTAAAATTGTCAACCAAGCAGGTGCTGATATTTTACGACTATGGGCAAGTAGTATCGACTTTAAACAAGATATGCGTATCGGAGATGATGCAATTAAGCAAGTTTCTGAGCAGTATCGTAAAGTAAGAAATACATTTAGATTTATGTTAGGAAATGTTCATGTCGAAGATTTCAATCCACAAGTGGACCGTGTAGCTTATGAGGATATGTGTGAAGTGGATCAATACATGGAAATTAGATTAGATGAAACAGTGCAAAAGGCAGTGAATGCATATATGAGCTATGATTTTAATTTAATGTCACAAACATTATCTACTTTCATGATTAATGAGTTAAGTAGCTATTACCTTGACTTTACAAAAGATATTTTATATATCGAGAAAAAAGATGATGCGCGCCGCCGTGCTGTACAGACAGTGATTTGGGATTGCATCAATGCATTAGCTCGTTGCTGGGCACCATCACTGGCTTTCACAATGGAAGAAGTGTGGACACACTTCACAAACAGTGAAGACTCATCAATTCATTTTGAAGAGTTTGTGAAACCACAAAACTATGCCAATGCACAAGAAGTAAAGGCAAAGTTCGCACGCTTATTTGAACTTCGTGATGATGTGTTAAAAGCATTAGAAGTAGCACGTGCAGATAAAGTGATTGGTAAACCACTTGAAGCTTCACTAGTGATTTCATTAAATGAAGAAGACCAAGCACTTGTGGATAACACATTAGCTCCATACACTGCGCAGTGGTTTATTGTATCAGAGGTTATTTTTGCACCAAATAAGGGTGCTCAATACCAAATGTCACAAATTGAAGTAACAAAAGCACCTGGAGAAGTATGTCCTCGTTGTTGGAACGTATCAGTTGTTCATGCTGAAGATGGATTGTGTCCACGTTGCCAAAAAGTCGTACATGGATAAGTTTGAAAAAGGACTTTATCGCCATTTTAAAGGAAATGAATATGAGGTACTTGATGTTGTCTATCACAGTGAAACATGTGAAAAGATGATATTGTATCGTGCACTTTATGGTGAAATGAATTGCTGGGTAAGACCATACGAGATGTTTTTTGAGAACATCGAACATGAAGGCAAAATTCGCCCAAGGTTTGAGAAAGTAAATGAGGAGTAGTGGAAATCACTACTTCTTTTTTCTAAAATGTATACTATCATTGAAGAAGTTAACCAAATGTAACTTTGTAAGCGATTACTTTTTAAAAGTAGATTATAATGCTATTATTTTTAAAAAAAAAGGAGTAAAATATGATAGTAAATATAGGAGGTTTTATGAGTAATTATTACAAAGGTTTCGTTGAGGGTGAATGGTCACGAGATATAAATGTACGTGATTTCATTCAAAAAAACTATACGCCTTATGATGGCGATGATTCATTCTTAGCAGGTCCTACTGAAGCTACAGATACATTGTGGAAACAGGTAATGGATTTGACAAAACAGGAGCGTGAAAACGGTGGTGTTTTAGATATGGATACAGATCTTATTTCAACTATCGTGTCACATGGTCCTGGTTATTTAAATTCAGAACTAGAGACAATCGTAGGGTTTCAAACAGACAAACCATTTAAGCGTTCGCTACAACCTTATGGTGGGATTCGTATGGCTGAAAAAGCTTGTAGCGACAATGGATATCATGTAGATGATAAAATAAGTGAGTTCTTTAGTGCTCATCGTAAAACACATAATGCAGGAGTTTTTGATGCATATACGCCTGAAATGAGAGCTTGTCGTTCAAGTCATATCATTACAGGACTTCCTGATGCCTATGGACGTGGGCGTATTATTGGAGATTATCGTCGTGTTGCCCTTTATGGGATTGATCGCTTGATTGTCGATAAAACACGTCAAAAAGATTCAACACCAGATATCATGTATGCGGATGTTATTCGTGATCGTGAAGAATTATCTGAACAAATTCGTGCACTTCAAGACTTGAAAAAATTAGGTTCTATTTACGGATTTGATTTATCACGTCCAGCACAAGATACAAAAGAAGCAGTTCAGTGGATGTATTTAGCTTACTTAGCAGCAGTTAAAGAGCAAAATGGTGCAGCAATGTCACTTGGTCGTACATCTACATTTATTGATATCTATGCAGAACGAGATTTAAAAAATGGTACTTATACAGAAAGTGAAATTCAAGAAATTGTCGACCACTTTATTATGAAACTTCGCTTAGTTAAGTTTGCCCGTACGCCAGAATACAATGAATTATTCTCGGGTGATCCAACATGGGTAACTGAAACAATTGCGGGGATTGGACTTGATGGTCGTCACTTAGTAACGAAATCATCTTTCCGTTACCTTCATACACTTCATAACTTGGGAACTTCTCCAGAGCCAAACTTAACAGTACTATGGAGTCCACGCTTACCAATCGCGTTCAAACGCTTCTGTGCAAAAACATCAATTGAATCTTCATCAATTCAATATGAAAATGATGATCTAATGCGTATTTCTTCAGGAGATGACTATGCAATTGCATGTTGCGTATCTTCTATGCGTGTGGGTAAAGAGATGCAATTCTTTGGAGCTCGTGCGAACTTAGCAAAATGTTTACTTTATGCAATTAATGGTGGAGTAGATGAAATTTCTAAGAAGCAAGTAGGAGCACCGTTCCGTCCAATTACTTCTGAGTACCTAAATTATGATGAAGTAATGGCAAAATATAAAGATATGATGAAGTGGTTGTCAGGAGTTTATGTAAATGCACTAAATATCATTCATTATATGCATGACAAGTATTGCTATGAAAAAATTCAAATGGCATTACATGATCGTGAAGTAAAACGTTGGTTTGCAACTGGTATTGCAGGACTTTCAGTAGTTGCGGATTCATTATCTGCAATTAAATATGCTAAAGTAAAAGCAATTCGTGATGAAAATGGAATTGTCGTAGATTATGAAATTGAAGGTGATTACCCAATGTATGGAAACGATGATGATCGTGTAGATAACATTGCATCTGAAATTGTATCGACATTCATGAATTTCATTCGTGGAAATCACACATATCGTGAAGGAATTCCAACAACTTCAATTTTAACAATTACTTCTAATGTTGTTTATGGTAAAAACACAGGATCAACTCCTGATGGAAGAAAACAAGGAGATCCATTTGCACCTGGGGCAAACCCAATGCATCACCGTGATGAAAAAGGAGCAATTGCTTCACTTGCATCAGTTTCAAAATTACCATTCTCAGATGCACAAGATGGAATTTCTAATACATTCTCAATTATTCCAAATGCATTAGGTAAAGATATCGTAACTACCGGTGATATTGAAGTAGAGTTAGATTTAGATTTAAATGACTAATAAGAATTTAATTGATGAAATTATTGCCCAACTGGACGGTAGTGTTGAACAAGGTGTGGGGCATATGAATATTCAAGTTAAAGAAAAAAGCATTATGCTTGAAAAAATAGTCCAAAATGAACAAAATGAAATAGAGAAAGAAGTTAGTTATGTCGGATGTGTGGAAGGCTCGAATATGGCTTGCCAGTGTCCTACACTAATGGAAGGTCTCGATGAGAAGGAGAATTAGTATGGCAGACAAAAATACACAGATTGATAACTTGGTAAACTTATTAGATGGGTATACTGAAAAAGGTGGACATCACCTAAATGTAAATGTGTTTTCAAAAGAAACACTACTCGATGCACAAGCACATCCTGAAAAATATCCTCAATTAACAGTACGTGTAAGTGGTTATGCAGTAAACTTCAATAAATTGACAAAATCTCAACAAGATGAAGTCATTTCTCGTACATTCCACGAGAAAGTATAATCATGGTTGAGGGCAATATCCACTCAATCGAATCATTTGGTACAGTAGATGGTCCTGGTGTGCGCCTTGTGGTGTTCACTCAGGGCTGCCCTCTGCGTTGCTTGTATTGTCATAATCCAGATTCTTGGGAAGTCGGCAAAGGAAATAAAATGAGTGTGGATGATATTTTAAAAGAATATGATCGCAATCGTCAATTCTATCGTAATGGAGGAATTACTGTTACTGGTGGAGAACCACTCATGCAAATTGAATTTGTAACTGAGTTGTTTGAAGAGGCTAAAAAACGAGAAATACATACTTGTCTAGATACATCAGGTGGTACGTTTAATATAAAAAAGATTGAACAGTATGATCGCTTAATGGCTGTATGTGATCTTGTCTTACTTGATTTAAAAAATGTGGATCCACTTATGCACTATGCGCTTACTTATTTCCCGCTTGAACCAATCAAAGAGTTTGTTGAATATTTGGCAAACAAAAATGTTCCAATATGGATTCGACATGTATATATTGATCAACTATTTAGTTCTGATGAAATGTTGAAAGATATGGGACATTTGATTGGCCATTATCGAAACATTAAGGCTATCGATGTACTACCATACCATTCAATGGGAAAAATGAAATACACTGAACTAAATATAAAATACAAATTAGATCATGTATTAGATGCTACGGATGAAGATGCAAAACGTGCACGGGCAATCATTATCGAAGGAATTAAAGAAGCGCGCAAAATCGAAAAAGAGTTAACTAATACATAAATAGTAAGTGAAGAATAAAAAATTGTTCTTCGCTTTTTTATTATGTAGGCATGGAAAAAGATTGATAATTAGTGTGAATTTCGTTACAATTTTTATATAGATTTGGAGGATCAACGATGAATGAAACAATGTGGGCTTTAGTTAAAGACCAAGCTGTAAAGGGGGCAACACTGAAGAAAGTTGCAATCCCTGAATGTGGAAAAAATGATGTGAAAATAAAAATAAAAACGGCATCGATATGTGGAACAGATGTACATATATACGAGTGGAATGAATGGGCTCAACAGACAATTCCATTAGGACTTACAATTGGTCATGAGTACGTAGGTGAAATTGTTGAAGTTGGTGAAAATGTAGGTGGATTAAAAGTTGGGGATGTTGTGAGTGGTGAGGGACACATTGTTTGTGGACACTGTCGCAATTGTCTTGCAGGACAACCTCATCTATGTCGTAATACATCAGGAGTTGGAGTTAATCGCAATGGAGCATTTGCAGAATTTTTAGTTATTCCTGCTAAGAATGTGTGGCTCACAAGTGAAGATATTAATGAAGAGCTTTATTCTTGTTATGACCCACTAGGAAATGCAGTTCATACAGCTCTTTCATTCAATGTAATTGGGGAAGATGTACTTATTACTGGGGCGGGTCCAATTGGTTGTATGGCTGCAGCAGTATGTAAACATGTAGGGGCACGTCATGTAGTTATTACTGATGTGAATGATTATCGTCTTGATCTAGCGAAACAATTAGGAGCAACACGCACAGTGAATGTCGCTAATGAATCATTGAAGGAAGTCATGAAATCATTAAAGATGAAAGAGGGATTTGATGTTGGTTTAGAGATGTCAGGGAATCCGCAAGCCTTTAGTCAAATGATTGGCTCAATGCGTAATGGTGGTAAGATTGCAGTATTGGGATTACTTCCAAGTCAGGCACAAATTGATTGGTCTAAGGTAATCTTTAATGGTTTAACATTAAAGGGGATATATGGTCGTGAAATGTGGGAAACATGGTATAAAACAGATACAATGATTCAAAGTGGGCTTAATATTCTTCCAATCATTACTCATCGCTATGATTTCTTTGATTACCAAAAAGGATTTGATGTGATGTTAAGTGGTCAAAGTGGTAAAGTAACATTGGATTTTAGTCAAATAAATAAGGAGAATATCAATGAATAAAACACAAGCATTATCATATTATGCAAGTGCAGTTAAGGACATCAAAGAAGCAGGGACATTTAAGGCGGAGAGTGCAATTATCTCAAGCCAAAGTGCCCGTGTTAAACTTGCAAATGGTCGTGAAGTATTGAATATGTGTGCTAATAATTATCTTGGTCTTAGTAATGATGAACGCTTAATTCAAGCTGCAAAAGAGATTTATGATAGTCATGGTTTTGGTTTATCATCAGTACGTTTTATATGTGGAACACAAGATATACATAAGCGTTTAGAGGAAAGTATCTCTCACTTTCTAAAAATGGAAGATACAATTTTATATAGTTCATGTTATGACGCAAATGGCGGATTGTTTGAAGTGTTGTTGAGTGATCAAGATGCCATTATCAGTGATGAATTAAATCATGCAAGTATCATCGATGGAGTACGCCTTTGTAAGGCAAAGCGATTCCGTTATAAAAACAATGATATGGCAGACCTTAGAAAACAATTAGAAGATGCGGATAAAGCTGGTGCACGAATTAAAATGATCGCAACTGATGGAGTATTCTCGATGGATGGAATCATTGCGAATCTACAAGGAGTATGTAACTTAGCTGATGAGTTTAATGCATTAGTTATGGTTGATGATTCTCATGCGGTGGGATTTGTAGGCGCTCATGGACGTGGGACTGCTGAACATTGCGGAGTAGAGGGACGTGTCGATATTATTACAGGAACACTAGGGAAAGCACTAGGTGGTGCAAGCGGTGGTTATACGAGTGCGCGTAAAGAAATCGTGGACTTACTTCGCCAACGGAGTCGTCCTTATTTATTTTCTAATACACTTGCTCCAGCTATCGTTGCTGCAAGCTTAAAAGTATTTGAGATTTGTTCAAACAGTACAGCAACACGTGATGGTTTAGAAGAATTGACACTTTACTATCGTCAATTACTTAATGATGCTCACTTTGATATTATCGAGGGAACACATCCAATTGTTCCAATTATGCTTTATGATGAGAAAAAAGCTGGTTTATTTGCACAAAAAATGATGGAAAAAGGTGTCTATGTAGTTGCCTTCTCATATCCTGTTGTGCCTAAAGGTAAAGCACGTATACGTACTCAAGTGAGTGCAGCTCATACAAAAGCAGACATTGACTATATTGTCCAATGCTTTAAAGAAGTAAGAGAAGAATTATAATCGTTGAGATGCACTCTAAAGGTGCATCTTTTTCATAAAAAAAAGAGCTACAAGAGCTCTTTGAAGTTGTGTTCATTGTATACACGGATATGATGATCACTCAATAGCTTACCACATACGCCATGTCCTTGTATTAAATTGCTAGTAAAAGTTCCATCATAAATATGACCAAAGCCACAACTAGGACTATTTGACTTTAAAATAGCAACATCACATGAATATTCTTGGGCAATCAGGAGTGTCTTTTGTGCTCCTTGAATAAAGGCATCGCTGCAATCAATTCCATTTTTGTTGATAATACGACCGTCTTTTTGAATTTCACAAGGAACTCGGGGTGTAGAAAGTCCACCAAGCACTTCAGGACACACGGCAATGATTTCTCCTTTATCATACAAATCTCTTAGTTCACTAATGCATGAAGCTGTGGCATTGTAGCGACAAGGTATACCTACAAGGCAAGCACTCACAATGATCTTGTTCATTGCTTACGAGATTGAATAAATGCCAACAAGTGTCCACATGCATACATAATCACGGCAATTCCAGCAAATGCAGAGATATAAATTAATGATTGACTCATTTGAGATACATAGGCATTTAAAGGTAATAATACACCAATCAGTGCAAATACAATAAATTTAATTAATAATTTGTTAGGTTCATTTGTAGAAGCAAGTTTCTTTGTATAGGAATACTTTTCTTTTAGTTCAACCTTCTCGATTTGTGAGAGTGAAGGTAAGAATTTTTTATGAAACATGTACATTAAGATTGCCCAGGCAAAGACACCACCAAAAATTCCATAATAGATAGGTAAATCAAATGTCATGAAAGCAGCAATCACTAAAAAAGGCATGATGAACCGATTTGCATAAAGATTAAATTTCCTTTCATCTTTATCCTGAATGATATAGGCATTTTTATGATATCGATTGATATAAACATTCCGTCCTTTTTTATCTTGGAATACTCCATAGCTTTGATTAATATTTGGCATATTGTCCCCTCCAATGTATTGACTTCTTTTTATATAATATCATTTTAACGTATTTTCTGTATATCATTTTGTATTTTTGTGTTCGATGTTTATTAAAATGTCCAATCCGTTGTATATTGAATTTTCATTCTCTATAATAAAGTTGTAAATAAACAGGAGGATGACATGATAGGAATTATTATTACAGGGCACGCAAATTTTGCGACAGGGATGCTGAGTTCTTTAAATTTAATTACAGGAATTCCAGCTCAATGTTATGGGGTTGATTTCTTAGAAGGACAATCAGCAGAAGATTTATCTCAAGGAATAGAAGAAGCAATCAACAAATTAAAACAAGAAGATTGCAGTGATATTTTAGTATTTAGTGATTTAGTAGGAGGGAGTCCATTTAAAACAGCAGTGGAAGTAAAAATGCGCCGTTCAGAGCGAATTGAAGTATTATCTGGTTCTAACTTAGGAATGTTGATAGAAGCATCAATGGCTAGAGCATTTGTAGAAGACTTGGATGCTTTAATTGAAATGGCACTGAACACAGGAAAAACACAAGTAATGAAATACACTTATACTGAGCGCGTTGAACAAGAATGCGAAGATGGAATATAGGAGAAAAATATGATATTTACAATTACTAATGAAATCCTAACAGATTTAAAAGCGATTCACACAGCAACAGAAATTACACAACAACCAAATACATGGTTGAAGACAATTGCGCAAATTCGTGCAGAAAAACAAGCAATTGCTGATTTTATTCAACCAATTCTTAGTGCAGAAGACTTTGATATTGTGTTGACTGGAGCAGGGACGAGCGAGTTTGTAGGGAATTCGGCATTCTCCTTTTTGGCAAAGCGCTACAATCATAAAGTAAAATCTTATGCAACGACAGATATCGTGGCTACTCCAGAAGCATATTTGTCTCAAGATAAACCAACATTGTTGATTTCATATGGACGTAGTGGAAATTCTCCTGAGTCAGTTGGAGCGGTTGAAACTGCAAATACAGTCTGCAAAAACCTTCGCCATTTGTTTATTACATGCAATCATAATGGTGCATTATCTAAGTATGCAAAAGAGGCTGATAATGCTTATGCAATCAACCTTACACCAGAAACTCATGATGAAGGATTTGCAATGACATCTAGTTTTACAAATATGTATTTGGCGACATTGCTTAGCTTGCAAATGGACCAATTAGATGAAATTGCATCAATCATTGAAGGTATAGCACATAAAGTTGAACAACTTTGTAATGAAGACTATACACTGTTTAAATCAATTGTCGATGAAGTTGAATTTGATCGTATTGTTTACTTAGGTTCTAATTCACTAAAAGGGATTGCACAAGAATCAGCACTTAAATTGCTTGAACTAGCTGCGGGAAAAACTGTCACAATGTATGATACTCCACTAGGATTTAGACATGGACCTAAATCAATTGTGAATGAGCGTACACTTACAGTTGTTTATTTAAGTGATAATGAGCACACATATAAGTATGAGCTTGATTTAGTAAAAGAAATGTCAGGAGAGCGCAAAGGAAATAAAATATTAGCTATCTCTAATACGAATAAAGACGAAATGAAAGTTCTTTGCGACTATTACTATAGCTTCAATAATGTTGCGATGGAGAGCGCTTATGCAGGACTTGAGTATATCGTATGTGCTCAAATGATTGCCTTCTTTAAATCAATTAAATCTGAAGTTACACCAGATAATCCATGTCCAACAGGGGAAGTAAATCGTGTTGTACAAGGGGTTACAATCTACCCATATACTAAGTAATAAAAAAATCTACACATCAACTATTGGCGTGTAGATTTTTTATATGGAGTCGTCTTTCTTGTAAATAGATTTGGCGTAATCTGTTGGTGCAAGCTTGTAGTATTGTGAGAATTTACGACTAAAGTAATGAACAGAATTGAACCCCAGCATAGAAGCGATTTGAGAAATTGTATATTTGGATTCTTTGATCAGCATCTTACTTTTCTGTAATTTGACTTTATTGATATATTGTTTAGGCGCAATATCTAAATTTTCCTTAAAAAGATTTTGTAGAGAGCTGCGACTTAAAGAAAAATCATGACAGATTGTATCCAAATAAAGATTTTCAAAGATATTATCCTCGATATATTGAGTAATTTCATCTAATAAGTTCTTCTCTAAATTTTGATTAATTGGAGTTGTCGGTTTAACGTTGCTTGTACGATAATCTTCGTTCAATAAGTCGACAAGAATAATTTTTAAATAAGCATTCATTAAATCATTTTTATAAGGAAAATGAGTTTCTGAATTTTTGACAAAGCGATTAATTATCTCAAGTGTATCTCGATTTATTGTAAACTTTCGATTGAGTAAAGAACTCCAATCATCCATGCCAAGGCCAAATAAGACTGTTAAATAAGATGTTGATTTTTCCTCAACTCTTTGCGAGTAACGCTGATTTGGTGCAATAACAATTGCTTCATATTCATTTATTTTATACTCGACTTGATCAATTGTACAAGACAGTTTTCCGTTATCTACATATACGAGCTCGAAGTAACTATTTTGTGTTTCCTCAAAAGTATAGCCTGGAGCTTTGACATTATAAAAGAAAGCAAATATTTCAGAAATAGTAAAAGTACTTTGTATGGAGTTAAAAGAAATTTCATTAATTTGACTAGCTTTTAATGTTGCACCATTTTTTGTGTAAAAATCATGTGTATACTCTAGATGAGAAAGCACATTAAAATACATGTTTGGTTTAATGCAAGGGCATTTGTGAATCGAATAATACTCTGGATCTTGATCAAGTGATGAAGAAACAACAAGTATTGCGGTTTCATCTTGGGAGCATATGACAACTTCTTCTTCACATACAAGTAATTCTTGAATATTACTGCTAGATTTATTTTTAAAATCACTCTTTTTGAATGAAGAATCTAGACTTTGCATGTTCTTGATGACAAATCCATATTTATTAAACAATGGGTCGGTAGTCTTTTTAAACATAAGGACCTCCTTCTCAATAGAATATATTTATATTTTACTTAAATAATGATTATTTGTAAAGTTTTCGCAAAATACAAAAAAAAGGAGTTTCCTCCTTTTATCGTAGTTGATGCTGTTGAGTTGCACTGCAATATTCATCGATTGTATTCATAATACGATCAATAATTAATGCTTCTACTTCATTTGCGATTACACCTTCACGTACTTTTGTGTATTGAATTGGCATAAACTGACTCATCAAATGAAGAGGAATTCCTCCATTTGCTTTAAAGTTAGAAACAAGCTGGTCAATAGATTTACTAACTTCTTCACTAGGGAAATAGTATCGGCAGCGATCACTAAATGAGTACTTACGTTTAAGTGCAATATCGTGTGCATCTCCTGTGTAATATTTATCCCACTTAGAAGGATTTTTTAACATTGCTTCATCAAGTACTTTGATAAATTGACTCATTATTACACCACTATCCTTGAACCATTCTTCCTCAATATGATTTAGTGCAAAGAGTGCTTCTCTTAGTGCAAAAGTAAGACCAGGTCCTACTTTTAGAATAGCAATGCCATCCTGTATCATTTCGCTAAGTTTAGTTTTGGTTTGATAGTCAGTAGAGTGACCTTCAAATACTAAAGAAGGATATGCCTTTATTGCATGAGACAAGTGAGCTGCTTTCGCACGATCATACTCTGTACATCCTGAATCTTTTTCTTCCACTCCTGGCTGGACGACAACTGCAATGACATCATCCCAAAGCTCACTAATTTGATGCGCTAAGAAGGCTTGTTTAAAAGAGTTGATGGTATTGACTAAATCATCAGTTGTGGTAATTTGCAATTCATTGCTATTACTTCCTTGTGCACCACCTGGGATTGGGACTTCACTTCCTACGATGTATACAGGGGCAATAGCATCGGGTTGAGTTTTAAGCAAATTTAAATATGCATGGTGGGCAACACGGGCAAGTCTTGCTCCACGCTGGGCAATGATTTCATCACTCAATCGTTCATTTGCATTATCATCTGCCAATTTCATACTTGTATCAATATGAATTTTAGTAAAACCGGCCATGATATACTGAGTTATTAATTCTTCTGCGTTTTTCATCGCTTCATCTTCATTAAGGGAAGACCAAGTCAGAGGACCCAGGTGGTCACCACCTAAAAAGATGGCTTGATGAGCGAGTCCAATTTCATCGGCAATCTTCATCACAAATTCATAAAAATCAATTGGCTTCATTCCAGTATAGCCACCATTTTGATCGACTTGATTTGCAGTTGCTTCAATTAAAGCAACAGAATTTGTATCCTTAGCTTTCTTTAAAACAGCTTTAACTACGTATTCATTTGCACTACAAGCGCTATATATACCTACAGGGATTCCTGCCTTTTGTAGCTGAATTATTTTTTTTAATGGGTTCTTATTCATAATATCACTCCTTCTATATAAATATAGCATGCTTGAAAGAAATTGCGTTTGTGCATTTATGTATCTTACTTGTATTTTTGTAGAAATCAATCAAATCCACTTTTTTAAATAACGCAAAAATGTGTGATAAATAACGCAATTTGTACAAAATTATAAATAGATTAACTAAATTTGCAACGTAAATTACTAGGAAAACCTATAGAATAAATGTATAAGTAAGCAAACGCTTACACAAAAAAAGAAAATGGAGGGTTATTATGCCAAATATCTTATTAGCTAGAATCGATAGTCGTTTGATTCATGGGCAAGTGGCAACACAATGGTGTTCATCGATCGGTGCAAACTTAATTTTAGTTGCGAATGACAAAGTATCAACGGATACATTCCATCAAGGATTGATGGATATGGCTGCCCCAAGTTATGCACAAACACGTTACTGGGACATCCAAAAAACAATTGACAACATTCACAGAGCATCAGATGCTCAAAAAATCTTCATTGTGGCAAATTCACCTGTCGATGTATTAAGACTAGTAGAGGGTGGAGTTCCAATTAAAAAACTGAATATTGGAAACATGCACATGGCAGATGGTAAACGTCAAGTTGCTACTGTAGTAGCAGTTGATGATGCTGATGTAGCAGCATTTAAGAAACTTCAAGAGCTTGGAGTCGAGCTAGAAATAAGACAAGTCCCAGACAAAGCTGCTGAAGATATCAACAAGTTATATACAAAATAACCTATTAAGGAAGGAGAATGTAAAGTATGGATATTATTCAAATCGTTTTATTAGCATTGCTGACATTTGTATTAGCAATCGACCAATTCTCGTTAACTGAATTACTTTATCGCCCAATTATTGCGTGTCCACTTATTGGACTTGTGTTAGGGGACATGAACACAGGTTTAGTAGTTGGAGGTACTTATGAGTTAATGATGATTGGTAACATGCCAGTAGGAGGAGCGCAACCACCAAATGCCGTTATCGGTGGAGTGGCAGCGATGATCCTAGCGGTAAAATCAGGATTAGCAGTTGAAGAAGCATTAGGAGCATCAATTATCTTTGCGGTTATGGGACAATACGCAGTGACAGTAACGTTTACAGTTATGTCAGGATTAATGCACAAAGCAGACAAAGAAGCTGAAAATGCAAACTTAAAAGGGATTACTGGCGTGAATGTCATCTCTATGGCAATTTTGGGATCATTATTTGCATTAGTAGCAGTAGTTGCTTATGTTGGTGGAGAAGCTATTTCTGACCAACTACAAAATTTCTCAGATGAATTCTCATGGTTCATGGCTGGTCTTGGAGCAGCTGGAGGAATGATGCGTTATGTTGGGTTTGCGATTCTTATGAAAATCATGTTATCTAATGATTTATGGGGAATCTACTTTGCAGGTTTTGCAGCAGCTGCATTATTTGGAAACATTCCAGCAACTGCAGGTGCAACATTATTATTAGTAGCATTTATCGGATTTGCAATTGCGTTATATGATTACCAAATGAATATTAAAATTAAAGAAAATGCAGGAAATGGAATGGGAGGAATGAGCGATGGAATATAGTAACTATAAAAATACTACTCCAGCTGCAAAGTTAGATAAAGGCACTCTAAATCGTATGGTTTGGCGTTCACTTATGTTACAAGCATCATTTAACTATGAGCGTATGCAAGCAGCAGGATGGCTGTATAGTATGGCACCGGGTCTTGAAAAGATCCATACAAATAAAGAAGATTTATCAAAATCAATGACACATAATCTTGAGTTCTTCAATACTCATCCATTCCTAGTAACATTTGTAATGGGGATTGTATTATCTCTTGAGCAACAAAAAGCAGACATTCAAACAATCCGCTCAGTAAGAGTAGCAGCAATGGGACCTCTTGGTGGTATCGGAGATGCATTGTTCTGGTTTACTTTAGTACCAATCACAGCAGGTTTAACTGCACAAATGGCAATTGATGGAAGTGTACTTGGACCTATCCTTTACTTCATCATTACATTTGGTGTGCAAATGGGACTACGTTTCTGGTTAATGAATTGGTCTTATTCTTTAGGAACAGGGGCAATTGGAGCATTAACAAAAAATGCAAAAGAATTTACTCGTGCAGCATCAATGTTAGGAGTATTCGTAGTAGGTGCACTAACTTGTAACTATGGAGCTACATCTGTTGGAATCATGGTTCCAAATGGAGATTCACCAATTGACATTCAAGCACTATTAAATGGTATTTTACCAGCGTTCTTACCATTGGTGTTAACATTAATGTGTTTCTTCTTGATTAAATTCAAAAACTGGAGTCCAGTAAAAACAATTGCATTATTGTTGGGAATTGGTATTCTTGGTGGAGCACTTGGTATTTGGCCAGGGCAAGAAACAAGTCTTATTTCAGTTCCTTGGATTGCTTAATTAAGAGTAGTTTGATAAAATTATAAGGGTAATTGGCCAAGCCATTTACCCTTTCTACTTAGGAGGTAGCAAATATGAATCACTTTATTATATTTATCATATTGATGGTGGTTGCAATTGTGATCAATGTAGGATTACATTTTGCAAAACGCTCATTTACAATGAAGACAATGGGTTACTTGTATCAACAAGGAGATGCAAAGAAGTATCTAGAAGCACTAGATTCATTCAATGCTAAAATCTTATTTTCTAAGAAGACTCGATTATTTATGAAAATTGATGGACATACTCAACTAAAACAAGTAGATGAAGTATTAGCTATTTTTAAGCAGCTACGTGGAATGCGTTTAAGTTATGGTAAAAAGATAACACTGTACCAAAAAGAAGTAGGGGTATATGTTGAGCAAAAAATGAATGAAGAAGCAATTGCAAGCTATGATGATTTAGTACGTGAGGGCTCTTTACTTCAAGACCAGCGAATGATCCAAATTATCGAAAACAATGGAGTACTTGTAGATGTGTATGCAAAGAAAAATCCAGAAGTTACAGAGCAACTTAAACAAATTATTACTTCAACACAGGATCAAGTCATGATTGGAATTATGAGCTATCGTTTAGCTGTGTGTAGTCATCATCAAGGTGATCATGTTGCAACAAAAAAATACTTAAAAGAAGCACAAGTGGCACTAAAAGGAACACTATTTGAAGCGCTAATTGGAAAAGTAATTAGTGATCAAAAACTAATAGATAATTATGTATTATAGATAACCTAAGGTTATCTATCAGACTGTTGGTAAACTGATCAATGGTCTTTTTTATATGTGATTGATAATTACATTCCATGTATGAGCATTTATCACTCCTGTGGCTTTCAATCCATATCGAATTTGGAATTGAATTACTTTGGCTTGTGTGGCAATACCAAAAATACCGTCTACTTTAATCAGTCCACCTTCTGGAGTAATTTGGTTTAAGTAGTCTTGCATCTTGCACACTTCAACGCCACATTGGCCCTTTTCAATACGAATATTTGCATACATGTTTTCATCGATAATATCATCCATAGATTGATACTTTAATATCAATTTATCCCATGTTAACGTATCGACAACCCCACTTGGACATAGCCCAGTGAGGGATTGAAAACGAGTTATCGCAAGCTTTGTATTTTTATCATATATTCCTTGCTCACTAATCAGTGGAATATCAGGATAATAACCATGTAGTGCATTGAGATATTCTTGAATCTTTAATACTGCTAAACCTTGGTATCCAAGGGATATTACGTTGGCCAAATTTACTTCACTCCTTTCATATGATAGCTTATGGAATGTAGGATAGGTGGACTATGCTCATTGCCTAATGAAGAATACATATACGAATATGGTTAAATTGTGATAGAATAAATGAGTGTTATTAGGAGGATTATATGGAAGAAATTTTATCATATGGTATTAAATATACTGAAATGGGATTTGTCTTAACATTCGTGTATGCTTTTTTTCTCTATGTTATGGCAAGAGTTACGTTAAGACTTATTAATCGATTTACGAATCGGATTATCGAGCAAAAAGGAAAGTCGGCTGTCACTTTAGTAAGGTTTTTACAAAGCCTAGCAAAAGTTGCGATTTATGCCTTATTTGTATATTTAGTGCTTGTACAATTCAGAGTGTTCTCAACACTGGGAAATGTGTTGTTAGGAACATCAAGTGTGTTTGGTGTAGCGATTGCATTAGCATCTCAAGAATCAATGTCAAACTTTGTAGGAGGATTTTTCCTATCAATGTATCAGCCGATTCGTGTAAACGACTATGTTACAATTCAAGATAAAAATATTGCAGGAAGAGTGAAAGAGATTGGGTTTAGACAAACGACAATTATTACGATCAACAATACTGAAATTACAGTACCTAACAGTATAATGAATTCAAGTGTAATTGAAAATATGGATATTTGTGGTCCATATAAAAATTTACTTGTATTCTCGATTGGATATAGCTGCAGTATGGACGATGCAATTAAGATAATTACTGAAAATACGATTAAACATCCACTTGTGATTGACACTCGTACAGAAGATGAGAAAGCTCAAGGTCACCACGTTGCACCTACGCATGTCATAAACTTAGGAAATTATTCAGTAGATATTCGAGTTTCATTTTTTACAAAAGATTTCGCAGATGGTTTTAGTACATCATGTGACTTAAGAAAAAGTGTAAAAGAGGAATTCGACAAATTAGGAATTGTAATACCGTTTCCAACACAAACCATTATTACAGAAAAAGACGCCTAGAGATGTTCTAGGTTTTTCTTTTCTTACAAAGGCAAAAATACTTGAATAATTTAGTGAAAGGGGTTACAATTATCTTAAGAAAGAGGTGAGAGTATGCGTGCTATTGTACCGAATTCAAGAAAAAATATTGTTTGCGGAGTTGTGCGTGTATTTTCTGTGAGAACTTTTTAGATGGATAATTATGTCCATCTTTTTTAATTGTTCAAAGGAGGAAAAAGGATGAACGAATTAAACAAAGAGTTTTGGGATGCATCAGCATCTGGTGATTTTGCAAAGATTTGTGCAACTGTAGCGCAGGGTGCAGATGTAAACGTTGCATCTGGTGATGGAAGAACTGCTTTGATGAGAAGTGCTAAACGAGGTTTTGTAGACATTGTTCGCTTTTTACTAGATAACGGTGCAAATGTAAGACAACGGGATGGAAACAATAAAACAGCACTCATGGGTGCAGCGAAAAAAGGAGAAATAGAAATTTGTCGCATGCTAGTAGTAGCTGGAAGTGATGTAAATAGTCATGACAACAATGGTCGTACATCACTTATGAGAGCTGCCTTTTTAGGAGAGTATGATGTATGCCATTATTTAGTAGGTAATGGTGCAAATGTAGATGCTCATGACTCAAAAGGACGTACAGCACTTATGGAAGCAGTGCTTGGGTGCAAGAAAGATGTAATTCGTCTTTTAGTTGATGCAGAAGCAAATGTAGATATCCGTGACAATAACGGAACTACTGCACTTATGCGTGCTGCTTATAGTGGAATTAAAGAGTTAGTACAATATTTATTAGATGCAGGTGCAGATAAAGAAATTAAAGATGTGGATGGAAATAAAGCAGTTCACTATGTACGAGTTGAATGCTTATCAGACTTGAAAGATATACTTAAATAATAGAAAATTGAGGAGAACAATATGAAAGACTATTTAGCAAATGAGATTCGAAATGTTGTTTTACTTGGACATAGTGAAAGTGGAAAGTCCAGTATTATCGAAGCAGCCTTGTTTCAAACAAAAGAAATCGACCGAATGGGAAAAACAGCTGATGGAAATAGTAGCTCTGATTACGATCAAGAAGAAATAAAAAGAGGAAACTCTGTTTACTCAACACTCATTCCAGTAGAATGGAAAAACCATAAAATTAACTTTATTGATACACCAGGATATTTAGATTACGAAGGAGAACTTCGTGCGGGGCTATCGGTAGCTGATAATGCGCTAATAGTAGTAAGTGCAAAAGAGGGAGTTCAAGCGGGATGTGATAAAGCATTTCGTCTAGCAACACAAAGAAAATTACCAACAATCTTCTTTGTGAATAAGATGGATGATGAAAACTCATCATTTGACCGCACATATAATGAGTTGCGTGATCACTTCGGTAAAAGTGTTATTCCTTTTGAAATGCCGATCCGTGAAAATGGTGTTGTTGTCGGAAGTATCAACATACTTAGAAAAAAAGCGTGGTACTACAACGATCGTACTGAACCAAAAGAAGTGCCTGAACAATATTCAGCAGTAGTAGATGAGTATTATGAGCAAATTGCTGAAGCAATTGCGATGGGTGATGATGAACTCATGGAAAAATTCTTCTCCGGTGAAGGGTTTGATGAACATGAAATTGCAAAAGGTTTAAGAATTGGTGTACGTAGTGGAGAAATTAGACCAATATACTGTGGAAGTGCAACGAATTGTGTAGGAATCGAAAGATTACTTGACTTGATTGGTGAATACTTCCCGAGTTATGCAGAAAAAGGTACAATTGAAGCTTATGATACAGAGGGAAATGTGATACAGCTTCGTACTAATGAAAACGAAATCTTCTCTGCCTATGTATATAAGACAATAGTTGATCCATTTGTAGGTAAAATATCACTTATTAAGATAATGACAGGGGTACTTACGACAGATGCCCAAGTTGTTAATGTACAAAAAGAGGAACCTGAGAAAATAAATCAAATCTTCATTATGCGTGGAAAAGTTCAAATTGCCGTTGGTAAATTGTTTACAGGGGATATTGGAGCTGTAATCAAACTTCAACATACAGGAACAAATGATACGCTTGCATGCCCTAATAAGTTAGTAACATATGAGAAGACTCACTATCCTGAACCAATGTTAGGAGTTGCAATATGGCCTAAGACAAAAGCAGATGAAGATAAAATGTCATTTGCGTTAGCGAAGATGGAGGAGGAAGACCGTTCAATTCGCATCGTACGTAATGTAGAGACAAAAGAAACTGTACTTTATGCAATTGGAGACCAGCAAATTGATGTTGTTATAAATAAACTAAAACAAAAATATAAAGTGGAAGTGACAACTACAAAACCTAAAGTTCAATATCGAGAAACTATCCGCTCAACAATAACTGCTGAAGGAAAGCATAAGAAACAAACAGGTGGAGCTGGTCAATATGGACATGTATTCATAAGATTTGAGCCAACAGATTCAGAGGATATGGTGTTTGATGAAGAAGTATTTGGTGGAGTAGTACCTAGACAATATTTCCAACCAGTTGAGCATAGCTTAAGAGAGTGTATGCATACTGGTGTTCTAGCAGGATATAAAGTAGTAGGTGTTAAAGCAGTGTTGACTGGTGGTTCTTATCATGATGTTGACTCGAAAGAAATTGCGTTTAAAGCTGCTGCAAGATTAGCTTATAAAGCAGGGATGCCACAAGCAAAACCAATGTTACTTGAGCCAATTGGTAAAGTAACAGTATTAATACCGGAAGAATTTACAGGAACGATTATTGGCGATATTAACAAGCGTAGAGGTATTGTAACAGGGATGGATTTAGTTAACAACCTTCAAACAGTAGAAGCAGAAATTCCAATGGCAGAGATGCAAACATACGCCACAGAACTTCGTTCAATCACTCAAGGACGAGGAGAGTATTTAATGAAGTTCGACCGTTATGAAACTGCACCACCTATGGTAGCCGATAAAGTAATCAAAGAAGCAAAAGCGAATCAACAAGAAGATTAAATTGTATAATAAGGAAGAGTAATGCTTAAATGTTACTCTTTTTTTATTGTAACTGACATATAACTGATGCAAAAAAGCAAAATCAATTGAGTTATAAAAAAAGCTTATTTTCATGTGTAAAACGGTTGAAATCTTACTATAACTAAGTTATTATATATAAAGTTACAAAATGGTTAATATTTAATTTGTATTGATTTTGATAAATATAAGAGAATTCTATGGAGGAAAGCATGAGAAGATACGCGAGAAGAAATTTAATTACATTATTAGTTTTAACATTATTTGCACAAATGATTTTTGTGAGTAATGATGCGAAACAAGAAGTTGAGGCTGAGGGAACAATTGGAGAAATCGTTGAGTTTATTGTGCCTGAAGAATTAAAGACTCAAAGTTTTTTAGTTGATGAAGACGCTGAACCTTACTTGCCGGAAACAATTCGTGCAATTGTAAAGGTGCCTTCGGGAAGTGGACTATCACTAGCAAATGAAATGAATGGTGCATTAATAATTGAATCTACAGGCGAAACAACAGTAGATTCAACAACTGAGTCTACAAGTGAAACAACAGTAGAGTCAACAACTGAGTCTACAAATGAAGCAACAGTAGATTCAACAACCGAGTCTATAAGTGAAACAACAGTAGAGTCAACAACCGAGTCTATAAGTGAAGCAACAGTAGATTCAACGACAAAGTCTACAAGTGAAGCAACAGTAGAGTCAACAACTGAGTCTATAAGTGAAACAATGGGTGATTCAACAATCGAGTCTACAAGTGAAACAACGGTTGATTCAAAAACGGAATTTACTACTACTTCACAAAAAGATGATACTTTCCTATCAAATATCATGATTAATGCTGAGGCAGATGAACCTTCTTTCTTAGCTGAAGAAGGATATGATTATATTTTTATTGATGTACCTGTTGAGTGGGACTTACCAGCGAGTGATACTAGGGAGTTTAATACTGATTCGATTACGTCTTATTCTTATATTCCTAGTTTTTCCGAATCATTTGACTCGACCTTATATTCTTACGCTAATGTTGAAGGCGAAAGCTATTCAGTAAAAGATGTCCTTTTGAATGCGAGCCCATACGATTATTCAAAACCGAATAGTATCATTACTGTAAATGTATACGCTTTGAATGTATCTAATGAAGAGTTTCAACTTTTACATACTAGTATTTATAATTCAAAACCTGTCACTGCAACCTTAGACGATGATGCTCTTACAATTGAGATTATAGATAGTGATATTGGTTTTACAATTGAAATGTATACGGATGTAGAAAAAACGAATAAAGTTGCAACATTAAGCGTTCAGGATGCGTATGGATACTATCAAGAAAAAGTTAACGTAACTGTAGTCCCTGAAGATGGGTACAGTTATACTGATGGAAGCTTATTAATAGGCAATTCAGGGTCAACCTCAAATAGCCTTGTTACAAGAACATCATTAACTGATTTTTATATCCTTGTCGGTGCGGCAGATCCATATTTAAAATCTATTTCTTTCTATTCAACTGTAGACGGTGGGACAGAACAAGTATCTGTGAATTATTCTAAACATACTAACTTCAGTTTTGCAGAAGGATCGGAACTTCTAGATAAAAATACAATTATTTACGTGGATAATGATGGTGGATCTTCTTTAATCTTAGATAGCACTAAAGAAACTACACTTGCAGCAGTTGAAGAGAATATAGTTAAAGAATTTACATTGTCGGATAATGTTGTCTTAGCAGATCCAGTTAAATCAGGATATGTGTTTAATGGATATATTTTTATTGGAGCAACAAATACATTTGTAGCACAGTGGTTAAATGATGGTGGGGATGATACAGATGGAAAAACTACACCTGAAGATAATGATGGGATTCCAAATGAGTATCAAACTGTAGTTTATTATACGATTGAAAATGGAACTTGGAGTGATAATTCTATAAAAGACAAAGAAGAAGTAATTTCTTTCTTAGAGGGTGCGTGGCCTTCTTCAATAGTTAATAATAAATCAGTAGTAGTTCCTTCTGAAATGATTGGTAATTTGAACACTACTAATGGACACTGGGAATCTGTGACTCCATTAACTACTTATAACTATGAATTGCATGCAGGAAAAGAGTTTAGATACACTTATAATTATGATATTACTATACCAGATGTAACACTTAGTTATAGTGGTCAAGACAGTTCTGGAATCATCACGTCTTCAACAAAAGACTTTCCACATAATACAGATGTTATCATTAACCTTGATGGTGGAGTAAATTCTACAATTCAACTTGAAGGTGAAGATGCAGAGAATATTGTTTCAAATAATTCTTATACGTTGAGTGCTGATGCAACAATAACTGACCCAACAAAATATGGGTATGTATTTAATGGATTTACATATGATGAAAAGACAAATA
>CAYJEY010000010.1:0-61406 GCA_964369385.1 uncultured Holdemania sp.
CTATGCCTTTATTTATTTTTATTTTTCGCTTGACTTATCATAGTTGGTCTCCTTAAATGATAAAGTTATCATACCATAAAATAATTCTTTTATAGTATGGTCTATTGTCAAATGTTTTGTTAAAATAAAACGGAGTGAGGAAAAGGGATGAAAACGTTAAGGGATGCTAAAGTAGTAAGTAACGTAGTATGCAAGTTAGGAGAAAGTCCATATTGGGATGAATCTACACAAACATTTAGGTATGTAGATATGCTTGGGAAGAAGGTTATTTCATTTCAACCAGAAAATAATTGCACAGTAGTATGGAAAGTACCAGATGTAATTGGATGTGTTAATCCAATTAAAGGGGATGATGCATTAATTGCGATGTATAGTGGTATATATTATTTTAGTTTTGTGGATGGTAAATGTAAGCAAATGATTCCAAGAGATTCAAGTTGGAAAGAAAGTGTTCGATTTAACGACGGAAAGTGTGATGCTCAGGGAAAGTTTTGGGTAGGAACAACGGATGTTGAACGTGAAAAGGTAAGTCATCTGTTTCGAGTTGATAAAGAGTTAAACATTATGGCGAAGGATTTAGTGATTTCAAATGGTTTAGCTTGGAGTGAAGATGGTCAAACGATGTACTTTATTGATACATGGCCTAGAAATATTTGGAAGGCTGAACTAGATAGTACCAAGACAAATTTTGTGAGCGTAGAAATTGCTTTTGATTTTGATGAAACGTTGGGAAACCCAGATGGTATGACGATTGATCAAGAGGGAATGTTGTGGATTGCCTTTACTAAAAATGGAAAAGTATGTCAGTTCAATCCTGAAACGAAAGAGCATATTGCAACAATAGAACTACCTATCGCAAACCCTACAAGTTGTGCATTTGGTGGTGCAGATCTAAAAACATTGTACATTACAAGCGCAATACTAGAGGATACACATCCAGATGCCGGGAAATGCTTTAGTATTGAGTTAGAAGTAGGAGGCTATTTGCCTCATGCTTATAGCAATGGAAAGTAAATAATATTTTTATAAGTCTAGATAGTCAGGTGGCTATCTTTTTTTCATATTATTCACAAATATAATTGAATTTGACATAAAAGGTAAAAATCATTCTATAATTTTGTCTAGCATAGCTGTATCATGTGGTAGAAAAGTTAAGGAGAGGTACAAATGAAAAAAGATAATGTTTATCCTTGTGGGTGGCTTCGTTATGAAATGAAAAGGGATTTAGAAGGATTTTTAGGTAACTTAGATAATGCAGTACCAGATATTATAAAAAATGATGATATTTATGGAGTGAATCGTTTAAGTAAAAAAGTAAAAAGTAAGGATGTTGGAGCAATTGCGCAAGATGCAGATTGGGAAGTTCAATATCTGTGGTGGAATAGTGAGAGCTTTTCCAATTGGTTAGATGGACTTATTCGTACTGCATATGTATTGGAAGATGAAGTTTATCTAGAAAAAGCGAAGAAATATTTATTTCATGTATTAGACTCTCAAGATGATAATGGTTATATTGGAATATATGATGAGGATTTACGTTATCATTTTTCTAGTGAAAATGGTGAATTGTGGGCACAGGCTACATTTCTAAGATCAGCACTTTCATATTATAAGTTATCAAAAGATAAAACTGTGCTACAAAAAGTGATAAAGGCTGTACAGCTTACGATGAATAGCTATCCAAGAGAGGAAAGCGAACCATTTAAGTTGGATGATAACTATGCAGGAGCATGTCATGGATTAATGTTTGTGGATGTATGTTTTAGCTTATACATGATAACGAATGAACACAACTATTTATCTTATGCCGGTTGGTTATATCTTAGCTATAGCAAAGAGGAGTTAAGCGAGTATGATATCCAAGAGTGTCAATTGCGTGATTTTGATCAGTTGTTTTATGGACATGCACCACATACCTATGAACATTTTAGAGCATTATTAATTGCACATGAGGCAGGCTATTATCACGACTCAACATTAATACAATCTTATCTTCAAAAACTGAAGACATGTATAAGTCCATCTGGTGGGCCAATTGGTGATGAATGGGTATATCAAAGAACTGCCAACCCTACATCAACTGGATATGAGTATTGTTCGCTACAAGAATTACTTCATTCATATCACTTGATGTATCAGTTAAGCAAAGAGGTAAAGTATTTAGAAAAGATGGAGTGGATGTTTTATAATGCTGCGATGGGTGCAAGACATCCATTTCGTAGTCAAATAGCATATTGTCAAAGAGACAATGCATATCAAAGCACTGGTGATCAATTGGAGGGAAGAGCAGGGCAAAATATACGATATAAGTATTCAGTTGCTCATCAGGATGTTGCAGTATGCTGTGTGCCAAATGCAGGAAGAATTATGAGCTACTTTCTAGATGCAGTATATGAATGTAAAGATGATGTAATTCTTATTAACTTGTACACACCGTCAACAGTTAAGAAAGTAATCAATAATCAAGAAATTGTAATTACTCAAGAAACTGATTATCCGTTTAATTTAAGCTCTAAAATTAAAGTATCAACAAACCAAGAGTTTCAATTGATGTTAAGAAAACCAAGCTATGTAGAAGCGATGAATGTGTCAATCAATGGGGTAGAGATAACAAATCAAGATAAAGATTATTGGTTAGTGCATATTTACACAGAATCAATAATTGAGGTTGTTTTTGAAGCTAAAATTGTTGAACATAAGGATTTGTTGAATGATTCCTACTTTAGTTATGGACCACTAATTTATGCAGTAAGCATTGAAGAAGTACTAGAGGAGAAAAGAGTTTATCCAGTAGGGGAAGCAGATGCACTTTATCGATCAAAAAACCAAGAATACAAAGACTGGATTATTTCGACTTCTGAATTAGAAATTGAGCAAATTGGCTATAGTTTTCAAAATCCAACAACGCTTATAGGAACAGTGCTGCATAAAGGGAAACAAGTGAAAATGCAATTCAAACCAATGGGAAGTACTATATTAAGAAAAGTGACATTTAAAAAAAGTGATGAGTAATCATCACTTTTTACATGAAAAAAAAGCACGTTGTGCTTTTAGATTTGCTTCATTTTAATGATTTCACTACTTTCAATGTGACCATCTACCATTGTTCTGTAGTTATTAATGTGATTTGCCTGACCATGAATTGCTAAATGCTCAGATGATTCCCAGTTCTCAAAAAAGACAACTTGATTTGGTTTATCGACATTTTGGTGTAAAACATAATCAATACAACCAGCCTCTTTTCTTGTTTCAGTTACTAGGATTTGAAGCTGTTCAAGGACATAATCTCTTGAACCTTCTTTAATGTTTATAATAGCTACTACTGAAATCATTTTATTGTTCTCCTTCATCAATTTCTGATTTTTCAATAAATATAAATTCATATGTGTATTCTGTTTGTGATAGTTCACCGATATTATCGATGTAGTCACCGAGTAATTTTTGAATACGATACTCGGCTTCACTTAATAGTGTCTGGTCTTCTTTAGCAAGAGTTTCCATTTGTATTTGTGCAGCAGTTAAAGCTTGAGTTTGGTCTTCTGCACTTGCTTTTGCTGAATTAGCAGCATAATAGTACGATTCTTCAGTAAGTGACGTTTGGTCTACTTGACTACTTAATACTTCTGCATGAGGTAAAGTGATCGTGACTAGTTGACCATTAATTTGAATTTCAATTAATGATGTATCAAATCCAATAGTTACAATGCCGCTGTATTCGATCCAAAAGTTACGGTCTTTTTTCCAAAATAGGAAACCTTCAGCATCTTCTTCACTTACTCTTGCGACATTATGGAAATAACAATCCATAACTGCAAGCTCTGAAATAGCAATCATATCTTGCGTATTAAGTGTAGAATCATCAACCTCTACTTGTTTTGTACATGCACTTACAAATAGCAACAACAGTAAAATCAAAAAGAGTAAACTAGTTTTATTCATAAGCAACCTCCCCAAAAGAAACTTCTAATGTATAGTCTTCACCAAAATCGTCGACAAAATGCGAAACTAGGGCCTCAATTGTATTGATTGCGTTTTGTCCACCCAATTCATAGATAGAAGATTCATGTGAAACTTCTATCGCTAAGTCTTCATGACACAATTCATAGGCTTCTTCAATGACTGTATTTGTTTCTGATTTTGAATCAATGAACATAAAGTCGAGTGTTGAGATATCAACCACAGTTTCTGTAAGTGTAAGTGGAGGAAGTGTTACTAGTATCTTTTTTTCATCTACATTGTTTTCAAATGTTACGGCTTGAAAATCAATTCCCACTTTAACTCTAGCCTCATAATAGACATAATAGTCAATCTTTTCTGTATTTGAATCGTCATATTTAACTGCAACACCATTGTATACAGCTACAAAAGTAGAGAGTTCACTAATATCTATAATCGATTCTAGTGTTGAAGTATTAACTCTCTCAATTGGTTTTGGTGTAAATGCTTCCTTAAAGCCATTGTAAATAAAAAACAATCCAACTAATACAGCAAACAAAATAATTAATAGTAGAAATTTATTTGTTTCATTTATAAGTTTGATAATTTTGTAAAAAAAACTAGACTTATTGCTATTTTCCATATTTCCCCCTTATGTAAACACATATTTTACTAACGTGACAATTATAGCATATTTTGATAGATTCTTAATAAGAAATTACATAATTTGTAAGTTTACATCTTTGGAATATACTGTATTTAATCATAAAACTTCGACTTGTAGTCGCTTTACTGTTTTGATATTCTATTATAGAAAAGGGTGAAAAATATGAAGTTAAATATAGGAATATGTGATGATCATAGGGAACATATTGATATGATTAAAGAGTATGTGGAACGCTGGGCGGATCAAAATTTTTATACAGTAGAGCTTCGGGCATTTTACTCCGCTGAACAGTTTATTATTGAAAATGAAGTGTTAAGCCAATTTGATATTTTATTACTAGATATTGAGATGAGTGAGATGGATGGAGTAGCCTTAGCAAAGAAAATTCGTCAAGTAGATGAGAGGGTTATCATTATCTTTATTAGTGGTTATCAAGAGTATATTCAAGAAGGGTATGAAGTTGCTGCATTACATTTTCTTATTAAACCACTAGAAGAAGAGAAGCTCATTCAAGTTTTAAATAGAGCAATCACTAAGATAAAGAAGGATGAAAAAGTTCTGAATGTGCAAACTTCTAATTACTTAAAAAAAATCGCCTTAAGTGAAATTAAATATGTAGAAGTTATGAAAAATTATGTTACGATTCATGCAAAAGAGGATACTGTGGTAAAGCGGACATTGAGTGAAGTTGAAAAGGATTTAGATGAACGTTTCTTTAAGATATCTAGGTCGTATATTATTAATTTAAAATATGTACAAAAGTCAAGCAGAAAAGAAGTAGTAATGAATAATGGTGAGGTGCTTCCTTTATCAAGAGGAATATATGAGGCATTAAATCGAGCAATTATATCATTACACTAAGGGAGGATGACCAATGGGATTACTATCTCGTTATATTGATAAGCGATTAACTAATTTCCAACAGGAGTTAATGAAAACACATATCGAGGAAGTACAGACGATGGTAGATCAAGTACGAGGGTATCGTCATGATTATCACAATCATCTTCAAGTAATGAAGGCTCATTTGCAGACAAGTGATATCGAAGCACTACGTGACTACGTAGGTACGTTAGAAAAGGATTTAAAGCATATTCAAACATACATGAAAACCGGAAACTCGATGGCAGATGCAATACTCAATAGTAAGATGAGTTTAGCTAAAGCTAAAGGCATTCAAGTTAATGTTAGTGCAAATATTCCATTTGAATTAAAAATTTCGTCTGTTGACTTATGTGTTATATTAGGAAATTTATTCGATAATGCCATTGAAGGGGTAATGAATTTGCCAGAAGAACTGCGTATTATTCGAGTTTATTTAGATATGAAGCAGACACAGTTGTATATTTCCTTCACAAACTTAACTGCATCAAAAAAACAAGTTAAGATTCAAGGTCGTTTTTTAAGTACGAAAGGAAATCAACGTGGATTTGGGTTGATACGTATTGATGATATTGTCAAACGAAGTGGTGGATACTTAAGCAGAAATAGTGAGGATGGAGCTTTTACTACTGAAATATTATTACCACAACAATAAGAGTGTGCAATTTGTCCACTCTTTTTTGCGTTTCATCCCCAAAAAAGATAATGTATGAAATCTTAGGTATACTGAATTCAAGAGGTGAAAAGTATGAAAAAAGAAAAGATAGAGTATTTAAAAACGACGATAGACTTTTTCAAGTTTATTGTTAAAGAGGATAAAAAAGTAATTATTTATGCAAGTGTGAGTGGAATTGTAAAGTTTATTTTCTTGCTGACACAATTGATGATAATTCCAGCGATCATCTATGGGCTTCAAAATGGATTCACATTCTCCGAATTGGTTATTATAATCGTGGTTGGAGTGAGTATGATGGGGGGGATGAAGTATATTGAGAGTTATATTGAACAAAAAATTGTATTTTTATCATTTAATTTAATGTTTGTACTTTCAAATTTATGTAATGAAAAATATGCTAGTGTTTCATACCAACAGTTGAAAGAGGATGATATTGATGCGGCATATGAGAAAATTTCATTAGATTTACTTGGCGACCAAGGATTTTTAACTAACTTTATTCAACATTTTCAAAATTTAATTCAATATATATTGAGTTTTGTATTGATTGTTTCTCTTTTAACACAAATCAGTTTTCTCATGATATTCATCGTCTTTGTGTTAAGTTGTATTAGCTTTTTTGTGACACAGAGAATTAGTGAGTGGGGGTATCGGAATCGGGACAAGGAATATCAACTCATTTTAAAAGCAGATTACTATGGCGATTTAATTTATAAGAAAAATATTTTAAAAGAAGTCGCTCTTTATTCGATGGCTGGTTGGATTAAATCTATGCAAGAGGCAACATCTAGTTTGTTGATTCAGTTCTATCAAAAGGAGCAAATGAATTATTTAGTTGCTGATCTAATTGATTTGGCATTGAATGTTGTGCGAGTGGGTCTTGCTTATTTCATACTTGTTTATTTGATGCTAGAAAATCATTGGGATATTGCGTTGTTTATATTGTATTTTAATGCGATTACAGGCTTCAGTGAATGGATAATACAAATTTGTTCAAATTTCTTAGGTGCAAAAAAAGAGTTGTTGGCTTATGCTCGATTTAAAGAGTTTTGTGATACACCAGAATTATTTTTATTTGAAGGTGGCAAGCAAATAGAAGAAGAGAGTCGTCATTCACCAAGAATCACACTTGAAAATGTAAGTTTTAGATATAAAGGAAACGAAACAGATACAATAAAATCAATAAATTTAACACTTAATCCTAATGAAAATCTAGCTATCGTAGGTACAAATGGAGCTGGTAAAACAACACTTATTATGCTTCTTTGTGGCTTGTTAAATCCAACAGAAGGTCGTGTACTAATCAATGGAGTAGATATAAAGGAGCTGGACCGCCGTGAGTTTTATCGACTGTTCAACACGGTATTTCAAGATTTCTCGATTATTCCTGCAAGTATTGCAGAAAATATAGCTCAAAGTATATCAAACATCAATGAAAATCGAGTTTGGGAATGCTTAACCCAAGCAGGCTTAAGTGAATATGTAGAAAGCTGTTCTGGTGGAATAAATACAGTTGTGACAAAGATAACGACTGATGAAGGTGTTGAAATGTCGGGCGGACAAGTTCAAAAACTAATGTTGGCAAGGGCAATGTATAGAGAAGCTCCTGTACTATTATTAGATGAGCCAACTTCTGCACTAGATCCATTAGCAGAAAGTAAGTTGTATGAGCAATACTATAAGCTCTGTGAGGGGATTAGTTCTATTTTTATTTCTCACCGTTTGGCATCTACTAAGTTTTGTGATCGAATTATTTTGTTGGATGAAGGAAAGATTGTACAAACTGGGACACATGCTGAATTATTGAAGCAAGAAGGATTGTACGCTAAATTATTTAACACGCAAAAGAAATATTATGAGGAAGGTGGTGTAAATGATGAAAGCATTTAAATTATATATTAGGTCGATAAAACTTTGGTGGAATGCCTCTGGTTACGTTCTTGGTAGCGTTGGAATCAATCAAGCTATCAATGCGATTTGTCCATTTATTCCAGTTTACTTCTTTGCCTTAATTATCAATGAGCTATCAACTAATCAAAATGTAGAAGCCATTTCTAGATTGGTTATTCAATTGATTATCTTAACTACTATATTTAATGGCTTAAAAGTGTTTACTCTACGATTAAGGAATAAATACACTAATTTTCAGAGTTTGCATATCCTCTTTACGCGACAAACAACACAAAAGATGTTTTCGTTGGATTATGAACTAGCTCAATCTGAGCAAGTGAAACAAATGAGAAATGAAATCGAGTCAGCGTTTCGTTATATGGGATTAGGACATCGATCTACAGTTAAGTCATTTGGTAATTTGGTCTTTGCGTTTGTGTCACTTATTACTGGAATTGCATTTGGAATAGTTAGCTTTAGTGGTGATATTGTAAACTTTACATCGACCAGTAGTTTTGTCTTTGGCGGGATAATTGTACTTTCAGTAGTTTTAGCAGTTGTATTTCTAGTTGTTGTTGCAAGTAAGCGCTCTTCAATGATGTCGGAAGTATTTGCTGGTATGAAAAGCATTAACCGAGCTGGTTTATATTACTTTGCACATGCTTACAATATTGAACGACACAAAGATTTGCGGTTTTATAACCAATTAGATATAAATAAATACTACGGTAATAAAGCGAACATCTTTGCAAAAAATAGTGTTTTTATGAATGGAGTAGTTAATAAGTATGGCATAGTTAATGCGCTGCAGGAGTTTGTATCGTTTATTGTGATGGGTGGGGTTTACATCGCTACGGTGTATCTTGCGTTTGATTATGGATTGAATATTGGGGCACTTACGATTATTGTAAATGCACTTATGCAATGCTTCAATGCCGTATCAATTTTTGTAGAAGCAATCATTACTATGGTGTCAAATGCTGAATACTTGGAAAAACACTTTGAGTTTATGGATTTGGAAAATGAAATGTACCAAGGTTCTCTTACAACAGAGAAAAGAGCAGATCGAAGTTATAATATTTCATTTGAAAATGTGAAGTTTACTTACCCAGGTGAGGATAAAACAGTACTTGATGACATTTCAATTGAATTAGGAATTGGTAAGCGTATTGCGATAGTCGGAGAAAATGGATCAGGGAAAACGACCTTTATTAAGTTATTGACACGCTTGTATGATGTTAGTGAAGGGGTAATTAAACTTAATAATATTGATATTAAGAAGTATAAATATTCTGATTACTTAGATTTGTTTTCTGTAGTTTTTCAGGATTTCAATTTAATTAGTGCACCAATTGGTCAAAATATTGCTTCAAGTTCTAATATAAATGCAGAGCAGATAATAAGTTGTTTTAAAGATGTCGGATTTGAAGAGCGTTATAAGATGATGAAAGATGGTCTAGATACTATTCTATATAAAGAAGCGAATTCAAATGGAATTGATGTCTCTAAAGGTGAGGAGCAAAAACTTGCAATTGCAAGAGCTCTATATAAAGATGCACCATTCATTATCATGGATGAGCCTACAGCTTCATTAGATGCTATTGCAGAGACTGAAATTTATGAGCGCATGAATGAAATTATTACCGATAAAACGGCAATTTATATTAGTCATCGTTTATCTAGTTGTAAATTCTGTGATGAAATATTAGTTTTTCATAAAGGTAAAATTGTTCAAAGAGGAGCACATCATGAGCTAGTTAATATTGAAGGGAAATACCAAGAGCTATGGAATGCACAAGCGAAGTATTACAGCAACTAATTTTCTTAGTTGCTTTTTTTCATAAAGTGAGTAGATCTACATAGAATAGAGTATGAAAATACTATTTAGAAAATATCAGAGTTGTGGTAATGATTTTATTGTAGGGAACCAAAAACTAGATGAAGATATGATTAGGAGGTTGTGTGATCGAAGATATGGAATTGGAGCAGATGGATACTTATTAGTTGATGTGAATCGATTTGAAATGAGAATATTTAATGCAGATGGTTCAGAAGCTCAAATGTGTGGTAATGGATTACGTTGTTTTATTCATGCTTTGTATGATTTAGGAATGCATCGTAAAACATATTTAGCTCAGACAAAAGCAGGGGCGATTCGTGCAGATGTTGTTTCTATTAATCCATTTGTGGTGAGTTTTGCCTTGCCTGTTCATCTTAAGTCAAAAGATGTCTATGAAGTTTCAGGAGTGGAACATTATGTTATTCAAAATATGTATAGTGATGCAAAAGCGTATGAACATTATCGTAAACGCAAATGTAACATAAACTTTTTAGAATTGCTACCAAGTAATCGTATTCGTGTAAGTACGTATGAGCGTGGAGTTGGAAAAACCTTAGCCTGTGGGACGGGAAGTTGTGCAACAGCTACTTTTGCTTATGATAAACACTTAATAAATGAAGATGTAATTATTCAATATGATAAGGACAGTGCAAAGGCAACAATCATTCCAAATGGTGTTATTTTACAAGGAGAATCTAAGTTTGTATACAAGGGGGAGATAAATATTGAAAACTCATGAACTGATTGAACTGATTTCGAATTCTCGTAAACAAACGCCTCTGATCGCCTATGTTAAGTCCAAAAAACAACTTCAAAATACATTCAATCAAATCTTAATTGGCGAGCAACATCAAGTATTGAAAACATTACAAGAGGTAAGTGATGATATAGATGATGTTGTGTTGCATTGTGAAGCAAGGAATCGTGCACTTCCATTACTTAATATTGAGTATTTAAGAGCAAGAATTGAATACGGGGCAATTATTCGTAATCATGTCAAAATAGAAGATGATGTTGTAGTGATGATGGGGGCAATCATCAATGTAGGTGCACACATAAAAAAAGCTGCCATGATTGATATGGGAGCAGTGATTGGGGCAAGAGCGATTGTGGGGGAGCGTTGTCATATTGGGGCGAATGCTGTCATTGCCGGAGTAATAGAGCCACCAAGTGCTAATCCGGTAATAATAGATAGCGATGTAATGATCGGAGCAAATGCAACGATATTAGAAAGTGTTCATATTGGCGAAGGAGCAGTTGTAGCAGCTGGGTCCGTAGTGATAGATGACGTCCCAAGTCATTGTGTAGTAGCAGGTGTTCCTGCGAGAGTTATTAAGAAAAAAGATAAAAAAACTGCGCTTAAGACGCAGATAATTGAAAGTTTAAGACAGTTATGATTTCTTCTTTTTACGAGGAAGAAATTTTTTTATTTGAGAATATATTTTAGTATATTTCGTCACCTTTTCGATAGCTAATTTCCAACGAAAAAGATTTTTGTCAATCTCTTGCTGATGGAGTTCACTTCTTTCCAAGCGCTCAATTGCCATCTCCAGTGGTTGCAGTGATTTATTTAACTCTTTGGCAAGTGTGTTGATTGAAAGTAGTAAGCGAATGAATGTAACAAAAATAAGAAAAATGAGGAATCCAATAACAAATGGAATAGCAATTTGATAAATTGGGTAGGCTTGATTAAAAAAAAGTTCAATTTGCTCCATATGTTTTCCTCCTTTTTATTAGTATATCACAATTTTAGTATGTTAAAGTAAAGATATGATAAAATTAGGTGGGAGGATATTTTATGTACTTACGTAAGTTTACTTTGTTGAGTGATAATCAAGAAACAGATCTATTTAATATCGAAAAACGTAATATCTTTAATCAGTATTACCCATTAAAATTGTTTCCTGTACGAGGATTGCATGAAATTGAGTTCAGTAATATTACGTTTTTTTATGGTGGAAATGGGTCAGGAAAGTCAACACTTCTTAATATTATTGCAAAAACAATTGAGGCAAAAAGAAAAGGGGAATTTAATAAGGGAGTTTTCTTTGAATTATACACACAACGATGCACATACGATATGAACTTTGAGCGGCCTAGAGAGATTAAAATTTTAACGAGTGATGATGTATTTGAGTTCCTACTTGATTTGCGATCGATTAATTCAGGTGTTCATCGTGCAAAAGAAGATTTATGTAGTGAATTTCTTCAAGCAAAGTATGATGTAAATCAAAAGATAGAGACTTATCAGCAGTTAAAAGATAAAGTAGATGCTAGAAGACATACGATGTCACGCTTTGCAAGAGAACGTTTAAAAAATAACACAATTCTTGAACAGTCAAATGGAGAGTCAGCATTGGAATTTTGGCAAAAAGAAATTCAAGATAATGGAATTTATATTTTAGATGAACCAGAAAACAGTTTATCGATTGAAAATCAATTACGACTAAAACAATTTATTGAAGATTCTGTGCGTTTTTTTGGGTGTCAATTTATTATTTCTTCGCATTCAAGTATTTTACTAAGTTTACCCGGGGCAACAATTTATGATTTGGATGATAATCAAGTAATTCAAAAAAGATGGAATGAACTTACAAGTGTAAAATTGTTGCAACAATTTTTTAAAGAACACGAATATGAATTTGAGGAGTAACTTGCACTAATTTAGTTTATTTGATAAAGTGAGAGCATAGAGGTGAAAGAAATGAAAGTAATCATAGATCAGGATGGAATTCGCCGTAGTTTAGTTCGAATGGCGCATGAAATTGTTGAAAAGAACAAGGGAGTCGAAAATTTAGTGCTTGTAGGAATTAAGACAAGAGGATCATTTTTAGCACAACGTCTTGCAAGTATTATTTCTTCATTTGAACAAACTGAAGTTCCATTTTGTGAGTTAGATATTCAGTATTGGCGTGATGATGTGGTTGATACAGATGTGGAACTGATTCAAAAGTTAGATGTTGATGTAAAGGATAAGATTGTTGTTTTAGTCGATGATGTACTGTTTAAAGGTAGAACTGTAAGAGCTGCAATGGATGGAATTATGCATTATGGTAGAGCGAATCAAATTCAATTAGCAGTACTTGTCGATAGAGGTCATCGAGAGTTACCCATTAGAGCAGACTATGTAGGTAAAAACTTACCAACATCACATGAAGAGGATGTACAAGTTTGCGTAATGGAATTGGATGGAAAAGATGAGGTTCAGATTACCACAATTTGAAAATGAAGTGTTCACATTGAGCACTTTTTTTGTGCTATACTATTTCTTAATAGGGGAAAAACATGAAAAAAATATTACAATGGTTTCAATGGCAAAAGATGATTTCACCAGAACAAATTGTCGGGGAAATGCCAACGAATAAAGAAATTTATCAAAAGACATTTAATATAGCATGGCCAAGTGCTGTTGAGAGTATTTTGATTGCATTAATTTATGCGGTCGATATGATGATGGTGGGATCATTGGGGGCTGAGTCAATTTCTGCAGTAGGGATTACAAATCAACCGAAATTTTTTATGCTTGCGCCAATATTAGCTCTTAATATTGCTGTAACAGTTCTTGTGTCGCGACGCAAAGGGGAAGGGAAACAAGAAAGTGCTAATAATTACTTGCGACAAGCATTTGTGATTTGTATCATTGCTAGTCTATGTTTATCACTTCTTGGTGCTATTTTTGCTGAACCTTTTTTAATGTTTGCTGGCGCAAATGAAGATTATATTCAATTAGCTGTGAACTATTTTAGAATCATCATGATTGGTAACTTCTTTCAGTGCATGAGTTTAACGATGACAGCAGCACAAAGAGGAGCAGGAAATACGAAGATTTCAATGGTGACTAATATTGCTGCAAATATTGTTAATTTGTTTTTTAATGTCATGTTGATTCATGGTTTATTGTTCTTTCCAAAATTAGGTGTGAATGGAGCTGCAATTGCGACAATGATTGGTAATATTGTAGCATTCTCGATTGCAACTTATTCACTTACAAAAAAAGGTGGATTTCTTAATTTAAAATTAAGTGAATTCAAAGGTTTTGATGCTCAAACAATGAAAGATATTAAGGCGATATCATTACCATCACTCGTAGAACAGGGGTTTTTAAGGTTTGGTTTTTTAATGTATGCTAAATCTGTTGCAGGACTTGGTACACTTGCCTTTGCAGCACACAATGTTTGTATGCAAATGATGTCGATTTCCTTTTCTTTTGGTGATGGAATCTCAATTGCAAATACTTCCTTGGTTGGACAAAGTCTTGGACAAAAAAGACCTGATATGGCAATGGTATATGCTAAAATATCACAACGTGCAGGTATATGTGTAGCAACGTTATTAATGATTTTTATAAGTTTAAATCGCGTTGCGATTGTTGGGTTGTTTACAAATGATGCACAAGTAATAATGGCAACTGAAATTCCAATGATTATTTTATCTATCACTGTACTTTTCCAAATTCCACAAGTCATTGTTGTAGGGAGTTTAAGGGGTGCTGGAGATGTACGGTTTGTAGCAATGTTGATGCTGATTAGTGTTTCCATTGTGCGACCAGTACTTGCTTATCTTTTAAGTTATCCTTTAGGGTTAGGTCTTTTAGGGGCATGGTTAGCGCTGCTTCTTGATCAAATTACACGTAATGTATTGAGCTCATTTCGATTTAAGCAAAATAAGTGGACTAAAATCAAAGTGTAGAATTAATGAAGTTTTATTTGCCTTCTTTTCGTGGAAAGGGGCATTTTTTATTGAAATGACAATTTTTTTGATGATTTCATGCTGATTATACTTTTAAAAAAACCTTGTAGTTGTTATAATTAAAACGTTAGAAAATATTAGGAGGAAAATATGTCTAAAACATTTATGTCAATGGATGGTAATACAGCTGCGGCACATACATCGTATGCGTTTACAGAAGTAGCTGCAATCTATCCAATCACTCCATCTTCGCCAATGGCTGAAGTGGTGGATGCATGGGCTTCTCAAGGGCGCACAAACATCTTCAATACGATTGTTAAAGTTGCAGAACTTCAATCAGAAGGTGGAGCAGCTGGAGCAGTACATGGAGCTTTACAAGGTGGTGCACTTTCTACAACGTTTACTGCATCTCAAGGGTTATTATTGATGGTTCCAAACCTTTATAAAATGGCTGGAGAATTATTACCAGGAGTAATCCACGTTGCGGCTCGTGAAATCGCTGGACGTGCATTAAATATCTTCGGAGGTCATGGAGATGTATATGCAGCTCGTCAAACTGGAGTCTGTATGTTGGCTTCTCACTCAGTACAAGAAGCAATGGATTTAGGTGGTGTAGCTCACTTAGCAGCAATTAAAGCATCTTTACCATTTGTTCATTTCTTTGATGGATTTAGAACTTCTCATGAAATTCAAAAAATCGAAGTGATGGATCATGAGTATTTAAAAAGCTTATGCGATATGGAAGCGGTTGAGCGCTTCAGAGCAAACGCACTTAATCCACATTCAAATCCAGTAACTCGTGGTGGTGCTGAAAATGATGACATTTTCTTTACAGGGCGTGAAGCACAAAACAAACACTATGAAGGTGTAGCTGATGTTGTTGCAGATTACATGAAAAAAGTAACTGAGCATACAGGGCGTGAATATGCTCCATTTACATATCATGGTGCAGCTGATGCTGAATATATCATTATTGCAATGGGTTCAGTAACAGAAACAATTAAAGAAACAATTGATGTATTAGTTGCAGCTGGAGCAAAAGTTGGACTTGTAAAAGTTCACTTGTATCGTCCATTCTCAACTAGTTATTTAAAAGCGGTAATTCCAGGAACTGTTAAGAAAATCGCAGTACTTGACCGTGCTAAAGAAATCGGAGCTAGAGAGCCACTTTATTTAGATGTGTTAAATGCATTAAAAGATACTGACTTAACAATCACTGGTGGTCGTTATGGTTTAGGATCTCGTGATACTGCACCTAACCAAATTAAAGCAGTATATGATGAATTAGCTAAAGATGATGCTAAAGATGAATTTACTATCGGGATTAATGATGATGTGACTCATTTGAGTTTAGATATTGAAGAAGATTTCAATATTGAAGGAAGTTATACATCTTGTTTATTCTATGGGCTAGGATCTGATGGAACTGTATCAGCAAATAAAAATGCGATTAAAATCATCGGGGATAACACAGAGCTTTATTCTCAAGCTTATTTCCAATATGACTCTAAAAAAGCGGGAGGGGTAACTCGTTCTCACTTACGTTTTGGACCAGCACCAATTCAATCTACATACTACATTAAAAATGCTGATTTCATTTCTTGTTCATTAGATTCATATACATTTAAATATGATATGGCTCGTAATTTGAAAAAAGGTGGAACATTCTTATTAAATACTACTTTTGCTGCTGATGAACTTGAAAGTCGTTTACCTAACCGTATGTTAGCTGGTCTTGCAAAAAAAGATGCTAAATTCTATATTATTGATGCAACGAAAATTGCTTCTGAAATTGGTATGGGACGTCGTACAAATACAATTCTACAATCTGCTTTCTTTGCTTTAAATGAGCAAATCATGCCTTATGATGTTGCTGTTGAGCAAATGAAAACTGCAGCAAAGAAATCGTATTCTAAAAAAGGAAATGAAATCGTTGAATTAAACTATAAAGCAATCGATAGTGGTAAAGCTGGTTTAGTTGAAGTTACTGTAAAACCTGAATGGGCTGATCTTGCTTATGACAATGGTCGTGTATTAACAGGTGATGAGTATTTCGATAACCATGTTGCTGCAATCAATGCACTTGAAGGTTATGATTTACCAGTATCTAACTTTACACAATATGGAATCTTAGATGGTTCTATCAACAACAATGTTGCGTTCTTAGAAAAACGTACAATTGCAACTCAAGTACCTACATGGCATCCAGAAAGTTGTATCCAATGTGGATTCTGCTCATATGTATGTCCTCATGGAACAATTCGTCCATTCTTACTAACAGATGAAGAAGTTGCGAATTCGCCAATGGAATTCAAAACAATTCCTGCAATGGGTAAAGATGTAGCTAATCTTAAATACCGTATCCAAGTATCTCCTGCAAACTGCGTAGGATGTGGATTATGTGTAGTTGAGTGTCCTGGTAAAGCTGGAAATAAAGCACTTGAAATGGTTGATGTAAATAACAAAATCGATCAAGAACCACTTGCAGATTACCTATATAAAGAAGTTGAATATAAAACTCAGTACTTCCCAGTTACTACTGTAAAAGGTTCTCAATTTGCAATGCCTTACTTTGAAGTATCTGGAGCATGTCCTGGATGTGGAGAAACTCCTTACTACAAATTAGTATCTCAACTATTCGGAAAAGATATGTTGATTGCAAATGCAACAGGATGTTCAATGATTTACTGTTCTTCAACTCCATCAACTCCATTTGTTAATGACAAAGACGGAAACGGTGTAGCTTGGGCAAATAGTTTATTCGAAGATAATGCTGAATATGGATATGGTATGGCTCTTGCGCAAAACTACAAAGAAGCTCGTATCTTAGAAATCATTGAAGGAAATCTTGAATCAGATTGCAAAGAAGTATTCACTAAATACTTAGAAGTACAAGGTGATCGTGATGCTCAACGTGCAATTAAAGAAGAATTAGTTGCGGCTGTAAAAGCTAGTTCAAATGAAGCGGTTAAAGAACTACTTGAATACGAACGTGATCTAGTTGGTAAATCAGTATGGATCGTTGGTGGAGACGGATGGGCTTATGACATCGGTTACGGTGGTCTTGACCATGTACTTGCAAACGATATTAATGTAAATGTACTTGTACTTGATACAGAAGTTTACTCAAATACAGGTGGACAATCTTCTAAAGCTTCTCAAGCAGCTTCAATTGCAAAATTTGCTGCTGGTGGTAAAGCTACAGCGAAAAAAGATCTTGGACAAATTGTTATGGCTTATGGACATGTTTATGTTGCACAAATTTCAATGGGTGCTAATAAACAACAAACTTTAAATGCTATTAAAGAAGCTGAAAGCTATAATGGACCATCATTAATTATCGCTTACTCTCCATGTGCTGAACATGGAATCAAAGGTGGACTTGCAAATCACCAAATCACTCAAAAGAAAGCTGTTGAGTGTGGATATTGGTCTCTATATCGTTTCGATCCTCGTAAGGAACAACCACTTACAATCGATTGTAAAGAGCCAAATTGGGATGCGTTTAATGACTTCCTAATGTCAGAGACTCGTTATAGCCAATTACCTACAATTCGTGGAGAAAAAGCTTACGAAATGTTTGAACATACGAAAAAAGATGCTCAAAAGCGTTGGTCTCGATTAGTTAAATTATCTAAAGATTAATTAAGGTAAATAAAAAGGTAGCAATACACATTCGTGTAGAGCTACCTTTTTCTATTGAATTGAAGCATTTATCTTACTGGAGCTAATAAAACACGACCTGTTCCACGATATACATTAACTAGACCTTCGCCTGATGCAGCTGAACCGATCAATGATTTTCCAGATCGCTCTACAGTGAAGTTTAAGCTTCCTGACCATGCAATAGCCATATTTCCATCTATTTTTAAAACATCATCTTTAAGCTCAATTTCGATTAACTCTTCTTTTGGACAGTATGACTCAAGACATACAATTCCTGATCCTTTAATACCTAAATTAAATAGACCTTCTCCTCCTGCGACAGCAGAAGATAGGTTTGAACGCATTACCGCTTTGTGTTCTAATTTTGAATCACAAGCCAAAAATAGACCATCATCCAGTACGATTGAGTTGTTCCAATCGTCTAAATCCACCAATAGCAAGTGTTTGTAAGTAGGTTCAAGTACAAGCGTACCACTACCAGTATATTCTGGCTTTATTGCGCTTTCACTTGTTACTTGACTTCGGATAGCTTTACTAAAGAAGTCTCCCACACCCTTAACTCCTGTGGTTGCGTTCACATCGCCTAACATCCATTGCATTGCACCTGCTTGAATGATTACACTTGATTTAGATAAATCACAAACAACTTGGCGTCTTTTTACATTCATTTTAGCATTATAATAAGCAGACATAGCGTTGCTAGGTGTTACACTTAGGTCACGTTGAAATTCTACTATTTCGAATGGACCTAGTTGTGCTAGTACTTTTACGTCATCGTTATTTAGAAAGTTCTTAATTGTATACATTGTTATTCTCCTTTTCTTAATTTAATTATACATAAATTTACATTAAAAAAGCATCAATATTTTGGCGAATTAGCTATTAGGGGTGATACATACAAAAAAGATATATTTAGTTATAGGTAGTAATCAATGGTCTTAATCTAAATTATTAAGATGTTGTTTATAAAAAATTTAGAATCGAATAGTTAAATTAAAACTATTTTTCTTGTTTGAAAGACCAATAAGCATTATACTATATAAGAAAGATGGTGATGAATTTGAAGGTATTACTCTATTTTGAAGGGGAAAAAATGATACAAACATCGGGGATAGGGAGAGCTTTAAAGCATCAACAAGCTGCGCTTAGTGGTGCGGGAATTGAGTGGACATGTAATCCTCAAGATGATTATGATATTTTACATATTAATACAGTAGGTTTAACTAGTGCTTCAGTAATAGCCAAAGCAAGAAAAGAAAACAAACCGGTGATTTATCACGCTCATTCAACAGAAGAAGACTTTAAGAATTCTTTTGTGCTTTCTAATGCAATGGCACCATATTTTAAAAAGCATTTGATAAATTTATATACGATGGCGGATGTGATTCTTACACCAACACCATACAGTAAAAGTTTATTAGAAGGGTATGGTATTGATTTACCAATTCATGCTGTTTCTAATGGTATTGATTTAAATCGTTTTAATTATGATGAAGAGAAAGAAGTTGCATATCGTAAATATTTCAGCTTAAAAGAAGGACAAAAAGTAGTGTTATCGGTAGGATTATATTTCGAGAGAAAAGGAATTTTAGAATTTATTGAGGTAGCTAAACGTTTACCTGAATATACTTTTATATGGTTTGGGTATACACCGCTATTAAGTATCCCAAAAGTTGTTCGTGAAATTATTGAGGATCATCCTAAAAATGTAATATTTCCAGGATATGTTCGCGGACCAATTATTGAAGGTGCATTTGGAAATGCAGATTGTTTCTTCTTTCCCTCATTAGAAGAAACTGAAGGGATTGTTGTATTAGAAGCGCTTGCTTCTTATCAAAATTGTGTGCTTCGTGATATTGGAGTATATGATCCATGGATGGTAAGTGGCGTAAACTGTTATAAAGGTACGAATGTAGATGAATTTGTAGAGTTAGTAAAAGGTGTAGTAGAGAAGAAATTACCAGATGTTACTACTCAAGCACGAGTTACTGCTGAGCAGCGTAGTATAAGCGCTGTAGGTAGGCAACTTGCTAAAATCTATGCTGATGTACTTATGCAACAAAGTGTGAGATTAGATGAAAAATAAAATAAATAAAACATTATTAAATATTATCTTGATTATTGGAGTAACTGCATTAGTCTTGTGGTTAGTACTAAGGGATAATTTTAGCGAAGTTGCTGGAATTCTAAATAAGTTAGATTTTAAATGGGTAATCGCTGTGATCATTTTTTCGTTAGTGATTCAAATAGTTATCGGATTAATCGTCTGTATTCTTGCAAGACTTACGAAAAAAGATTATTCACTACCAAGTGGTGTAATTAGTGCAATAGTTGCTTCGTTCTTCCATGGTGTAACGCCAGGCTCTTCTGGTGGACAAATTGCTCAAGTGTATATTTTTAAGAAACAGGGAATAGATATTACAGATAGTGCTAGTATTTTATGGTTAGAATTTATCTTGTATCAAGCAAGTATGGTTCTTATTGTGTTCTTCTTGATTTTATATAAACTCAACTTTTTAATGAATGAATTGAATGGTATGTTTTTACTAGTAATGATTGGTTTTCTAATTAATAGTTTTGTGATATTAGGACTTTGGCTACTTGGACATTTTCCAAAACTTTATCGGTGGATTACAACAAGTGGTGTTGTGATTGGTTGCAAGCTTCGATTAATTAAAGATAAGGAAAAAACAATTGATAATATCAATCGTCAACTTGAACGATTTACTCTAGAAATAAAAAGGTTAAGAGGGCATAAAAAAACAATTATAGTTGTCATGTTACTCAATATGGTTCGCCTCATTGCTCATTTTAGTATTCCATTATTTTGCATGTTGGCGATTAATCTTGAGGTTTCATTTGAAATGTGGCTAAATGTCTTAGCGTTGTCTTCGTTTGTGACAATGATAAATGCATTTATTCCAATTCCTGGGGCTAGTGGAGGAACTGAAGTCACTTTCGTAATTATGTTCAGTGTATTAATTGGATCAATTAATGCAACTAGTGTTATGATTTTATGGCGATTTGTATCGTATTATTTTATTCTATTAATTGGTGGAATTGCCTTTGTAGTATTCAAATTTTTAACACAACGAAAAGAAGCAAAACTAATGTAGAGGGGGATATTACATGAGAATCGGATTATTTAGTGATACATATGCTCCAGAAATCAATGGTGTTGTATCTTCTATTGTTATTCTTCAAAATGAATTAGAGCGACATGGACATGAAGTATTTGTTATTACAACAAACAATAGCTTATTTGAAACAGAACGTGAGGGCAATGTGATGCGTCTTCCAGGACTTGAAATTAAGAAGTTGTATGGTTATGTACTAACAAGTCCTATTCATTTTTCTGCATCAGCAGAAGTCGAAGCGATGAATTTAGATTTGATTCATGCTCACACTGAATTTGGAGTTGGTATTTTTGCAAGATTAGTAGCTAGAAAATATAATATTCCGCTTGTATCGACATATCATACTACCTATGAAGACTATACTCATTATGTCAATCCAATTAAATCAAAATCAGTAGATCGATTAGCTAAGAAAGCGGTAGCTCGCTTAAGTCGCATGTATGGTTCTAGTTGTGTCGGTATGATTGCTCCAAGTGAAAAGACAAAAGAAATGTTATTGAAGTATGGGGTAACAACTCCTGTTCGTGTAATTCCTACTGGAATTGATTTGATGCGGTTTGATAAATCAAACACAGCAAGTGAAGTCAGAACAAAAATTCGTGAAGAATATGGCATTTCACAAGACGATTTTTTAGTTACTTTTGTTGGAAGAATCGCACAAGAAAAGAGTATTGATATTCAAATACGAGCGTTTGAATATATTAAAAAACATCAAATTAATTCAAAGCTATTAATTGTAGGGAGTGGGCCTCAACTAAGTGAGTTGCAAGACTTAACGATGCAACTTGGAATTAGTGATTATGTCAAGTTTGCCGGCAAAAAACCTAGTGATCAAATTGCTACGTATTATCATGCAAGTGATGCCTTTGTTTCAGCATCGTTAACGGAAACACAGGGACTAACGTATATTGAAGCACTAGCGAGTGGTTTACCACTTTTTGCACGTCCAGATGATGTACTTGAAAATCTTGTAGTAGAGGGAAAAACTGGATATTATTTTGATGATTCAAAAATGTTTAGTGAGAAGCTAATGAAACACATTCAATTATCAAAAGATAAGCGTAAGGATATGGTTGAAAATGCACAAAATCAAGTAATGAGGTATAGTAGTGAAATATTTTATCAAAGAGTACTTGATCTGTATGAAGAGTCAATTGAATGCTATCTGAATGAATATGAAGTTATTCAAGTAAAAAATAAAAATGATTATGTTGAAATTAAAGTTGAGAAGAATGATGAAGTAATCAAAGTGATGGTAGATTACCTGAGTTATATTCGTAATAATATTCGCCTGGGAACACGTGTGACTAAGATTCAATTAAATGAATTGATTGAACAAGAAAAACGCGTTAAGGGCTATGAGTTATGTATAAAAAAATTAGCTAATAAAGATCATACTCGAAAAGAAATGTATGATTTACTTACAAAAGATACCGATTTAGAGATCGGAGATGTAAATGATATTGTTTCATTACTAGAAGAAAAGGGTTATGTTGATGATGTGAAGTTTACACACAATATGATTGCTAATTTGAGGGGCTTACTACAAGGGGAGTTTAAGATTAATCGCACATTGAAGAAGCGTGGTATTCCGGTTTATATGATTGATGACGCTCTGGAACAAATGAAAAATGATGAGTTTGAACTAGAAAATGCAGTTAAATTAGCTCAAAAAACTAAAAATTCAAACCAGGGATTAGCATTGAGAAAGAAAAAGCAAAAAATTGTACAAAAATTGTTTAATCAAGGGTATTCTAGTGATATTATTGAGCAAGCCATTGGAAGAATCAATTTTATCGATGAAGAAGATAATGAACTTGATGCTTTAAGGACGATTGCTGAAAAAGCGAAGAAAAGATATAGTTCAAAGTATGCTAGTGTACAATTAAGAAATATGGTATTTAGATATTGTTCAGCGCAAGGATTTGATATTGAAGATATCTATGTGGTATTAAGTGAAATGGAGTGGGATTATGAATAAAAAAATAGAGGCGTTTCAAGATGGAGATAGTTTAGTTCAACCTTTGCTGGTTCAACAAATGAACAAAGGGGTGCAAAGTAATGGAGCTTCGTATTTATCTCTTACACTGCAAGATAATAGTGGAACAATTGAAGCTAAAATGTGGGACGTCAAAGAAGATATGTTGGCATTGTTGCAAGTTGGTAAAATCTATGTTTTTAAGTTTGATGTGTTAAAGTATCGTAATGCACTTCAAGCACGTGTAAATGGAGCTACTTCTCCAGAAACACCAATGCAACTTCAAGATTTTGTAAGTAGTTCTGCAATTCCTGTAGAAGAGATGAAACGTGTGATCAAAGAAACAATCTCATCTATTGAAAATCAAGTATATAAATCAATTCTAGTGAAGTTGTTTACTGAATATTCAAACGACTTTTTTGAATATCCTGCAGCATCAAAAAATCATCATAGTTTTATTGGTGGTTTAGCAGAGCATGTGATAGGAATGATTAAAGTTGCTGATTCACTTTGTGTTTTATATCCATATTTAAATCGAGACTTACTTATTAGTGGTGTTTTAGTACATGACTTGGGAAAGCTTATCGAATTGTCAGGGGCAATTGCCACTGAGTATACGTTAGAGGGAAAACTTCTTGGTCACATTTCAATTATGCAAGCTAAGATTTTTGATATAGCCTGTGAACTTGAACTCCAAGATAAAGAAGAAACAGTATTACTGCGTCATATGGTACTTTCACACCATGGTAAATTAGAGTATGGTTCACCAGTTGTTCCATTGCTCATGGAAGCTGAGGTGCTCAATTTAGTTGATAATCTTGATGCTCGCTTAAATACGCTTACAAGTGCGTTCCAATCAACAGAAGCTGGGAACTTTACTTCACGTGTGTTTGCTTTAGAAAATCGTGCATTCTACAAACCGAAAAATGATTGATATCCATTGCCATGCCTTATTTGGCGTTGATGATGCTTCTGTATCAATAGACCAAGCTATTGCCATGATCGAAGACGCAGCAAAAGATGGAATACAGGCTATTTTAATTACTCCACACTGTATACCTGGAGGTCGCTACGAAAACTCGAGTGAAACAATGAGTCAACCATTTATAGAATTGAAACACGCAATAAAACAACGGGGAATAAATCTTGAAATCTATCTTGGGTGCGAATTCATGATGAGTGAGACTGCACCTGCATGGATGGTTGAAAAAGGTGTGGTTACTTTAAATAATACGCATCGTGTACTAGTGGAATTGCCATGGAATCGTACTGTTAATCGTTTGATGAGTGTGCATGAATTAGTTGCGTTTGTGATTTCGCAAGGTTACCGCCCACTTATTGCACATCCAGAACGTTATGCTTCAGTGCAAGAAAACTTGGATGTTTTAGCTCAATTTCGTGAAATGGGTTGTGATTTCCAAGTAAATAGTACGAGCATTCTTTCGCCTAATGAAAAAGAGAGAGAGTTATGTCAACGAATTATTGAATCAGGGTATTGCGATGTTATTGCAAGTGATGCACATAACTCAACCACAAGGCCGATTCATTTATCTACAGTATATCATCATATATCAAGTACTTATGGGGAAGACGTTGCACATCTTATGCTTTGTGATAATCCAAGGCGTATTATTGAAGGGGAACCTTGCCTTACTTACCAAGTGAAATAAAGGAGGTATTTTATGAAGATTAAAATTAAATTTAATTCTCCACTTATTCTAGGATTTGTTTTACTTAGTTTTTTGGTGTTTGTCTTGGGAATTGTAACTTCTGGAACAAGTGATCAGTTATTGTTTATGACTTATCGTTCTCCACTTACTTCACCATTAACCTATGTTCGATTTTTTACACATGCTCTAGGGCATGTGGACTGGCAACATTTTTTAGGGAATATGTCATTCATACTCATTTTAGGACCTATGCTTGAAGAAAAGCATGGTCCTAGGCAGTTACTTGTAGTGATGTTGGCAGCTGCATTTGTGACTGGCTTACTCAATTTCGTTTTATTTTCAAATGTTGCGCTTTGTGGAGCGAGTGGGATTGTCTTTGCGTTTATCTTACTTACTTCATTCACAAACTTTAAAGAAGGTGAAATACCACTGACTTTCATTCTTGTTGCTATAGTGTATATTGGACAAGAGATAGTTAATGGAATTGTGGTTCAAGATAATGTATCTAACTTATCTCATATTACAGCAGGAATTGTAGGTGCGATTCTTGGGTATCAAATGAATAAACGGTCAAAAAAATAAGCGATAGAATCGAACGATTCTGCCGCTTATTTTTTTAATTGTAGATATAGTTCTTCTAGGGGAATTTTTTTACTTTCTCTGAATTTGATTTCTATTGCATCTTGTGCATTGAAACGTGGAACAATATGAATGTGAAAGTGATCTACGGTTTGTCCTGCAGCTTCACCCACATTTGTTAATATATTGCATCCTAATGCTTGAGTCTTATCTACAAGGTGAACAGCTAACTCCTTTGCAATTTGAATGCAGTGAGATAGAGTTTGATTATCACATTCTAACATATTTCTAGAATGCAGTTTAGGAATTACTAACGTATGACCTTTTGTGACTTGAGAAATATCTAAAATAGCAATGACATGTTCGTCCTCAAATAAGGTGTAGCTAGGAATTTCTTTATTAATAATTTTACAAAAAATACACATTGATTTACCCTCCTAAATTAATTATATGAAAAATAAGAGAGAATTTAAAGTAAAAAAGGAGCGATCGCCCCTTTAATCTTATTCTCCTAAAAATGTAGGATAATTTACAGATACTTGTTCATGAATTGTAGGATCGTAGATTTGGAAATCGTACTCTCCAAAGTAATGAGTAATTGTTTCTTCTGCAGTTGCACCAAGTGTCATAAGCTCATTGATTACATCTTCTTTTAATACTGTAGTATCAGTTTCTAGTAATTTTACTACATAATATTTTGTAGTATCACTACTTGGCACAGTGACTGGACTGTGTTCTCCAATTGATAATGATTCTAATTCATATAACACATTTAAGTCAAATGTACTTTGTGTTGTATAGATTAATGGGGCACCAGTATTTGTTGAGCCTGTATTTGCAGCAACTTCTTCGAAGTCTGTTCCTGCATCTAGTTCAGCAATTGCATTAGTTGCACTAGCTTCATCAGCATACTCTAATAATTGGAATTGCTTTGGAGCAAATCGTGCAGCTAATGTTTCATAGTTTGATTCAATGTATTGGCGATCAAGGACTTTTAATTGTTCGGCAACAACCAGGTCATTTAAGTATGATTCTTCTGTAGGATATCCCATAGATTGAAGGTAAGGTAAGAAGCTTTCTCCAAACATTTCTTTAAATCCTGCCATTGATTCTTCTGCAGTAGTTACCATCTCTTCAGTTTGTGGAACTTCAGCATTTAAAATAAGTTTTTGAGCTTCATTTACTACATAGTAAGAAGCACCATTAGCAACCATGAAGCTGTAAAGTTCTTCACGAGTATATTCTTTTTCATTAATTGTTAATACAACACCTTGAGGATCAGATACTGCTGTTCCAGTGTTTGAACATCCACTTAGCACGAGTAGTGCAAGTAATGCGCATAGTAATTTTTTCATTATTGCTCACCTCCATCAATACCTAAGTAATCCATTAATTCTTGTTGACTTTCAGGATTTGTAAATGTTAATCCTAAATCCTGTGCATCAGCCCATACTTGGTTTAATAAAAGTGTAGGGTTAGCTGCAGTGAAACCGTCGATAAATGACTGTTCTTCTTTTAAAGTTTCATAAGTACTTGCGTCATTTTTGATTAAATGGTAACCATAGTCAGTAACTACCCATTCGTCTGTAACTTGGCCTTCTTCAAGAGCTAGTCCAGCTTCTAAGAATTCAGGCACAAATTGTGTGTTAACATCAACATAACCAAGTGAACCATAAGATTGTGCTGATGAATCTTCAGAGTGATTGAAGGCAACTTCAGCAAATGAAGTTCCAGCATCTAATTGTGCTTCGATTTCAGCAACCTTAGCTAATTCTTCTTCTGTTGGGTTTGCAGGGTCTTCCATCAATACAAGAATGTGTGATAAAATGCGAGGTTGTAATTCATCTTTGGTTGCTTCATATTCTTCAGCAACAATTGCATTTGCATATTCTTCATACTTTAATAAGTCAATGAAGTATTGCTCTAAATCATCAATTGATTCATATCCAACTTGTTGAACAGCTTGAAGTAATACTGATTCATAATCAGCACCATAAGATGCTTGGAATTGAGCTACAACTGTATCTACATTGATTTTTGCTTCTTCAATGATTGCATCAGTTGTTTCGATTTTGCTATCAGCAACAACACGTTGGATAAATTGCATCATTCCTGCAGGACCTAATTCTTCATACATTGCATCATACAGTTGATCAGCACTGTAATCTGTTGAAGCAACCGAGAATACGATATCTTTTCCTTCAACTTGTTTGGATGGCATTACTCCAGTGAATTGATCAACGGCAAAATAAACGATTCCACCAACTAATACAACACCTGAAAGAGCAATAAACCAATATTTTTTTAATAAATCTTTCATGTTTTCCTCCTAAATTTGATAAGTCTTATTTATTATAGGCGATTTGAGTGTAGAATACAAATATTTTGTCTGAACTTTATGTGAACTCTATAGATAATAATTCACCCGTAAATAATAAGTTTATGCTATAATTTACTATGGACTTGGAATAATAACAACAAGCGTCAGGAAGGATGATTAAAATGAATCAACTTATTATAAAAAATTTACATGTAACAATTGATGGTAAGGAAATATTAAAAGGGTTAGATTTGGTTGTGAACTCTAATGAAATTCATGCACTAATGGGACCTAACGGTAATGGGAAAAGTACGCTATTGATGACAATCATGGGACATCCTAAATATCAGGTAACGGAAGGTGAAATCACATATAATGGACAAGACGTTCTAGCAATGAGTGTTGATGAACGTAGTCGTGCTGGTTTATTTTTAGGGATGCAATATCCTCAAGAAATCAGTGGAGTGACAAATTCAGATTTTTTACGTGCTGCAATGAACGCAAGACTTGAAAAGCCAGTATCATTATTTAAATTTATTAAAGGAATGGAGCAGTCAATTAGTGATCTTCAAATGAAACCAGATTTAGCTCATCGTTTTTTAAATGAAGGTTTTTCTGGTGGTGAAAAGAAGCGTAATGAAATTGTACAAATGAAAATGTTAAAACCGACATTAGCCATGTTGGATGAAATTGATAGTGGTCTTGACGTTGATGCATTAAAAGTAGTAGCAGGTGCAATCGCTGAGTTGAAGTCACAAAACTCACTTGGTTTGCTTGTTGTATCTCATTATGAGAGATTTTTACACTTGTTAAAACCGACACACGCTCATGTGATTATTGATGGTAAAATCATGGAGTCGGGCGATGCTGACCTTGTTACTAAAATTGACACAGAAGGATATGACTGGTTATATGAGAAGTATCAAGTAAAAGCTCAAAAAGAAGAGAAAAAAATAAATTACAGTTTAGGTAGTTGTGCTGTAAGTAAAAAAGGGTAGAACTATGGAAAAATTGAGTTATGCAAATGAAATAAGAGTAACAAAATCAGGGGCATATGAATTAGTCTGTACAAACCAAACAAGAGATATTGCTCTTGTCATTGAGGAACGTATTCAAGCACAGGTTTATTTAAAAGTAGATCATGCAGAGTCAATCAATTTAAAGATTACTTGTGGTAGTTCTTCTAATTCAACTGTTGTGTTTTGGAATGATCAACAATCACCACTTCAATCAACTGATTTGATTGAAGTGAAACAAGATGCTACTTTAAATTTAGTGTATGCTGAATTATCAATGAGTGATGTAAATCGCACAATTGATACATACCTTGTAGAGCGAGGCGCACAAGTTAATTTATATACGGCTATGCTAGCTGCTCATAATAAACAAACAAATATGGTCGTTCATCATGTAGTTGGGCATACGACTTCTCATATGAAAAACTATGCTGTAATGCTTGAGGGTGGATCTTGTTATCTTCGTGCAGTTGGGAAAATTGAAAAAGGTGCAAGTGGGTCAAAGAGTCATCAAATTTCACGAGGATTGACTTTTGATCAACAGAAGAAAGCTGTATTTCTTCCAGAATTACTAATTGATGAAAATGATGTTGAAGCTTCTCATGCGATGAGTCTTGGTCAAATGGACGAGAATCAAATGTACTATCTGCAAAGTCGTGGACTTTCACGAGCACAAGCAGTACAACTTGTAACAACTGGATATCTATTATCAATTGTGGATGTATTTGAAAATGAAGAAATAAAAGAGATGTATAAAGAAGAAGTTGCAAAGAAGGTGAGCGAATGGTGTTCGATGTAGAAAAAATCAGAAATGATTTTCCAATGTTAAAAAACAATCCAGACTTAATCTATCTTGATAATGGTGCGACAACACTTAAACCAAAGTGTGTTATTGATGCAGTGACACGCTACTATGAGTTTGAGACAAGTAACATTCATCGTGGTGATTATACTATTTCTGCGCGTGTTTCTCAGCAGTATGAAGATGTACGAAAAAAAGTTGCCAAGTTTATCAATGCAAAAAAGACACAGGAAATTGTGTTTACATCAGGAGCTACAGAAGCACTAAACATGGTAGCGTATGCGTATCGTTCAATTTTAAGTGAAAAGGATGTTGTATTAACTACACTTGTAGAGCATGCTTCAAGCTTACTTCCATGGTTTAAAACGTGTGAAGTAACAAATGCACACTTAGAATATATGCAACTTGAACAAAGTGGGGCAATCAATATGGATGTCCTAAAGCAACAACTTAAAGCGAATGTTAAAGTTGTTGTATTGGCAAGTGTAAGTAATGTTTTGGGATATCCAATAGATATGAAAGAGGTATGCCGCTTAGCACATGAAGCTGGTGCTATTGTTGTTTGTGATGGTGCTCAGGCAATACCGCATATGAAATTAGATGTACAAGAGTTAGATGTAGATTTCTTAGCATTTAGTGGACATAAAATGTGTGCACCAACGGGAATAGGTGTACTTTATGGTAAATTAGAATTGTTAAATTTACTTGAACCGATGGAACTTGGTGGTGGGAGTAATGCCCGCTTTAATCGTGAAGGTGACATAGATATGAAAAAGTCACCATTTAAGTTTGAATCTGGTACACCAGCAATTGAGGCAACACTAGGACTTGGAGCAGCGATTGATTACCTCAATGAGGTGACAATGGAGGCAATTAGTCAACATGAAGAAGAATTAAAAAAATATTGTGTTGAAAGATTAAAAGATCTACCGCAAGTGACTTGTTACAGTGCACAGTCTCCAACGGGGTTAGTTACATTTAATGTTGATGGTGTTTTCTCACAAGACGCAGCAAGTTTTTTGAATTCAAAGAACATTGCGGTGAGGTCAGGACATCATTGTGCTAAAGTAATCCATCAAGTTGTTTCAACGAATCAAACAGTACGCGCTAGCTTTTATTTTTATAACACGTTTGAAGAAGTGGATGCTTTTATAGAAGCTCTAAAGCAGGTAAACTTAGAGAACTGTGTTGGTTTGTTTTTTTAGGAGGTAGAAAAATGAGTTATTTTAACGATCCCAATGTCCTAAGACAAATAATCATGGATCATTATGAGTATCCTAGAAATCGGCATTTAGTCGATGAGTCAAAAGGATATCAAGAAATTCATATGAATTCAGAAAGTTGCATCGATGATATAAAGGTACAATTAAAAATGAATGGAGATATCATTGAAGATGTCTGTTTTGATGGAGAAGCTTGTACAATTTCCACGGCTTCAACTTCAATTATGACTGAACTTGTAATAGGTAAAACAGTGGTTCAAACACGAGAAATTATCGCTAATTACTTAGCGATGGTCAACGAAGAACCTTATGATGAAGAATTGTTAGAAGAAGCAATTGCATTTAAGAACGTCTCTGCGCAAGCCAATCGAATTAAATGTGCTACAATTGGTTGGAATGCGTTAGCTGAGTTGTTGGATGAGGAGAATAGAGATGACAAATAATAAAGGTGTCTTAACATCACAAGATGACTATCAGTATGGTTTTCATGATGAAGATGTAAGTATATATAACACGGGGAAAGGGCTAAATGAACAAACGGTTCGCGCAATTTCCGCAAAGAAAAATGAACCTCAGTGGATGTTGGACTTTCGTTTAAAAGCACTTGAAATCTTTGATCGCACACCGATTCAAAGCTGGGGACCAGATGTAAGTGATATAAATTTTGATGACTATACATATTATATTCGTCCAAGTGACAAGGTAGGTAATGATTGGGAAGAAGTACCAGAAACAATTAAGAATACATTTGATAAACTAGGGATTCCTGAGGCGGAGCAAAAGTTTTTAGCGGGTGTTTCTACTCAATATGAATCTGAAGTTGTTTACCATAACATGTTAAAAGAAGTAGAGGATAAAGGAGTGCTTTTCTTTGATACAGATACAGCACTACGAGAATATCCTGATTTATTTATGAAGTATTTCTCTAAATTAGTGCCAGCGTCTGATAATAAATTCTCAGCATTAAATAGTGCTGTGTGGTCAGGTGGATCATTTATTTATGTTCCAAAAGGCGTAAAACTAGAAAAACCACTACAATCTTACTTCCGTATTAATACAGAGAGAATGGGGCAATTCGAACGTACACTGATTATCGTAGATGAAGGAGCAGACTTGCATTATGTTGAAGGGTGTACTGCACCAAATTATTCTAAAGATAGTTTACATGCTGCGGTTGTTGAGATTTTCGTTGAAAAAGGTGGAAAATGTCGTTATTCAACAGTTCAAAACTGGTCAAGTAATATATTAAATCTAGTTACAAAGCGTGCTCATGTTGCAGAGCGTGGGACAATGGAGTGGATTGATGGAAACATTGGTTCAGGTGTAACAATGAAGTACCCGGCATGTATTCTTGCTGGAGAATATGCACGTGGATTGACTATCTCAATTGCCATTGCAAGTGCAAATCAAATTCAAGATGCGGGGGCAAAAATGATTCATCTAGCCCCAAATACATCAAGTAGTATTATATCTAAATCCATTGCAAGAAATGGTGGTAAGGTAAATTATCGTGGTATTGTACATCATGGAAAAAAAGCAAACTATGCGAAGAGTCATATTGAGTGTGATACACTTATCCTTGATGATATCTCAGTAAGTGATACGATTCCAGTTAATCGTTCAGATAATAAAATTAGTACAATTGAACATGAGGCAACTGTATCTAAAATATCAGAAGATCAATTGTTTTACTTGATGTCTCGAGGTTTATCAAAATCACAAGCGACAGATATGATTGTGATGGGATTCTTGGAGCCATTTACAAGTGAGTTACCAATGGAATATGCAGTAGAGTTAAATCAATTATTGAAACTTGATATGGAAGGTTCAATTGGATAAAGTATTACAAAGGAAATATGCCCTGCTCAAAAGGGCGGGGTTAGATGTGAATTATCGAAAAATCGCCAATGATAAAATTACGAGTCAGATATTACATTTATGTGATGGATATCATTCGATTGGGATTTATATGAGCTTACAAAATGAAGTAGCTACACAAATAATTGTGAAGCACTTATTACATCAAGGTAAGCAAGTATTTGTGCCTAAAGTTGAAGGGAGTCAGTTAACATTTCATCAAATCATGTCGTTGAGTGACGTGGTAGAAGGAGTGTTTAATGTATTAGAACCAAAGACATCAAAGTGTGATATAAATCAAATTGAGCTTATGCTTGTACCACTTGTCGCATTTGATGAGTATTGTCAACGCATTGGATATGGTAAAGGTTATTATGATTCAGTATTATGTCATACGCAAGCACTTAAGGTTGGGATTGCTTTTGAAATTCAGCGAGTAAATCAAGTTGATAGTGAATCACATGATGTTTGTTTAGATTGTGTTATTACAGAAAGTTATATATATCGGAAACACTCAAGTTCATCCTGAGTGTTTTTTTAACATATAATTTACAAGCAATTTTATTTATGTGGTACAATAGAAAAAGTGAGGAGGGGGATTATGCCAGCAGGCTTTACACATGTTACATATGGAGATTGGGTTTATGAATCTTTGAGTGATGAGTTGAAACGAAACATTGCACCTTATCGTGTTTATTATGATTTAGGGTTGCATGGTCCGGATATCTTATTTTTTCATCAATTATGGAAACAAAATGAAGTAATGAAGTTAGGATATCGAATGCATTTTCAACAGGCTCGCTCTTTTTTTGAGTCTTCTCGTGAGGTAATTAAAAAGAGCAAAAACAAAGGTGCAACACTAGCTTATCTACTTGGGTTTATTAATCACTTTGTACTTGATAGTGAATGCCATGGAATGATAAACCAACAAGTAAGAGAATTAGAAATTTCACATAGTGAGCTCGAGTCTGAGTTTGATGCATATATAATGAAAGAGTTAAGCTTACCACACACAAGTACACGGGTATGTGAACACATTAAAATAAAAGAATTAGACTTTAGTATTATCGCAGATGTCTTTGCTATAACTGCAAAAGAGGCTAAAGACTCTGTGTGGACAATGCGTTTTGTATTAAATACACTTGTATGTCCTGGAAAGATGAAGAGAGCTTTTGTCTATCAAATAATGAAGCTAATGGGGAAATATGATGAGTATCGTGGTTTAGTATTCAATTACGAGGAAAATCAGAAGTGTGCTGAAGTTGTTCGTGTTTTACGCAAAAAAATGGATGTTGCATTGATTGACTCGGTAAGGTTGATTCATGAATATGTGGCAACACTAGATTTAAATGAAATTTTATCAGAACGGTTTGATCATGACTATGAGGGAGATGAACATGAAGTTTAAATTAACGAAATTAGAAAAGTCTTGGATAATGTATGATGTAGGAAACTCTGCATTTATATTGCTTGTATCAACAATATTGCCAATTTATTTTGGTGCGATTAGTGAATCGGCAGGACTTAAAGAAGTAGATTATTTAGCTTACTGGGGATATTCAGCGTCAATCGCAACATTAATTGTTGCACTAGTAGGTCCAGTATTGGGTTCAGTTGCGGATCATCAAGGATATAAGAAAAAACTATTCTTTACAACAATGTCTATTGGTGTGATTGGTGTTTCTACACTTTGGTTACCGGGACATTGGCTTGGATTTTTAGCATTATTTGTGATTGCGAAAGCAGGATATTCATTAAGTCTTATCTTCAATGATTCAATGCTACCTGATGTCACTACGCCTGAGCGTATGGATGCGGTCTCTACACATGGATATGCATGGGGATATATTGGAAGTTGTATTCCATTCTTAGTTAGTTTAGTTATTGTATTGTTTTATGAAACAATGGGAATTACGCTAGATACAGCAATGATGTTGGCGTTTATGTTAACTGGGCTTTGGTGGTTACTTTGTTCATTACCAATTCTTAAAAATTACAAACAAGTTCATTACAATAATGAAGTTCCAAAACAGGTGTTTCGCTCTAGCTTTAAAAGATTGTATGGTACATTTTCACGAATTAAACAACAACCAAAAGTATTGTGGTTCTTAGTTGCATTCTTTTTCTATATTGATGGAGTATATACAATTATTGAAATGGCAACTGCATATGGAAGTAGCTTAGGTCTTGATACAAATGGTTTATTGATTGCCTTGTTAGTGACTCAACTTGTGGCATTCCCAAGTGCACTTACAATGATGAAAGTTTCAAAGAAAACTGGTGCAAGTAAAATGATTAAATTGAGTATTGTGGCATATACTGGAATTGCTTTATTTGCTATACAACTTGATCAACAATGGGAATTCTGGGTTCTTGCGGTTTGTGTTGGCTTATTCCAAGGGGGAATTCAAGCTTTGTCACGTTCTTACTTTGCGCAGATTATTCCACCTGAGCATGCGGGTGAATATTTTGGAGTGTATGATATTTTTGGTAAAGGTGCTGCTTTTTTGGGGACAATGCTTGTTGGGTTTGGTGCGCAAATCACAGGACAACAAAGTGTTGGAGTAGCAGTTTTATCAGTAATGTTTATCCTTGGATTTTTCTTCTTTAGAAAAGCAGATGCGATTGACATAAAATAAACTTAAAAAAAGTATGAATTCTAGAAGAATTCATACTTTTTTTAAACGAAGGGGGCATTCAAATGTATCTTTTATATGGTAAAATAAAAGTTAGGTGATATTTATGAAATTAGTTCAAGTTTGGATTGAATATAGAACATTGTCGTTAGATCGACCTTTTACTTATGCAAGCACGCTTGATGGAATTATGCGTGGAGTACGAGTTGAGATTAACTTTAATGGAAGACCTATTGTTGGCTTTGTAGATAGCTATGAGGAAACAGATGAGACACTGGATAGTGCGAGTGAGCGCTTAGGTTATCGCTTAGGAGTTATTGAGAGAGTTATTGATATTGAACCACTTATTGAAGATGAGTTATATGAGCTATCGGAGTGGATGGCTTATGAATGTGCTGCCTCAAGAATAAGTTGTTTCCAAACAATGTTACCGGCAAAACTAAAACCTAAAAACAGTGGGCATAGAATTAAGATGGAAAAGTGGGTGCAACTTAGTGAGAAAGTCCAAGAAAAGTTTAGTCCGAAACAAAAGGTAGCTTATGAAGCGTTACAGGATGGACCAATGTCTTTGAAATCTTTTACGACGAGCTTTGGTAGTGCTGCTTTAACTTTAATAAAAAATGGCATTGTTATGAAATACGAAGTAGAGGTATCAGCTAAACCACAAGAAAAGATTGAAGTTGTCAAAAATCATCAGTTGACAAAGATTCAAAGTAAAGCAAAAGAGTCAATTGAGCAATGTCAACAAACTGCTGTCTTGTTACATGGTGTGACTGGAAGTGGGAAAACAGAGGTTTATTTGCAAATGGCACAAGAGGTAGTGAAGCATGGTAAGCAAGTGCTTATTCTTGTTCCAGAAATTTCATTAACTCCGCAAATGGTGAAACGTGTGCAAAGTCGATTTGGTAGTCAGGTTGCCATTTATCATTCGGGATTAAATAATCAAGAAAAGTATGAGCAATTTAAGCGGGCTAAAGCTCATGAAGTTGATATCGTAGTAGGGACACGAAGTGCTGTTTTTATGCCATTTAAAGATTTAGGTTTGATTATCTTTGATGAGGAGCATGACTCTAGCTATAAACAAGACAGAGTACCAACATATCATTGCCGTGATATCTCAATTTGGCGTGCAAATTACCATGGTTGTAAAGTGATTTTAGGCTCAGCAACACCTTGTCTTGATTCCTATGCAAGAGCACTCAAAGGCGTTTATGGTCTTGTGAGTATGTCAGAGCGAATTAATGAGTGTATGCCAGATGTACAAATTGTGGATGTAAAAAATGAAGTTAGAAATAAGGGGAGCTACATACTTTCAACATCTTTGTTGCAAAAAATGCAAGTACGACTTGATCGACAAGAACAAATTGTACTATTACTGAATCGACGTGGCTATAGTCCAAGTATTCGATGCAAGGCGTGCAATGAAGCGATGATGTGTCCGCATTGTGAAGTGCAACTATCATTTCATCGAAGTGATAATACACTGAAGTGTCATCGATGTGATTATCAACAACCTACAATTCAAGCTTGCCCACATTGTGGAAATAGAACGTTCAATTTTGTTGGAATTGGAACGCAGCGACTTGAGGAAGAAGTTCAAAAAGCATTTCCTCATGCACGCATAGCACGGATGGATGCTGATACAACTGCCAGAAAAAATGCTCACCAAAAAATATTTGAATTAGTAGAAAAGCACGAAGTAGATATTCTTCTTGGAACACAAATCATTGCCAAAGGGATGGATTATCCTAATGTAACTTTAGTTGGTGTTGTGAATGCTGATGCAGGTTTAAATCGGCCGGATTTTTATGCCGTAGAAAATACGTTTCAACTTATTGTTCAGGCTGCTGGACGCAGTGGTCGAGGTGAAAAAGCAGGGGAAGTTGTGATTCAAACATTTGATCCAAATCATTATGCGATTGTGCTTGGGGCAAGGATGGATTTTATGAATTTCTTTAAAAAAGAGATGAGCCTTCGTCACTTAACGATGACTCCACCTTATAATTACTTGATTTCAATTTTAATGAGCTTTAAGGATGAAGAGCGGACTAAAGATGAAGCTTATCAAATTTGTGATATACTAAAGGCTAAGGAAGCTTTTAAAGTATTAGGACCTTCTCAGCTTTATCGTGTACAAGACCTCTATCGCTTTCGTATTGTGATTAAAGGTAAAGATAAAAAAGAAATGCTAGAAGCGATACATGAGATTCTAGCATATGTAAAAAGTTTAAAGATGCGAAGTGAATTTCGCGTGGATACAAATCCAATGATGTTAGAATAGAGGTTTTTATGGTTAGAAAAATAGCATATAAATGTTTAAAGGAAATAATAGTTGATGGTGCATATAGCAATCTTGTGTTGAAACAGTTGCCGTCATCACTTTCACGACAAGATAAAGCATTGATAACTCAGATTGTATATGGAACACTTCAAAACTACGAATTTCTTTCGTATCAATGGCAAAGTAGGGTATCTCGTAAAACTAAGAAAACAGTTGAAATTGTATTAAACATGAGTTGCTTCCAATTGTTTTTTCTTGATAAAATACCATCTTATGCCGTTTTGAGTGAAGCGAATAAATTAGTTCGGCCAGAGCTTAAATCCTTTGTTCAGGCGATTTTATTACAATGTCAGCAAGCTGGACTTCAAGAAGTTGATCAAGATGATGAAGTTTTAAAAAATGCTATCACTCATTCACTTCCAGTATGGATTATGAAGATGTGGACTGCTCATTATGGGAGTAACCAAGCCAATAATATAGCTGTTGCAATGCATAATGATGACCATACACTAGTTGCACGTATTAATCCGCTCCTGTGTGATCGTGATGAATTGTTGAAGGATGAACGCGTGCACTTTATAGATGATTGGGCACTTACATATGATGAAAATTTGATAGAGAGTGAATACCATCAGGATGGAAAAATCATTATTCAGGATTACTCATCTCAACAAGTTGCAAAATATCTAGAAGTGAAACCCCATATGCGAGTATTAGATGCATGTAGTGCACCAGGTACAAAAAGTGCTATGATTGCAGCAATGATGGAGAACCAAGGTGAGATTATTGCCTGTGATTTGCATAAACATCGCTTAGAATTGATGAAAAAAGGATTAGATAAGTGGGGAGTACAAAATGTTAAACTCACTTGCCAAGATATGACATTAGCACATGAAGTATTTGAGAATGAATCGTTTGACCGTATTCTTTTGGATGTACCGTGTAGTGGTTTAGGTGTGCTTCGTCATAAACCAGACATTAAGTTTCATGTGCTTCCTGAGCATTTGGATGAAATTGTAGATGTTCAATCTAAAATTTTATCGTCTTGTGCGAAACTTATTAAAAAGGATGGATTACTAGTCTATAGTACATGTACACTGAATAAGAAAGAAAATGAACGTCAAGTTCAACAATTTTTAAAGAGTCATGAACAATTTGAACTGATTGCTGAACAAACAGTATTTCCCAATGAAGGACAAAGAGATGGGTTTTATATTGCCCAGTTAAAGAAAAATTAGGAGTTACCATGAAAACAATTTATGAATATACATATAGTGATTTAGAACAAATGTTTCTAGGTCAAGGAATGAAAAAGTTCCGTGCACAACAAGTATTCGCTTGGCTTTATCGTAAACGAGCAAGTGAATTTACAATGATGAGCGATATTTCAAAGGATACAATTGAGTGGTTAAGTGAAAACTACATGATTAGTCCACTTCAAGTGAAAGAAGTGCAAGTAAGTAAAGATAAAACTACAAAGTTTCTATTTGAATTAAGTGATGGTTCGCTCATAGAATCAGTATTGATGTATTTTGATTATGGGAAAAGTCTATGTGTGACAAGTCAAATTGGTTGCAATATGGGCTGTAAGTTTTGTGCGTCAGGACTATTAAAGAAACAAAGAGATTGTACGAGTGGAGAGATGGTTGCTCAGGTTATGGCGGTTCAGCGCTACTTGGATGAAACTGAGGAACGATTGAGCCACGTTGTTGTGATGGGGACAGGGGAACCATTTGATAATTATGAACACCTTATGAATTTTCTGCGTACAATCAATGATGATCGGGGCTTAGCTATAGGAGCACGACATATTACAATTAGTACTTGTGGTGTTGTTCCTAAAATCATCGACTTTGCGAAAGAAAAAGTGCAGTTTAATTTAGCAATTTCGCTCCATGCACCAAATGATTCACTAAGAGATGAAATTATGCCTATTAATCATGCATATCCATTAACAAAGTTAATGAATTCCTTAGAGTTTTATAGTGAGCTAAATAATCGTCGTGTGACTTATGAATATATCTTGTTAAAAGATGTCAATGACTCCAAGGAACACGCATTAGAATTAGCAAACTTACTTCGTGGTAAGAATGCTTATGTAAATTTAATTCCATATAATCCGGTAAGTGAACATGGGTATCAAACTTCACTAGATAAAGTAACACTTCGTTTTTATGATACATTAATGAAAAACCGTATAAAATGTACACTTCGCCAAAAACATGGAGAAGATATTGATGCAGCATGTGGTCAGTTACGTGCTAAACATGAGGGGGTTAAGCTATGAATGTTTATGGAGTATGCGATATTGGAAAAGTAAGAGAGAGTAATCAAGATAATTTACTTATGACTCATAATAAAGTAAATGATACATTAGTTGTCGTATGTGATGGTATTGGTGGATCACTAGCAGGTGATGTTGCTTCACAAACGGTTTGCGATTTTTTTAATCATGTATTTAATGAGCATCAAGGCTTTCAATCCAAGGTTGAAATGCATGAATGGTTAAAAGAAAATATTGAGAAAGCAAATCGAATTGTACATGAAAAAAGTTGCACATCGCATCTTTATCAAGGTATGGGTACAACAATGGTTGCTTTACTTCAAAGTAAGTTTGGTGTATTTATTGTCAATGTAGGAGATAGCCGTGCTTACCAAATTCGCCAACAACAGTTATTGCAAGTGACAAGGGATCACAATGTTTATAATGATATGTTGCAACTAGGTATCAATGAAGTAGAAGCAAAGTGTAATGCACGTGCTGCCTATCTGACAAGTGCAATGGGTATTGTAGATCATGTGCGTTATGATATTTTTGATGTTGAAGTCGATGCTAAATATATGTTATGTAGTGATGGGTTGCATGGTTATGCTGACTATGACTTAATGAATAAATATGCAATCAATGAAGATTTATCATTAGAAGAGCGCACAAAAATATTACTTCAGTTAGCTCTAGAAAGTGGTGGGCTTGATAATATCACAATAGCCTTAGTAGATTGTGAGGTGGAACATCATGAGCAATAAACTATTGGCAAAACGTTATCGTCTATCGAAGCATATTGGACGCGGAGGTATGGCTGAAGTTTATGTAGCTGTAGATACAATTTTAAATCGAGAAGTCGCTGTAAAGATATTACACGGAGATTTATGTAATGATCCAATCTCTTTACTTCGATTCAAACGCGAAGCGCAAGCCTCGTGTGCTCTTGTGCACCCCAATATCGTAGAAATTTATGATGTAGGTGAAGATGAAGGGCAGCACTTTATCGTCATGGAGTATATTCGCGGAAAAACGCTAAAGCAGTTAACACTTACGCGTGGTGCGCTTTCTAAAGAAGAAGCACTAGATGTGATGAAGCAACTTGTGAGTGCAATTAGTACAGCCCATAAAAAGGGGATTATACATCGCGATATTAAACCACAAAATGTACTTGTAAAAGATGATGGTTCAATCAAAGTAGTGGATTTTGGAATTGCTCTTGCACATGATGCAATGCAACTGACAAATAGTGATTCTATTTTAGGCTCAGTACATTATCTTGCTCCAGAAATTGCAAGAGGTGAAAATGCTACTGTACAGAGCGACATTTATTCATTGGGAATTGTGTTGTTTGAATTGTTGAGTGGAGATGTTCCATATAAAGGGGATTCACCTGTTCAAATAGCGCTTCGTCATATGCGTGATGAATTACCTGAATTAAAAACATTAATTCCTCAACTTCCGCAATCAATTGAAAATATTGTGACAAAGGCAACAGTTAAGAAAAAAGAGTACCGTTATACAAGTGCAGCTCAAATGCTAATCGATGTAGAAAATGCATTATTGCCTCATAAAATTACAGAGCCAAAACTTAAATTTGCTTATGAGGAAGCACTTGGTGATCCAACGCGCGTTGTAAGCAAAAATGAAACAGTGAAAACTCAAGAAGTAAAGAAAGTTATTGCGCCAACACCAAAAACCACTCCTAAAAGAAAGAATCATGCACGTACTGTGTATGCGGGGTTCTTATGGGTTATATTAACAGTAGTAGGGATATTTGGTGTGTTTGTTGTACTTTACTTCAGTACTGATTTGTTTAAGCAAGAACGATTGGCAATTGTACCAAGTTGTGAGGGAAAAACCATTACACAATGTGAGGAACTTATTGTAGATACCGGGATCACAATTGATCGCTCGGATATTGTATATGAGTTAACAGATAACACGGAAGAAGGAATTATTATCTCAACTTATCCAGTGGCAGAGAGCGAAGTTGAACTAGGTAGCTCAATGGCATTGACGATTAGTCTTGGTAAGTATGAAGTGATGCAAAATTATGTTGGACTAAACAACAAAGATGCACAAGACTTAATTGAACAGACTTATGATAATGTGAGTGTCAAAATTCAAGCGGTTGATGATTCAGGGTTAGAACCAGGTACAGTGATTGAACAGCAGTTAATTTTGCCAGATGAGAAATTTTCACCAACAGAGCGTAAGGAAGTGCGCTTACTATATGCATCATATCCAAACTTTCAAGTGCCTACTCATTTGTTGAATATGGATATTCATGAAGCAGAGTCGTTATTGAGCCAACTGGGTGCTAAAGTAATATTTAGTGCATTAGAAGTTCCAAATGGAAATTATGAAGGTTTAATTCAAGGTGTCGTTGTCAGGTGTGACCCTTCATTGGGGAGTTGGTATACTCAAGAAGAAAGTAACTACATTACGATATACTATTATTAGAAGGAGAGTTCATGCGAGCAAGAATTATAAAAATTGTATCAAATCAATATACAGTATTGGATGAAAACCACAACATTATCGAATGTGTAGCTATGGGAAAACTAAGAAAAGATGAAATTATTCCTGTTGTAGGAGATTTTGTAGAAATTGAAAAATTAGATGGTCAAGTTGGAATTCAAAAAATTCATGAACGATCAAATCAAATGATTCGACCAGCCATTGCGAATGTAGATCAAATTTTGATAGTGATGTCGGCAAAGGAGCCTGATTTTTCTAGTCAATTAGTTGATCGAATCCTATTTCTTGTGGGAAATGCAGGAATAAAACCTGTGCTTGTCGTTACAAAAATGGATCTTCTAAACGATGATAGTCCAGTTCACCAAGAAGTCAGTGATTATATTCAAAGTGGATACGATGTGATTACTTGTAGTAAGGATGATGTAAAAGAGAAGTTGATGAATACATTAGCTGATAAAATTACTGTTTTAACAGGTCAAAGTGGAGTAGGAAAATCTACTTTATTGAATCAGTTTGATGCCAATTTTAATATCATTACACAAGAAATTTCAAAAGCACTTGGACGTGGGAAACATACGACTCGCCATAGTGAGCTCCATCCTGTTGCCCAAGGATGGGTAGCAGATACACCTGGTTTTTCTTCTTTGGATTTTGCACATATGAGTCTAGAAGATTTAAAACAAAGTGTATTTGATTTTAAACCATACCAAGACGGTTGTTTTTTCCGAGATTGTTTGCACCTTAAAGAACCCAAATGTGCTGTAAGAAAAGCAATAGAAGATCAAAAATGTTCACGTGTTCGTTATGAACATTATTTAGAAATTGTACAAGTAATTAAAAATCGAAAGGAGCGTTACTAATGACAATCATAGCCCCATCAATTTTATCAATGGATTTTAGCGATACAAAAACACAGGTAGAACAATTGAATGCTAGCCAAGCTACTTGGATGCATTTTGATGTAATGGATGGACAATTTGTACCAAATATGACATTTGGTCCAGATATTTTAAAAGCTTTGAAAAAAAGTTCGGATCTAGTCATGGATGTGCATGTCATGATTGTAGATCCTAGAAAATACATGCCGATATTTATTGAAGCAGGTGCTCAAGTGTATACTTTCCACTATGAGGCGTTTGATAATGATGAAGATCGTATCGCATTACTTCAAGATATTCGAGATAGAGGAGTAAAGGCAGGGCTTTCAATCAAACCTAACACACCAGCAGAAGTACTAGAATCACTAATTACTTATTGTGATTTGGTGTTAGTGATGTCAGTAGAACCAGGGTTTGGTGGACAGGCATTTGATGAGCGTGCTCCACAGCGTATTTCCTATATCCGAGATTTAATCGATTCAAATTGCTTGGAATGTCTAATTGAAGTTGATGGTGGTATCAATCAAGAAACTGGAAAGCGATGTGTGGTAGCTGGTGCTAACGTACTTGTTGCGGGAAGCTATGTATTTAAAGATAATATCGCACAAGCTGTTGCGAGTTTATTGTAATGAAATCTGCTTACCTAGTGTTAAAGAATGGGACAATTCCACAAGATATTGAAGGAGATTTCTTTGGTGCTGATTTAGGGGCATGGAGAATTATTCAAGAAGGATTACATTTGAGTGGTGCAATTGGTGACTTTGATTCTGTAGATGAGACACAATTTCAATTGATTCAAAAAGAAGCAAAACAACTTGTCGTTTTGAATTCAGAAAAAGACTTTAGCGATACTTACATGGCGCTAAAACACATTTTCGGTTTAGGTTATACAGAAGTTACGGTACTTACTGAGATGTCTGGTCGATTTGATCATACCTATGCAAACTTGCAGTTGCTTCGCCACTTTCCGACTGTGAAGATACTTGATGAATGTAATTTTATTCAACTGTTACAAAGTGGAGAACATATTATAAATAAGCTAAGCTATCCATATATTTCATTTTTTTCGCTTGAAAAAGGGCTAATTTCGTTAAATGGTTTTAAATATCCACTTGATTCTTATTGCTTATCTGAACAAGATACGTTATGCTTAAGTAACGAACTGGTTAATGACCAGGGTACAGTTGTATGTCAAATGCCAGTCATTTGTATACAAAGTAATGATGCTTAAGGAGGAGTAATAATGGATAAGACAAAACATACATTGAACGAATTACTCGTAGGGTTGTTCAACTACATTTTATATATCGAAGAAAAAAACTTAAAGAATAATGGGATTCAACTGAGTATGAATGAAGTTCATTTGTTGGAGAATATTCTAAAAACAGAAGATAATTCGATGTCAACAATTGCGAATCGAATTATGATTACGCAAGGTACATTAACGACAAATGCCAATCGATTAATAAAAAAAGGGTATGTTGAAAGATACAAAGATGAGAAAGATCGCCGTATCGTTAGACTTCGTTTAACAGCTAAAGCAGATTCAGTTCTTGAAATTCATGAAGTGTTTCACGAGAATATGATTGATAAGGTGGTAGCTGATTTGGGGCTTGACCATAATGTGATCTTGATGGATTCTCTAGAGCGTATTATGGAATATTTTAGAGAAGTTTATAGTGAAAATCAAGTAGTTCAAAAAGTATAATTAACAGGGGATAATCCTCTGTTTTTTTATTATTCTTTCACAAAAATTTCATGATTAATGACAATTTTTTACAAAAAAGCTCTTTACTTTGAAAGTCAAAGGGAGTATGATATTGAAGAAACTTTGAAACTCAAAGTTGTTTAGGAGGAAAAAATATGATTGAACAAATTACAAAGGTATTAGTAGATGCAATCAATGTAGATGAGGAAGCAGTAACACCTACAGCGAACTTGAAAGACGATTTAGGAATTGATTCAATTTCTGCAGTAGAGTTGGCTCTTGAGCTAGAAACAGAATTTGATGTAAGAATTGAAGATGCTGAGTTAGCGAAGTTAGTAACAGTTCAAGACATCATCGATCTTATCGAAACAAAAAAATAATTAAACGTGTATGAGCTAATAATTTTAGCTCATTTTCAAAATAAAGGAGAATTTATGGAAACAAAAAATATAAAAAGTATTATTGCTTTATTTGAAGCTAGTGAGTGTTCAGCTATGGAACTTGAAGTAGAAGGAATGCGCATTAAACTTGAGAAAGCTGTAGCAATGACAAATGTAGTGACACAAGTTGCTCAACCTACTGTTGTTACACCACAAGTTGTCACACCTACACCTGTAAATGAAGTTACAGAGGAGCTTGACGCATATGTAAGTCCTCTTGTAGGAACTTTTTATCGTAGTGCTTCTGTGGGTGGTAAACCTTATGTTGAAGTTGGTAGACATGTAAAAAAAGGTGATGTGATTGCCATTGTAGAGGCGATGAAAGTTATGAATGAAATCAAAGCAGATAAAGAGGGTATCGTTAAAGAAATTCTTGTGAATGATGGCGAAATGGTTCAATATGACCAAAGAATGATGACGATTGTAACTGCAGCATGATAAAAAAAATATTAATTGCTAATCGTGGTGAAATTGCTGTGCGTATTATTCGTACATGCAAGGAAATGTCAATTCGTACTGTTGCAGTGTATTCAACAGCTGATAAAGAAGCATTGCATGTACAACTTGCGGATGAAGCAGTCTGTATAGGTGGTCCACGAGCAAAAGACAGTTATTTAAATATGAATCAAATAATTCAGGCAGCGTGTAGTACAGGGTGTGATGCAATTCATCCAGGCTTTGGATTTCTTAGTGAGAATCCTGCATTTGCTCGCTTAGTGAAAGAATGTGATTTAATTTTTATTGGACCTGATGCTGAAATCATTGAAAAAATGGGAAATAAGGCAATGGCAAGAAAGTTAATGATGGAAGCAGGTGTACCTGTAGTACCTGGCAGTAAAGCGATTATTAAAACAGTAGAAGAAGGCCTAAAAACTGCTACCGAGGTTGGATATCCAATAATGATTAAAGCAAGTAGTGGAGGCGGTGGACGCGGTATGCGTATCGTTCGCCAAGAAGCTGACTTTGAAGAACAACTTCAACAAGCTAAAGCAGAAGCAATGGCATGTTTCCAAGATGAAGATGTATATATCGAGAAATTCATTGAGAATCCAAAACACATTGAAGTTCAATTGTTAGGGGATCATCATGGAAATGTTGTCCACTTTTTTGAACGGGATTGTAGTTTTCAAAGAAGAAATCAAAAAATGATAGAAGAAGCACCTTGCTTTGTGTTAGATGATAAAATTCGTCAATGCTTATTAGCTGATGCAATTAAGGCATGTGAGAAAGTTGGATACAACAGTGTAGGAACAATAGAATTTCTATTGGATGTACATGGAAAGTATTATTTCATGGAAATGAACACACGTATTCAAGTTGAGCATCCAATTACCGAAATGATTTGTAATGTAGATTTAATCAAGCATCAAATTAAAGTTGCAGATCGACAAAAGTTAACAATTAAACAAGAGGATATTCAAACTCATGGTTATGCAATGGAATGTCGTATTAACGCCGAAGATGTGAAAAATGATTTTGCACCCTCATGTGGGCAAATTAAATTTATGAACTATCCTGGAGGACGTGGAGTACGTATTGATGGAGCTGTATATAATGGATATACAATTTCTCCATTTTATGACTCAATGATTTTGAAGTTAATTACTTTTGCACCTACTCGATTAGAGTGTATTCGAAAAATGCGTGTTGCATTGGAGGAGCTAATCATCGATGGAATTCATACGAATATTGAATTTCATTATATGGCACTTCATCACCCACGTTTTATTGAAGGGAAATATGACACGGGCTTTGCCGCAACGTTCATAGAGGAGTTAAAACAAAATGGAGAATATATTTAAGAAGAGAATGAATGAGCTTGCCCGCTTTCAAAAAGTATTGAAGCGTGGACAAGTCTCAACACAGAAAGATATTCCAGATCACGTGTTTACAAATTGTGAGGGATGTAAAGCAGTAATTGCAACAACTCAACTTCGTGAGCATTATTATGTGTGCCCACAATGTCAATATCACATGCGCATTAGTGCACATGAACGTATTCGTCAACTAGTTGATAATGGTACTTTTAAAGAGTTTGATCGGTTTGCGAAGAGTAAGAACGAGGAACAATTTGATGGATACAGCGAGAAACTAGAAAAGGCCCAAAATTCAACAGGATTAAATGAAGCTGTTGTGGTAGGTATTGCAGAAATTGGACAAAATAAAACAGTAATTTGTGTAATGGATTCTTTTTTTATGATGGGGTCTATGGGGGCTGTTGTAGGTGAAAAAATTACACGTGGAATTGAATATGCGACACGAAAAAAGCTTCCAATTATTATTAGCTGCACAAGTGGTGGTGCACGTATGCAAGAGGGAATTATGTCTTTAATGCAGATGAGTAAAACAAGTGCTGCTTTAAAACGTCATAGTGATGCAGGGTTATTATATATTACTTTACTCACTCATCCTACAACAGGAGGAGTAAGTGCATCATTTGCCATGCTTGGAGATATAATTATCGCAGAGCCTCAAGCACTAGTTGGGTTTGCGGGTAAGCGGGTTATTGAAAAAACAATTAATGAAGTTTTACCAAGTGAATTTCAAACAGCGGAATTCGTTCAAGAAAAAGGTTTTATTGATTTGATTGTCCATCGCAGTGAAATGAGAAATATGTTAGCACGTTTATTAAAAATGCATGGAGGTAAGAGATGAGTATAAAAGACACAGAGATTGAAATTCAGCAACTTAAATTATCTCTTATGCAATGTAATGATGAACATGAAATTGAAGCACTGCAAAAACAAATTGAACTCTTAAGAAATGAAGCGTATGCAAATTTAACACCATGGGATCGTGTTTACTTAGCACGATGTACTACTCGTCCTAAGGCGATGGATTACATCGATGAAGTGTTTGATGATTTTATTGAGTTACATGGAGATCGCAAATTTAGTGATGATGGTGCAATTATAGGTGGACTCGCAAAGTTTAATGGGTTAGATGTAACAGTGATTGCCCAAGCCAAAGGAAAAACACTAGATGAAAATTTAAAGCGTAACTTTGGAATGGTACAACCAGAAGGCTATCGCAAAGCAATACGTCTAGCAAAACAAGCCGAAAAATTTAATCGACCAATCGTTACACTTGTTGATACAGCAGGTGCATATCCTGGAAAAGGTGCAGAAGAGCGCGGACAAGCTCAAGTTATTGCAGAATGCTTATTTGAATTTTCTACAATTAAAGTTCCAGTCATTTGTGTTGTCTTAAGTGAAGGAGGAAGCGGTGGAGCATTAGCACTTAGTGTGGGTGATCGCATTGTGATGCTTGAAAATGCTGTGTATTCAATCCTGTCACCTGAGGGATTTGCCTCAATTCTTTGGAAAGATCCAAGTCGAGCAGAAGAGGCTGCCAACAAAATGAAGTTGACTGCTTATGATTTAAAAGAGAAAAAAATTATTGATAAAATTATTGAAGAACCACAAGGTGGAGCACAAGAATGTTTTGAGTTTGTGGTGTATGCTCTGAAGCAATATATAGATCAGGAACTAAAGGTACTTCAAGATAAGAAGTTAAAAGTTTTATTAGAAGAAAGATACAACAAGTTTCGTAATATTGGAACACAATTGTAAGAGGACATGTGATGAACAACATTAAAATACTTACTAGTGGTTATTGTGTGCCAAGTCGTGTGGTTACAAATGATGACCTTAGTAAAATCGTTGATACAAGCGATGAGTGGATTTTTACACGAACAGGAATACGCCAACGTTATTTTTGTGAAGAAGAAACAACGCTGGACTTAGCAAGTGGAGCTGCTATGCAAGCTTATGAATTGTTGAGTGAGGAGCAACGTCAACGTATTAAGATAATTGTAGTTGCAACGATGAGTGCAGACCATTTTACACCCTCATGTGCAAGTCTAGTCCAAGAGCGTTTGGGGTTGAATAGACAAGATATTATGGCCTTTGATTTAAATGCAGCGTGTAGTGGATTCGTGTTTTCTTTGCATGCAGTAAGTAGTATGTTGCAAGAAAATCAATGTGCACTTGTTATTGGAGCAGAAAGTTTAAGTAAACTCATTGATATGAATGATCGCTCAACTTGTGTTTTGTTTGGTGATGGAGCAGGAGCTGTTGTGGTTGAAAATTCTAAGCAATATGCGCGTAGTTATCATTACGGAAGAAGCATTGGGGATGCATCAGGAATTTTATGTGCACCATCGCATACAAAAGAATCACGTACTGCAGGTTATCTACAAATGGACGGTGCAGAAGTATTTCGTTTTGCGGTAAATGCAATTAAAGTTGCATTAGAAGAAGTTTGCACACATGCTGAAATTTCAATTGATGAGATTGATTTGATTATACCTCATCAAGCAAATAGCCGTATTCTTGCTCACGTAGCAAAAAAGATGAAAATTGAACAAGATAAATTCTTTATGAATGTCGATCAATTTGGTAATACAAGTGCTGCAAGTGTAGCAATTGCTTATGCTCAAGCTGATCAACAAGGTTTATTAAAAGAAGGGATGCGAGTTGCGCTTGTAGGCTTTGGAGCTGGATTTACTTATGGTGCATCGCTTATCCAAATATAGGAGAATAGAAATGATGTTAAATGAATTGTTAAATATAAAATATCCAATTATTCAAGGTGCAATGGCAAATATCGCAACTGCAGAATTTGCTGCTGCAGTATCTAATGCGGGTGGTCTTGGAATTATTGGAACAGGTGCAATGAATGCTGAGGTAACTCGTGATTCGATTCGCCGTGCAAAAACACTTACTGATAAACCTTTTGGAGTAAATGTAATGATGATGAATCCGTATACGGCTGAAATCATGCAAGTTATCGCTGATGAAAAAGTTGCAGTTGTCACTACTGGTGCAGGAAATCCGGGGGAGTATATGGAAATGTTGAAAGCAAGTGGGGCAAAAGTAATTCCTGTTGTGCCTGCTGTGGCACTTGCAATACGTATGGAACGTGCTGGAGCTGATGCGATTATCGTTGAAGGTACTGAAGCTGGTGGACATGTAGGTGAGATGACAACGATGGCACTTGTACCACAAGTTGTGAATGCTGTAAATATTCCAGTCATTGCAGCTGGTGGAATAGCTGATGGCCGAGGAATCAATGCTGCATTTAGCTTAGGTGCGTGTGGTGTTCAGGTAGGGACTGTTGTGCTTACTGCGGTTGAATGCCCAATTCATGAAAATTATAAACAAGCAGTAATTAAGGCGAAAGATACAGATACAGTAGTAACTGGGCGTAGTATGAATACTCCAGTACGCATACTAAAAAATAAAATGAGCCGCCAATACCTTCAATTAGAAAAAGAAGTGGCAGATCGAGAAGAAATGGAAAAATTAACATTAGGAGCTTTACGTCGTGCTGTTTTTGACGGAGATATGCAAATGGGATCAGTAATGATTGGTCAAATTGCAGGACTTTGTAAAGATATCAAGCCAATTGAAGAAATTTTAGCTGGAATGATGGAAGATTCTAAAGCGCAATTGGTACAATTAAATGAAAAGTTGAGTCGTGCGTATGATCAAATCAGTAAACTTTAGAAATCATATTTTGAAGTATCCATTAATTCAAGGTGGGATGGGTGTAGGTGTATCACTTGGACAACTTGCAGGGCATGTTGCTCTTAATCATGCTATGGGTGTCATTAGTGCTGCCCATCCAGGGTATCGCAAAAACGACTTTCGAAAGGATAGTTTCAAGGTAAATGAAGAAGCTTTAAAAGAGGAAATTAGTAAAGCTAAAGAAATTGCGCAAGGAAATGGGATGGTTGCGGTCAATATAATGGTAGCTGGAAACAATTATGATAAGTATGTTGAAGCTGCAGTCGATGGTGGTTGCGATGCAATCATTAGTGGAGCGGGTCTTCCTCTTGATTTACCGGCACTTGTAAAAAATAGTGAAGTGTTACTTGCACCAATTGTGTCAAGTAAAAAAGCCGTTGAAGTCATCTTAAAGTCATGGGAGCGTCGTTATCAAAAAACTGCAGATTTTGTAGTGATTGAATCTGCTGATGCAGGTGGACATCTTGGCTTTAAAGTGCAAGATGTGATTGATAAAACAACGCAAACTCTTTCAGAAATACTTAAGGAAGTAAAAGAAGTCACAATGCAATATGCTCAAAAATTTAATTGTTACATCCCTGTCTTTGTGGCAGGTGGAGTATATAATCGAGAAGATATTAATCGATATCTTGAAGAGGGTGCTGATGGTGTTCAAATGGGAACACGTTTTATTGCAACACATGAGTGTGATGCAAGCGATGAGTTTAAACAAGCGATTATTGATTGTCAAGAAGAAGATATTCAAATTGTAAAGAGTCCAACTGGATTTCCCGGACGTGCTTTATTTAATAATTTTTATGAGGGCATTGCAAAACGTGGAAATATTACAATGGCGAAATGCTTAGACTGTATGAAACCATGTAATCCACAAAATACACCTTATTGTATTAGTGAAGCACTCATTCGTAGTGTCAAAGGCGATACCAATAATGGGGTTGTCTTTGTTGGAGCAAACGCCTATCGCGTAGATCGTTTGATGCATGTTTCAGAATTGATTCAAGAATTAATGGGTGAGGTAAAATAATGAAAATAGCATTTTTATTTGCAGGTCAAGGAGCTCAAGTAGCTCATATGGGAAGAGATTTATACGATGTTTATGATGAAGTAAGGAATGTATATGATCAAGTACAGTTAGATTTCGATTTAAAACAAATTAGTTTTGATTCACCACAAGAAGTATTAAATCAAACTCAATATGCCCAACCAGCAATCTATGTCATGAGTATTGCCATTGCAAAGCTTCTACAAAGCAAAGGTATTGAAGCATCAATGTGTGCTGGATTAAGTTTAGGTGAATATAGTGCACTTGCTTATGCTCAAGTTTTTGACATGAATGAAGGTGTTCAATTAGTAGCTAAACGTGGACGTATTATGGAATCAGCGCTACCACCTGCAACAAGTGGTATGGCAGCGATACTAAATACAGATGCAAATGTTATTCAGGATGTTTGCTATGAAGTAAGCGAAATGGATGGTGAATTGGTTGAAGTTGCAAACTACAATTGCCCAGGGCAAATTGTAATTAGTGGAAAACTTAGTTCATTGGCCATTGCTAAAGAAAAACTCATTGCGAAAGGTGCACGACGAGTTATTGACTTACCTGTGAGTGGAGCGTTCCACTCAAGTCTACTTATTGATGCAGGAAATCAATTAGCGAAAGTACTAGAAGATGTGAAAATGAGTGAACCGATGATTCCTGTTGTATTTAATGTAAGTGGCTCAACACACTGTGATGATATTAGGGAGAATTTAAAGCGTCAAATTCATTCAAGTGTTTATTTTATGCAATCAATTGAAAATATGATTGAACAAGGGGTTGATACATTTATTGAAATTGGACCTGGTAAGACATGCAGTAGTTTTGTGAAGAAAATTAATCGTGATATTAAAGTTTACAACGTAGATAGTTGCGAAAGCTTAGAAAAATGTTTGGAGGGTTTAAAACATGAATAAAGTTGCATTAGTAACAGGGGCAAGCCGTGGAATTGGTCGTGCTGTTGCCACTAAATTGGCTCAAGATGGATTTGATGTAGTAGTTAACTACAATGGAAGTGAAGCAGCAGCTCAAGAAGTTGTTGAACAATGCATTAGTCATGGAGTAAAAGCAGTAGCAATGCAATGTAATGTAAGTGATTTTACTGCGGTTGCTAACATGGTTGAACAAGTTATGAATGAATTTGGTAAAATTGATGTCCTTGTGAATAACTCGGGGATTACACGTGATAATTTATTACTTAGAATGAGTGAAGATGATTTTGATCAAGTAATTGATGTTAATCTTAAAGGATGCTTCAATACTGTTAAACATATATCTAAAATTATGATGAAACAACGTAGTGGTAATATTATTAACTTATCAAGTGTCATTGGGTTAATTGGCAATGTAGGCCAAACGAATTATGCTGCAAGCAAAGGTGGAGTAATTGCTTTAACTAAGTCGATTTCTAAAGAACTTGCAAGTAGAAATATTCGTGCAAATGCAATTGCACCTGGTTTTATTCAAACTTCAATGACAGATGAATTAAGTGATGGAATCAAAGAAAGTATTCTTAAAAATATTCCGTTGGCTGAATTTGGACAAGTAGAAGATGTTGCAAATTGCGTGTCATTTTTGGCAAGCGATGCAAGTCGTTATATAACAGGTCAAGTGATCCATGTCGATGGTGGCATGGTAGTATAAGGAGCGGGTATGAGACGAGTAGTAGTTACAGGACTTGGAGTTGTATCTCCGATTGGAAATGATGTAGATTCGCTGTGGAACTCAATTTTAAATCATCAATGTGGTATTGATGCAATTACGCATTTTGATACAACAGAATTTAAAGTGAAGTTAGCTGCAGAAGTAAAAGATTTAGATATGGAAGCTTACTTCACGAAACGTGATTTAAAGTTTAATGATCGCTTTACGCAATTTGCACGCATTGTTGCAAAACAAGCTCATCAAGACAGTGCACTTGAAATTGATGGAATCAATGAACGTGTGGGTGTTATCGTAGCTTCTGGTATTGGTGGTATTGAAACAATTGAAAACTCTAATCAAAGTCTATTAGAGCGTGGAGCAAGCCGTGTGTCTCCTTACTTTATTCCAATGGCATTAGTTAATTTAGCAGCAGGTAATGTTGCGATTGACTTAAAAGCACAAGGAAACTGTAGTAGTGTTGTGACAGCGTGTGCTGCGGCAACAAATGCTATTGGGGAGGCGTTTAATCGTATTCGTTTTGGTATGGAAGATGTCGTCTTTACTGGGGGAACAGAAGCAAGTATTACTCCACTTGCGATTGCTGGTTTCCAATCACTTCGTGCTTTGTCTACGAGTGAAGATAAAAATCGTGCAAGTATTCCATTTGATAAAGATAGAAATGGATTTATCATGGGAGAGGGTGCGGGCATTGTTGTGCTAGAAGAATTAGAACATGCACTAGCGCGTAATGCAAAGATTTATGCTGAAATAGTAGGTTATGGTTCTACTTGTGATGCTCACCATATTACGGCGCCGATGGAAGGTGGTGTTGGTGGTGCAAAAGCGATGATGAAAGCAATGGAAGACGCGAAAATTAATCCTTCTGATGTTGATTACATCAATGCACATGGTACAAGTACACCACTTAATGACAAAACAGAAACTGCTGCAATTAAGTATGCATTTGAAAATCATGCAACAAGTTTAGCGATTTCTTCTACGAAATCAAACACAGGGCATTTATTAGGTGCAAGTGGTGCTATTGAAGCGATTATTACAATTAAAGCACTTCAAGATGGGGTTGTCCCAGCGACAATCAATTATGCGGTGCAAGACGAAGAATGTGATCTTGACATTGTTGCTAATCAATGTCGTAAGCAAGATATTCGCTATGCTATGAGTAATTCATTAGGTTTTGGTGGACATAATGCATCATTAATCTTTAAGAAATGGGAGGGATAATCATGTTATATAATTCAAATCAAATCCAAGAAATTATTCCACATCGTTATCCATTCTTACTTGTCGATTGTGTAGAGAGTATAAGTGAAGATGGGAAGACGATTGTTGCATATAAAAATGTAAGTGCAAATGAAATGCACTTTATGGGGCATTTTCCTCAAAAACATGTAATGCCAGGTGTATTGATTACTGAAGCACTTGCGCAAGCAGGATGTGTGCTTTTGCTTAGCGATGAGAAAAATAAAGGAAAAATTGGATTCTTTGCAGGTATCAATAAAATGCGTTTTCGCACACAGGTGATACCAGGGGATGTGCTTCGCTTAGAAGTTACAATGACGAATGAGCGTGCTGGAATTTATTTTGCGGATGTTTGTGCGACAGTTAATGGTAAAGTAGCTGCAAAGGGTGAAATACTTTGTGCAGTAGGAGAATAATGTGATTGTGGGAATTGGTTGCGATATCGTTGAAATTGAACGTATTGTAAAGAAAAAAGATCGTCACAGCAGCCGTATTCTTACCGACGCAGAACGAGCTATTTTTGATTCATATTCAGGAAAGCGACAAAATGAGTTTTTAGCAGGTCGTTTTGCAGCAAAAGAAGCTATTTTTAAAGCGATTCCTAATTGTGGTTTGACAATATCTCAAATTGAAGTTATTCAAGACCAGAGTGGTCAGCCTCGATGTTGTATTCCAGGATATGAGATAATGATAAGTATTGCCCATGAAAATGCATATGCGATTGCGTATGCTGTGGTGAATAAATATGAGTAAATGGTTGATATTTAAATTTGTGCTAATCGCATTACCATTGTGGCTTCGTTTACGTTTTATCTATCACTTCAAGAAAGATAATGCGTATGAGTCGCTTCAAAAGTTAAATCAGATAACATTAAAAATTCTTGGTTTTAAACTAGTCAGCCATAATGCACAATCCATACCGAAGAATCAAGCTGTATTGTTTATAAGCAACCATCAAGGGACAATTGACCCTTTATTGGTAGTGGGATCTTCCAGTGTACCATTAGCCTTTATTTCTAAAGAGGAAAATGCTAAGTTACCTATTTTTGGTTTAGCGTCTAAAATACTGGGAACGATTCATTTTAACCGTGAGACACGAGAAGGAAACATTTATATGCTTCGAGAGAGTGTTCGACGTATAAAGCAAGGGGGATCACTTCTTATTTTTCCAGAAGGAACGCGTTCAAAATCTGAGCAAATGGGAGAATTTAAAGAAGGTGCATTTCAAGTAGCATTAATGGCTAAGGTTCCAATTGTACCTGTAACGCTTCAAAATGCTCACTGCATTAACACAAAGAGTAAAAATAAAGTGCTTACTGTAACTTATGGAACACCTATTCCATTTGAAGATTATAAAGGAAGATCATTAAAAGAGATTTCAGATATGGTATATCATGAAATTGAAAAAGTACTTATTCAAGCAAAGTAAAAGGGATTGAAAAATCCCTTTTTAATATATCTTAGCAATGTCATTAAAATTCTTCTTTGAAAGCTTTGGTGCTTTGTAGGTATCTGATTTTTTTCCTGCAGCTAAAATTATGACTGGAATTTCACTAGTTGGTCGCTGAAACATGTCTCTAAGAAACATCATAGGAGCTGGGGTATATGTAAGGGTATCTATTCCACATAGATGAAGTGATTGAATTAACATACCAATACTTATTCCACATGATTCATTGACATAGTAGTTTGGTTTATTGTCATAACTCATTTGTTTAAAAATAATGATTAAATAGGGGGCTTCCTCTAAAAATGGTTTTTGGTAGTTCACATTTAATTTTTTCAAATCATTACTCCATTGCTGAGTAATCTTTTTTTCATAAAATTCTTTTTCGATCTCTTCGCATTTGATACGTAATTTCTTTTTTATTTCTGGGTTTTGGATCACTATAAAGTGCCAAGGTTGTTTGTTTGCACCATTAGGTGCACTAGAAGCACACATGATGCAATCCTGTATGATTTGGATATCAACAGGACTATTGCTGAACTGACGACAACTACGACGGTGGATCATCTTTAATAATAATTCATTACTTTTCATATGACGCTCCTTTTTCTATATTATAATTTGAATAAATAGTTTATTCAAGAAGTGATATAATAATGAAAAGGAGTGGTTTTATGAAAATTAAGTTTGTGAATGGAGATGTAATCACAATGACAAGTGAAATTGTGAATTGTGTTGTTGTAAAAGATGGTATCATTGACTCAGTTGGTTTAACTGCGATGGACGATGATGATCAAATAGATGAGATTATTGATTTGCAGGGAAATGTGATGTTACCTGGGTTTATCGACGCTCACTCACATATAGGTATGCTTGGTCAAATGTATAGTGTAGCCTCACTTACGGGGTGTAAGAGTGTTGATGAAATCATTACACGATTACATGCGTATAAGATAGATAATCAAATGAATGCACAAGAGTTATTGATAGGGTTTGGTTATGATAATAATGATTTACCTGAATTGATGCATCCAACACGAGTGCAACTGGATCAAATCGAAAATCCCGTGATGATTACACATCAATCCGGACATATGGGGGTACTTAATTCTAAGGCACTAGCACGTTTTGGAGTTAATAGAGAAACTCCTAATCCTAGTGGTGGTGTTATTGGCAAAGATGCGGATGGTGAGCTTAATGGCCTTCTTGAGGAAACGGCGATTATCCCTTTATTTGCAAAAACTAGCTCTTTAAGTGACTTTAATGCTGAGCGATTTTTAAAACGTGCAACACTTACTTATGCATCGTATGGAATTACTACTGCACAAGATGGTCTACTTAAAGAGCGAGACTATCAAATTTTCAAGAATTATATAAATAAAGAATCACTTTTAATCGATGTGTTGGGATATGTTGACTTAAAAGAAAATGCACATCTGATGAATGATAAAGGTGTTATTCAAGGTGGATTTAAATTGGCAGGATACAAAATATTCTTGGATGGATCCCCACAAGGAAAAACAGCTTGGATGAAAGAACCCTATATAGGTGATCAAGATTATTGTGGTTATCCTATTTATGATGATGCAACTGTTGTTCAATTTTTTAGAACGGCTATTGATGAACAAACTCAAATTTTAGTGCATTGTAATGGAGATGCAGCTTGTGAACAGATGATTCGTTGTTACAAAGATGCACTTGCTGGTCAAAAAAGTATCATTCGTCCAGTGATGATTCATGCTCAATTGTTGCAACTTGATCAATTAAAAGAAGTGAAAGATTTAGGTATTATTCCGAGTTTCTTTGTAGCACACGTAAGATATTGGGGAGATGTCCATTCAAAGAACTTTGGAACACAGAGAGCTAATTATATTTCGCCACTTCAAAGTGCATTGAAACATCAAATTTTATTTACATTACATCAAGACACGCCTGTTCTTATGCCAAATATGCTAGAAACGATTCAAATCGCATGTACGCGTGAGACGAAGAGTCATGTGTTCTTTGCGCAAGAAGAACGTATCAGTGTATATGACGCCTTAAAAGCCGTCACAATCAACGCTGCTATACAAAACTTTGAAGAAGACGTAAAGGGAACTATTGAACAAGGAAAATATGCTGATTTTGTCGTACTTGATCAGAATCCTCTTTTGTGTAATGTTCATGATATTGAGTATATTCAAGTACTTCAAACTTATAAAAGGGGAGTGTGCATCTATCAAAATCCGAAGGTTTAAAAAAGGCCAACTATAGATAAGTTGGCCTTAATTAATGATAAAATAAAAAAAGGATTACATCCTTTTTAAATTAAGCTTTTGATTGAGCTTTAAGCGTCTTCAGAGCACGAGCAGAGATACGGACTCTTTGTGGTTTTCCGTCGATTACTACCTTTACTTTTTGTAGGTTTACATTCCACTTACGACGCGTAGCGTGTAATGAGTGTGAACGCTTATTCCCTGATAATGCTTTTTTACCGGTAACGGCACAAACTTTTGACATACCGTAAACCCCCCTTCGTAATTGCTTAGAAATAATAACATGACTAAACATAAAATGCAATATGTAAATCAAATTTTTTGTAAAATATATTAAGTTAAGTATTTTGGCTACGGATGTATGTGCTTTCATTGACGAATATTATTATGTGCAATGTAAGTTTATCTGGAATACTTGACCGAGTCGTTTAAAAGGAGTAGAATTTCAATCATAGAGAAGTGAGGGGAGCTTTGTGTTTACTGAAAAAAGTTTACGTAGAAAGATAATGCAATATGTTGGTCCAACACGAATGATTGCGTTGAGTTTTCTACTTGTCATATTATTTGGTTCTATCTTGTTGTGTTTACCAATTGCGAATCGTTTAGAACCATTAAGCTATTTAGATAACTTATTTATATCTACTAGTGCAACTTGTGTAACAGGTCTTGTACCTGTGAATATTATGGAACAATATAATTATTTTGGGTACGTGGTATTACTTGGATTGATTCAAGTAGGTGGACTTGGAATAATGTCCCTAATTGCCTTTGTCTTGACTTTACTAAAGTCGAGATTATTTCATACTGAAAAGCGAATGATTCAAGATGCACTAAATAAAGAATCACTTCAAGATATTCCAAAGTTTCTAAAATCTATTGTTAAGTATACGCTATTTTTTGAACTTGTCGGTGCTGGCTTAATTGCGATTGTGTTCATACCTGATTTTGGTTTGTTAAAGGGAATATTCAATTCAGTCTTTTTATCAGTATCTGCGTTTTGTAATGCTGGGATAGATAATTTTTCTTACTATTCACTTGCGGAGTATGCTACAAACCCAATTATCAATATTACAGTTGGGGCACTTATCGTGATTGGTGGATTAGGGTTTGCTGTCTGGTTTGACTTAAGAAATCGATTATTTAGAAGAGATAAAAAACGTAGATTCAATTTTAAAATTGCAGTTCAAAGTTTAACAGTGCAAACTAAAATTGTAATTATCACAACAGTAGGTCTTATTTTATCTGGAGCAGTTTTATTCCTAATAAGTGAGATTTTAAGTAAGACTACTTTTGATGGGATGAATCCAATTGAAGTGATTCAAACATCTATATTTCAATCTATCACACTACGTACTGCCGGTTTTAGTACTGTCGATTTCTCATTGTTGCAAGATTCAAGTCTGTTTTTTATGCTTGGATATATGTTGATTGGAGGATCTCCAGGTGGAACAGCTGGAGGGGTAAAAACTACTGCCTTAGTGATGATGATATTGATGGTAAAGTCACAACTAGAAAATCAAGAAACAATTGTATTGTTTAAACGTACAATTGTAAAAGCGGCATTCCATCGCGCTTTAATGGTTATTGTATGCTATGTCATGGTTCTATTTGTAGCTGTATTCATTTTATCAATAACAGAAAGTATTGCGTTCTTACCGCTTTTATTTGAAGCAGTTTCGGCAATTGCTACAGTAGGGTTATCTGCAGGAGTAACTCCACTGTTGAGTGAAATAGGAAAAATTGTTATTATTATCTTAATGTTTATTGGGCGTGTGGGTCCAATTACCATTGCTTTGTCGCTTATCAAACGAAAAGGAACAATCAAACCACATGAAGTAATTTATCCAAATGGCGAAGTTCTGATTGGATAGTAGGAGGAAAAAAGATGGCAGAAAGAAAAACATATGTAATTCTTGGATTAGGAATTTTTGGTTCAACAATAGCGAAACAACTTTCAAAATATAATTATGAGGTAATTGCAATCGACAAAAGTCTTACTTGTGTAGAACGAATGGCTGATGTTGTAACACAAGCTGTGCGTGCTGACTTTACAGATATTGATCAACTTCGTGCAATTGGAGTACAAGATTGTGATGCGGCAGTAGTTGCAACTGGAAGTTTACTTGAAGAAAGTGTTATTGGAGTAATGAATTTAAAGGAGCTGGGTGTTCCTTATATTCTTGCAAAGGCAAAAAATAAAAAATATCGTGAAATACTACTAAAAATTGGTGCAGATCGTGTTGTGCGCCCTGAAAAAGAAATGGGAGAGCGTATTGCTAAACGCCTAATTTCTCAAAATATTGTTGATATTATAGAGATTGATGGTGACTATAGTATGATTGAAGTAATAGCACCTGCCAAGTGGGTGGGGAACTCACTAAGAGGGCTGCAATTACGCTCGCGCTTTGGAATCAATGTGTTAGGAATTCGAAAGAATCCAGATGATCATTTAATTATGACGCTTGATGCTGATTATGTCATTGAGAAAACGGATGCTGTCTTAATGATTGCTGAAAATGATTTCTTTGAAAAACATAGCGGGGAAATTGAGGAGTAGTATTAAATAATATGATTAAACAAAGGGAGTTTTGTTTTGTGTATTATGGTATAAATTTGTTTTAATACAAGAAACACGACATCGTGTTTTTTGTGTTTTATAGAAGAAGGAGACCAACTATGATAAGTCAATCGAAAAATAAAAATAAATAAAGGCAT
>CAYJEY010000011.1:0-19337 GCA_964369385.1 uncultured Holdemania sp.
ATGCCTTTATTTATTTTTATTTTTCGATTGACTTATCATAGTTGGTCTCCTTCTTTTCTTATATTATAACTTATCTTCAAATAAATCTCTTTCTTATTTACAAATCCGATAAATCCAGTTAAGATATTGAGAGCTTTGCAAAAAGGAGGACTCATCATGCAAAAAAACCTAACTCAAGGTAATCCATTTAAACTCATATTAAACTTTACCTTACCTATCTTTTTAGGACTTGTTTTCCAACAATTTTATAGTATGGTTGATGCCATCATTGTAGGTCAATATGTTGGTCTAAATGCGTTGGCTGGTGTTGGAGCAACTGGGTCGCTCAACTTTCTTGTCTTGGGCTTTGTATCTGGTTTAGCTACAGGATTCTGTATTCCCATCTCTCATGCCTTTGGGGCAAAACGTTATGATGATGTGAAGAAATACTACTTCAATGCCCTTATACTTACAATTATTTTCTCTATTATCGTCACTTTAGGAACTTGTCTCTTTTTAAAAGAAATCTTACTGCTTTTAAAAACACCTTTAGATATTATCGATTACAGCTATGACTACATGTTGATGATTTTCTCAGGTACATTTGGTATTTTCCTTTATAACTTTTTGGCAAGTTTACTACGAGCTCTTGGAAACAGTAAAACACCGCTATACTTTCTTGTGCTATCTTCAATATTAAATATTGTATTGGACTTAGTTTTCATCATTAACTTTGATATGGGTGTACTTGGTGCAGGACTTGCAACATCAATATCTCAAGGTGTATCAGGTGTGCTTTGCTTCATCCTTATATTAAAGAAATATGATATCTTAAAAATCCAGAAGAATGACTTTCAAATTAGTGGATATTGTATCCACCGCCTACTTGCCTCTGGAATCCCAATGGGTCTTCAATTTTCAATTACTGCGGTCGGAAGTATTTTAATGCAAGTTTCTGTCAACACACTTGGCTCTATCTATGTTGCGACTGTTACTTCAGCTAGTAAAATTGTCATGTTGACGGTCCAAGGTCTTGAAAGTTTAGGAATCTCGATGGCCTCGTATTGTGGTCAAAATATTGGGGCAAAACGTTTAGACCGAGTTCGCGAGGGAGTACGTGTTACCCTCATCATCGGGACGATCTACAGCATCTTGTGTTTAATTCTTGTAAATATATTTGGTCAGCAACTCGTTTCATTATTTATTAGTGAATACGATGAAACACTCTTCACTAATATACAAACTTACTTAAACGTCAATGGTTTATTCTATGTTTGTTTATCTATCCTACTCACTCTTCGCTGTACAATCCAAGGGCTTGGCTATTCAAAAATGGCAATGCTTGTAGGAGTAGGAGAAATGATCGCTCGCGCAATTGTTGCACTTGTGTTTGTCGCACAATTTGGATATAGTGCTGTCCTCTTCTCAAATCCTTCAGCATGGGTTGTCGCAGATATTATATTAATCATTATGTATTACATAGTTATGAAAGATTTAAAAAGAAAATTAGCTTATTAATTTACACAACTGAACTAGAATGTTAAAATTTATTTGAAAAAAATTTTAAAACTTGCAATAAAATCGATTTCTATTGCATTGTTCTTATGAATAGGAGAAAAATATGAAACTATTATTAGCGTCTTTGTTACAAGAAAACGCCTTAGTTAATGACACTCAACAAGTTACTGATGAGATGATTCTAAGTATTCCCACAGACAACATGATTTTTAGACAGTGTTATGACTATACACATAAAGCAGTATACGGGTTTGCCTATTCGATATTGAAAAACCCACAAGATGCTCAAGATGTCGTACAAGATGTATACATTAAGATGTATCAGAATGCCAGCAAATACAAACCACAAGGAAAACCAATGGCTTGGATTTTAACGATTACTCGCAATCTTTGTTTAATGAAAATTCGTGACAACAAAAAAACAGTAAAAGTTGAAGAACAAGAAGGTTTAGAAAATCTATTCCAAGTGCCTGCTGAAACTATTCATGAACATACTTATATATTACAACGTGCACTTTCTTCACTTACTGAAGAGAGTCGCCAAATCGTCATCTTACATGCATTAACTGGATTAAAGCATCGAGAGATAGCCGAAGTATTAAATTTAAATGTATCTACTGTATTATCTAAATACAATCGTGCAATTAAAAAACTTCGTGAGCTAATTGAGGAGGACGAAGAATATGAACAATGATAAAATTGAGAGAAAAATAGCAGATGCTATTATATCTACTATGCCTGAGACAAATTTTAATGAAATTCTAGTTAAATGCAAAGAGGAATCGCCGAAGACAAGATGGTTCAAACTACCTAAATTTGTATTAACACTTACTATGCTTGCCATTGTCGTGAGTGGTGGCGTTTGGATGTATTCGGGAATGAATAACACAAGCTCTCCTTACATGAGTGTTATGATGGATGTAAATCCAAGTATTACGATGGAGATTGATAAAGAGCAACGTATTATCAACATCATTGGTCATAACGAAGATGCACTAGCTATTATCAATGATATGGACTTTAGTGGTGCGGATGTGCGCGTAGCTGCAAATGCTATTGTTGGTTCAATGATTCAACATGGATACATTAGCGAAATTCAAAATTCAATTTTGATAAGCGTTGAAGGAAATACAGATACTGAAATTGGTCAAGAAATTCTTCAAGATATCCATGAAGTAGTAGAAGGCTCAGTAGATAATGCTGCAGTTATTTATCAAAACGTAGAAATTGATGATGAGTTAAATGACTTAGCAACTCAACATAATATCTCACAAGGTAAAACAGAGTTAATCAATCAAATCATCGCTCAAGATTCAACACTTTCATTTGATGATTTAGCAGATAAATCAATCAATGAACTATACCTTATTATTGAATCAAAAGATATTGATTTAGATGATGAAATTGAAAAGGTTGGGCAACCAAACACTTCTAACTACATTAGCCAAGATGCTGCTATTCAAGCCGCTGCAAATGTACTTCAAATTAGCACAAGTCAAATGAATTCGCTTGATATTGACTTTGACGTTGAAAATAACATCTTTGTATATGAAATTGAATTTGAATATCAAGGACATGAATACGATATCACAGTGGATGCAATCTCTGGACATGTAATCTCAAACTTCGCAGATGATGACGATGACGATATTAAAGACGATGATTCTGATGATGACGATGATGATTCTGATGATCAAGATGATTATGATGATCAAGATAACGATGACTACGATGATAGTCAAGACGACGACAACGATGATGACAACGACAACGGTGATGACGACGACAACGATGATGACGACGACAACGATGATGACGATGATGATCAAGACGAGGATGAAGATTAATCTAACAAAAAACGGGAAGTGTTCAATTGAACACCTCCTGTTTTTTTTATAATAATGTAATTTTAGCTTCTTTACATGATTGGATTGTATCTTCATCCCAAATTGAGGATTGTACCTCTCCAATATGAGCTTTATTCAAAAGAAGCATACATAGACGTGATTGACCAATTCCCCCACCAATAGTCAAAGGTAATGTATCATCAAGAATCATTTGATGAAATGGTAAATTTAGGCGTTCCTCACAATTGGCAATTTGAACTTGTGATAAAAGAGAAGCTTGGTTAACACGAATGCCCATACTACTGATTTCAAGAGGAATTTGAAGTTGATCATGCCAAAACATCAAGTCCCCATTAAGTTGCCAATCATCGTAATCAGGCGCACGTAAATCATGTGGCTTTCCATTTTTTAAGGCTCCACCTATTTGTTTAATAAAAACAGTCTTGTATTCTCGTACTATTTCGTGTTCTCGCTGCTTCGCATCCAAAGTAGGATACATATTCGCTAACTCTTGAGAAGTGATGAACTTGATATCACGATGTAATCGTGTCTCCAACTGTGGGAATTGCCAAGTTAACTCATCAAGTGTTGAACAAATAGCACTCACAATAAGTCGCACCGTTTCTTCAAGATAAGCATCGGTACGCATGGTATCATCAATTACTTTTTCCCAATCCCATTGGTCGACATAAATTGAATGTATACAATCTAATGTTTCATCCCGGCGAATCGCATTCATATCTGTAATGATTCCTTTTCCTACATAAAAATCATATCGATGTAGAGCGTATCTTTTCCATTTCGCTAAAGAATGTACAACCTCACCATCAACGTTTGCCGCGGGTATATCAAAGGCAACCGGACGTTCAACTCCACTTAAATTATCATTTAGCCCTGTCGCGGGATCCACAAATAATGGAGCACTTACTCTCTTTAACTTGAGTGCTGCTGCTAACTTTACTTCAAATAAACGCTTAATTGATCCAATTGCACGCTGAGTATCATATAAACCCAACGTTGATTGGTAGTTTTCTGGTAGTTTCATTTTTACCCCTTTTCTAGAATAGACTGAGTTGTTCCATCGTGACAGGAAAATCTGCCATAAACTCAAATATCTCTTTTTGAGAAAACATTATTCCCTGTTCCTTACAAAAATTTTTTATATGCTTATTCAATTCTCTTGTCTTAGTATTTCCTATGCCATATCTTGCACCAAATTGGCGCATGTATTCAAGCTTGATACCAGGAAAGTGTTCATCTAATTTTTTATAATAATACTCACGATTCCCATATCGCAATGTCATTCCCAATCCGAATGTAAGAATACCTTTTACCTGTGCTTCTTTACAATAGCTCAATATCCCATCAATATTACTTCTTGTATCATTTATCAATGGCAAAATTGGACATAGCCACACAATTGTAGGTATTCCTTCTTCATGCAATGTTTTGAGAACCTCAAAGCGTCTTTTCGTAGTGCATACACCTGGTTCGAGCGCTCGACATAATTCTTCATCAAAAGTTGTTAATGTGATAGATACAACAACTCTTGCTTTTTTTTGAATCCGTTTAAGAAGCTCTAAATCTCTTAAGATTAAGTCTGACTTTGTAATAATACTTACGCCGAACCCCATTTCCTCTATCACTTCAAGGCATTTGCGTGTATGTTGTAACTCAGCCTCAATCGGCATATATGGATCACACATTGATCCAGTCATAATCATTGCTTTATTTCGCTTCTTCAACTCATTTCGAAGCTTTCCAACGATGTCCTTCTTCACCTCAATCTCTTCAAAGTTATAAGTTTTCTTATAGATCTCCGACCTTGAATCGCAATAGATACATCCATGTGTGCATCCACGATACACATTCATTGTGTTTTTCTTTGATAGAATTGTCTTTGGTTGAATTTCAATCATAACTTCACTTCTTTCTATCTATTTAAACTTATTTACTAATCTTTCTATTACAATTTGAAGTGTACTCGGTGAAATCGCTAAGTTTAATCGAATATGTTTGGGTGTATATGAGCTAAATGTTTCTCCAAAATTTGGATATAACTTGACTTCATTCACAAAAAAATCGACTAAATCTTCGCCATGATAAACGCGTGATAAATCCAACCATGCTAAATATGTTCCCTCTAGTGGACTAATCACAATATCTACTTCTTTTAAACCTTCACAAAGTTCAGCATAATTGGACTGAACTAATGTTTTAAATTGACCTAACCACTCTCCTGATTCACGATATGCCGCTTCACTAGCCGCGAAATGTACAATTGCCGCTGGATGATTTGTACAAGCATACATCGTTTTATCAAAAGCATTCCTAAATTCGTCATCCTCTATTACAATTTGAGCTACAGAACAGCCTGGAATACTAAATGATTTAGAATTAGAATTGATTGTAGCAATATGACTAGAATAACTTCCATCTAGCGCTTTTACACAAGGAGTGAATTTATCGAAAGCTAAATCTTGATGAATTTCATCACTCATAACATATACTTCATGTTTCTTACAAATAGAAATTACTCTGTCGAGTTCATCTTTTGTCCACACTCTACCAATCGGATTATGTGGATTACAGAATATCATTGCCTTTACTTCTTCTTGAACGATTGTCTGCTCGAAATGATCGTAGTCTATCGTATAAATACCATTCTTATTAGTCAATTCAAAGCATACTAATCTTCCCTCTACACTAGAAACTACATCACGAAAAGGAGGATATACAGGTGTCATAATTAGTATACTTTCACCCTCTTTAATGCGTGTCTTACAAGCCCAAATGAGTAAATTTAACACGCCCGTAGAGAAGCGTAACCACTCTTCTTGAACTTCATATCCATACTGTCTTTCCCACTCAATAAAAGCTTCTTTATAAGTTTTTGGTATATAAGTATATCCAAAGACACCTTCATCTGCCTTAGCTTTAATTGCCTCAATGATTTTAGCACATGTTTTAAACTCGGCATCTGCAATCCACACCGGCAACAAATCTTCAACACCATACTTCTCAACAGCTCCCCATTTAATACTATTAGAGCCTTTGCGTTCAACTTCATGATTCTTTACAAATTCCTTCATATCATATCCCCTTCTATTTTCTTAATTATAGCACAAAAAAAGTAGGACAATTTCCTACTTATTAATATATTGTTGCATCCAATCAATGTATTTTTGGCGTTTCATTACTGATAAAACATAATCATTTTGCTTTTTTCTTTGCAATAACCTCTTTAGCAAGTAATAATGCTACAATGATAAAAGTTGTCCTAAAAAAATTATCTAACAACGCTAATATAGCAATTCCAATAAGAACTGCCTTGATTATGTTTGGAGTGAGCCATACTCTATTTATTGATGTGCTTGAAGGTTCATTTTTTTTCTTTCTCCATTGTTTTCTTTCATAAATACTCTGAATTTCAGAAAAATCAGGATCATGTTTCATTACAATTTCTGCTTTTCGATAGACTTGATTAAGCTTTTTAATCCAAGCTTTCTCAACTTCATCTTTATTGAATAAATCGATGAAATAATCACTCTTAATATTAGCAGCAATTAAAATCATAAATTCTAAAATATCTTCCTTTGAATTTGAAACTGGCCAATTAGTAATGAGCGTTACTTTATCATTTATTTTTTTGCTCTCAAATTCTGCCTTTTTTTCAGTTTCTCTTTCTGTTTTATTATTAAAATCCACTCCTATTACAGCTTTCATCAATGAAGGTTTTTCAGTTTCTATAATCATTTCTCTCTCATCAATCTTAGCTAACTTATCAATTAACTCTTGCACTGACTTTGATACGCCTCTCCCTTTAATCTCATAGTTACAGTAGGGGCAGCTTGTTACAATTGAGCTCAAAGCACCTCCACACTTAGGACAATCATAACTTTCAACTTTAACTTTTTCTTTTTTATCACTGATTTTTTCTTTAGTACTAGCTTTTCGATTAGGCGTTCCACAATCAGCACAAAATTTTACATCTCTTTCAAGTTCTTCTCCACAATTTACACAATAACATTTCACCATTTCATCTTCTCCATAAATATAATTTTTATTATACACATACACAATGTTATATCAAGTACATTCAATAAAAACTTTTCTTACAAATTGACACTCTATCAAATACCAAACTGTGATTAGCGATCTTCTTCAACAAGACTCGGCGGAACAATCAAGTAGGTATTTTTTGGGCTAGAGATTATTTCATCAAATGATGCAGTATATTCATCCTCAGACAAAACTGCTTCAAAACTACCAACAATAACTATACCGTCTTCTACAACATAGTTCGTACCATCATAAGTTATATCAAGTGTCGCCTTAAAATAAATCCCACTATTTGTCTTTAACAATATTTCTTCTACAGCCCAAGTGTTTTCATCTTTAACTGCCCATTCCCCATCCATTGAAACACTTAAGTAATATCCCGAAGTATCTGAATAGCTGTGATACTTTGAACTGTCCCTTGCAGAACCATCATCTAAAAAAACATCAGTCGCATAGTTATTTGTGATTGATACAACAGCTACCCTTTGAGCAATTTCAACAGGAAAAGGAGGATTTAGTGAATCAGTTTCGTCATCTACTGATGCGTTCTCTTCCAGTATCGTTTCATTTTCAACTTCCATTTTTTCCGGGGTACTTTGATACCTTATCAGAACTTCTACGTCCATCTCATAGCTGTTTTCAATTGAAAAATCAAGATTTCCATTGATTTTCACATCCTTGACCGCTCCCTCTTCACCAAAATATCTTAGAGTTACATCATCAACCTCAACTAACTTAATATTAGTAAATCCGCTATCTTCAAACAAAGTTTGGATATCATTTACATTTTCTTTATATACTTCGTTAGAGTTTATTGGTGCATTTATCTGTAAAACAGAATGGTAGGCGATAATTATCTCTTCATCCACTGCCACACCATAGCCATTACTTACATCACTATTGCTACCTATAATAATGCTATAGATATTATCAACATTGTTATCTCTGTTATCTCTGTTATCTCTACCACTTAAATCGTTCAGTGGTTGAAGACTTACATTTTTATATCCTGCAGTCAATAGTAAATCGTATGCTTCCTCGTAGTTTTCACCTATCATTGCACTACTCGAAAAGGGCAATGGTATTTTAACGACAGTGTCATAAACAACTGTTACGTTATCATCTCTATTAACTTCATCCCCACGGTTAAATTTGTCATCATTATCAATGATAACTTTTACTACTTGATTATTATTTTCACTCGATTCTAAAGTATTCTGTTCTACTAGTTCAATATTTTCAAAGCCTTCTTCTTCTAAAATTTCCATCGCAACACGATAATCTACATCTATAAATTTTGACCATGATATAGATAGGTTAAAATTACCTGTAAAAAATTCAAAGACTGAAGTAGTCGCTTCAATGACATAAGGTGTGATAAATATACAAAGCAGTAGAATACTATAAATCAGTATTTTCTGATCCCTCCAAAATGTTTTTACTTTATTAATAAAACCTTGAAAATTAGTGTCCAATTGATTGAATTTTTTGACAAATTTATCTTTTTCTTCTAACATTTCATTTAAAATATCAGTAAACTTCTTTGAATGTGTTTCCTTGAAATTCGAGGTTTTAGTATCTTTACTATGATTTACATCACTTTTAACAGATTCATCTCCACCGTTATTCTTTTCACTACTATTTTCAACTTTAACTACTTCCTGTAATCTAGTTCCGCAGTTTGAACAATAATTACTATTTTCTTCATGCTGTTTATTACATTTTTCACAATATTTCACACTATTCCTCCGCCCACATTATTTCTTAACTCCATGGGTATCTTACAAAACAATTCTATCATATTCTTCTAAATGTTAGCATTCTATTCTAGAAATGTTATTACAAATTTGATTTATATCAAATAAAAGCGAGAACACTTAGTGCACCTCGCTTTTATCGTTTAGTGAAATTATATTCGTTTCCTACTTATTAATATATTGTTGCATCCAATCAATGTATTTTTGGCGTTTCATTACTGATAAAACATAATCATTTCCAGTTTTCATCTTTAAGCGTATTCCAAATGGAAGAAATAAAACCCAGCATTTCTTAATTTCTACAACTTCATTTAAATCTATCTCAAAGTCTTTAAATAAGAAGGCTAACTTCCCTTTCACAAAAAATACACGTTGATTAGTAAAAGTAGCTTTTGTCGGCACTTTATCCATTTTCATATGTTGAGGTGAGTACCAAATATCAACATAAATATCTTCCATAAAAACTACTTCATTTTCTTGTAATTCTAATTTCCTATTTGTCATATTTCTTTCCCCTTACCTAAAGAAGTTTAACAACTTCATCCAACTATGCAAGAACCATGTCATATTTTACCCGTATTTATTCATGAAATGATTCAATCATCAATAATATTTGAATTGTAAAGATTAGATTTGTACAATTTAAATAATAATATCCACCATTTAATTCAACTAATCGATCAATACTTTTTAAACCAAAGCCATGGTTTATCACATCACCTTTTGTAGTAGGTAATTGATTATTTTCAATCACAATATCTTCGCCCACTGAGTTTGACACTTCAATAAATAAATTTTTGTGTTGATTCAATACCTTTACCTGAATATGGGCATCCTCTTGATTTTTACATGATTCTAGGGCATTCTCAAGTGCATTACCTAATACACCACTCAAAAGCTTTGCATCAAGACTTAATTGTTCTAATTGGTCACAACTGTATTGGAAGTCAATATTGTGCTTTAAAGACTGACTATGATAGTAATTTAAAATACTATCTACAGTTGCATTTTTAGAATAAATCTTATACTCCCAATCATCAAAAGAATCAAAAATTTCATCAATCAATTGTTGATAATGCTTTGTTGAACTCGGCTTTTCTTGATTAATAACACGAACTAGATGATGCTTTAAATCATGTTTAAAAAGTTGCAACTCATTGATATTATCTTTAAGTTGTTTATATTGTGATTGATAAAACGTGACTTGTTGATTCAGCAAAAACAAGTCTGTTCTTTGTTGAAAAGTTTGATGTAAACGATGATAGGCATAGAAAAACATAAAGTTCAGCACCATTAAAAACATTGCAATAATTGTTAATATTCCTGATCCAGTTTCATTAGTATGGTAAGCCGTATGTGGAAACAGTCCCATTAAAATACTACTAATGATTGGCACTGTAAGAAAAGCAATCATATCCAAAGGTGGAACACGATAACCATGAAAAATATTGATTTTGTTTTTCATCAAAAGCATTTTAGACACTTTGATAACCACAAATGGCACAAAGCGCACAATAAGGAATGCCAAATCCCAAGCAGATCCCATACTCAAGAGATCATCGGCTGCTACACCACCAATACTTCCTAATGAATATGCTACAACCCCTTCTACAGTACTTAGCATCCCCATAAAAAACAATGATAAAAATAGCTTATGAAAGAAATTACCTTCGTACTGAATACCTATGAGTGAAATACACAATGTTGATACAAAAAGATTAAACTCTACACTTGTAGAGAACGTTGTCATTGCGGTAGAAATAATATAATATAAAATATAACTAACATTCCGCATCAATTTATTTTTAGTTTTTCCATCTAAAAATAAATCAAAGTAATCTTTCATTGTTACAATTAAAAATAGACACAAAAATAGACTCAAATAAAAACGATGTTCCATTAGTTTGACTCTCCTTTTTTGTGAAGATAACTCATAAATCTTTGCATTGTTTCCTCTTTATATTTTCTACCAATTGTAATTTTCAATTGATTAAAAGACACTACAAGCTCTGACTTTGAATAAGATACAAAGCTCATATTCACAATAAATGAGCGACTAGGCATGCAAAATTGTGCCTGTTTTTGTAATGACTCCCATACATCATATAATCTTCCGCGATAAATGTATCTTGTATCCTTTGTCACAAGCTCAATATTATGCTGAATGCTCTCAAAATAAATAATATCACTGTAGGCAACACTATAAGTTTTACCATTTTTCTTAAACACAAACTTTTGTTGTTGATTTACCTTTAAGTGTTGAATCGCTGCTTGAAGGACTTCTTGAATTCTTTTTGTATCAATTGGCTTATCAATAAACCCAATTACATTCTTTGCAAACAACTCTTTCAGTCGATCATCACTACTTGATACAAAACAGATTAAGGACTTCGAAGAAAATTCACGAATTTGTTGAGCTGTTGCTACTCCATCCATTCCACCCATCATGATATCAAGAAAAATAAGTTCGAATGATTGACTTTTTAATGCCTTACAAAGTTCCTCTCCTGAAGAATACACTTGTATATCATAAGCCTCATTCCAAGCATCTAGTTTTGAACTTAGAATATGTGTTATATGTTGACAGATTTCTTTTGAATCATCACAAACTGCAATTTTCATTGTTTATCACCACCTCAATTATTGTAACTTTTTCTAGTATAAAAAGAAAGTTGCATTTTTGCAACCTTCTTACATTTTGTGTTTGAAGTCAATAAACTCCTCATAAGTTCCTTGACGATCTAATGTTGTTCCATCTTCTTTAAACTCGATAATTCGATTCGCAATTGTTTGAATAAATTCATAGTCATGTGATGCAAACAACATTGCCCCTTTAAATTCAATCATAGAGTTATTTACAGCTGTGATTGATTCTAAATCAAGATGATTGGTAGGTTGATCCATCACAAGTACATTCGATGTATACATCATCATGCGTGAAAGCATACAACGTACTTTCTCACCCCCTGAGAGGACTTTTACTTGTTTGTGTACTTCATCTCCAGAAAATAACATTCTTCCTAAGAAGCCACGTAAATATGATTCTGCATCATCGCTTGAATATTGACGTAGCCAATCTAAAATTGATAATGTTGAGCCTTCAAAGTATTCTCCATTATCTTTTGGAAAATATGATTGAGTAGTGGATACCCCCCATTTAAATGTTCCTTCATCTGGCTCTAACTCACCTACAAGGATTTGAAACAATGTCGTAATTGAGCTTTCTTGATCTCCTACAAAAGCAATTTTGTCTTCACGTCCCATTACAAATGAAACATTATCTAATACTTTAACACCATCTACTGTTTTTGATAATCCTTCTATCATTAGACAATCTTTTCCAATTTCTCGTCCAATTTGGAAACCTACAAACGGATATCGACGTGTCGATGCCGGAATCTCTTCAATGCTTAACTTATCTAACAATTTACGACGTGCAGTTGCTTGCTTCGCTTTACTTTTATTTGCCGAGAATCGAGAGATAAAGTTTTGTAGATCTTTCACTTTATCTTCTTTCTTACGGTTTTGGTCTTTTAATAAACGTTGCATTAACTGACTTGATTCATACCAGAACTCATAGTTACCTACATACATTTTAATCTTGCCATAATCAATATCAACAATATGAGTACACACAGCATTTAAAAAATGACGATCATGTGACACAACAATAACGGTACCATGATAATCCATGATAAAATCTTCTAACCAATTGATTGAATCAATATCTAAATGATTGGTAGGCTCATCAAGTAAAATAATTTCAGGGTCTCCAAACAAAGCTTGAGCTAACAAGACTTTTACTTTTTGTGATCCATCTAATTCACTCATTTTTAATTCATGGAATTCACTAGCAACACCTAATCCATTCAATAATGTTTCAGCCTGAACTTCAGCATTCCAACCATCAAGATCAGCAAACTCTTCTTCAAGTTGACTTGCTAAAATTCCATCTTCTTCTGTGAAATCTTCTTTGCTATATAATACTTCTTTTTCTTTTGTTAATTCATATAAACGCTGATTTCCCATAATCACTGTCTCAACGACACTAAAATCATCATACGCATAGTGATTCTGTTTTAACACGGATAAACGTGTTTTTGCTGGGATGGTGATATCCCCTCTAGTTGTTTCTAATTCACCTGATAATAATTTTAGAAATGTCGATTTTCCTGCTCCATTAGCCCCAATTACACCATAGCAATTTCCTGGTGTAAATTTGAGATTTACTTCTTTGAACAGAGGCGTTCCACTAAAAGAACAAGTTACATCATTTACTGTTATCATAAATCCTCCACTTTAAATCTTACAAGTCGATAGTATATCATAGTTTAACCACAAAACATAGAAAAAAATCTATGCAATCAACATAGATTTTTTCTAAGCTATTTTTTTAGTGATTTTCCTCCTAAATAACTAGTTCCTCAACAGTAGTTTTCAATTAACGAGCAATTTTCATTATCAACTCTAAACTTGGGATATACATGTCATTTTCAATAGCTATGAATGTCTGCTATTTAGCTGCAAAATCAAAATGTTTTTCATTTGCAAAAAAAGGTGGTAAGTTATACTACTCCCTACTATTTTTATAACAATTTAATTATTGCTTCCTCTACTACTTTTAAATCATCTACTGGTTCAAATCGCTCAATGACATTCCCTTCACGATCCACCAAAAACTTAGTAAAGTTCCATTTTATATCAGATTTTTCATGATATTTTTCATCATTCTTCGCCAACATTTCGTGAAGCACTTTTGTGAGTTTGTGTTCTGGATTAAACCCACTAAAACCTTTATGTTCTTTTAGGTATGTAAATAAAGGATGAGCATTGTCTCCATTCACTTCAACTTTACTCGCCATTACATATGGAAGCAAATACTTACCTACACAAATTAAATTAATTTCTTCATCTGTACCTGGGGCTTGCGCACCAAATTGATTGCAAGGAAAATCTAAGATCACTAAACCTTTTTGTGCATATTTGTCATGAAGGTTTTTTAAATCTGTATACTGTGGAGTAAATCCACATTCAGTAGCTGAGTTCACAATTAATAAAACCTTTCCTCGATACTTATCTAAACTTTCAGTTGTGCCATTGTTTTTTAATATGGAAAAATCATAAATACTCATTTTGTCCTCCTCCTAATAGATTTCTACTCTATTTCTATTATACATTTTATCACTTCCACCAATTTCTATACAATTCACACGCCCTTTATGTAATGAATATGTATAACCCTCTTCTAGAATTTTATTGTTTCAAGCGCACAAACGATAAAATTTTATTATATAGATTGAAGATGTGTTATTACCTTGCTGCATAATTTTAAGCATGATATACTATAGATAGATGAAGTAAATATGCATATATAATCATAATATACATCAAGAAGAACATACTAAACCTAGTTCCCAGGTATTTTTGTATCAGCTATAGAAAGGAGCAATGATATGAAAGTCTTAAATATTGTCAATTGGTTTATTCTACTATTCATCATTTTTATCAATAGCACTACCATTTACTTCTATGAAGCTCCTAGCTTTATTTTCCCTCTAACTTGCTTCTTATTTACCATATATGCAATTATCACAATCCAGACGACTGTGTTTCCTTGGCTTAGGCAAAATCCGATAAAAAAGGAAGAGCATTAAACTCTTCCTTTACTATATCCAACCCATGACTTCACATGCATAGTAGATTCCATCATCATAACTATTCTTTGTGACAAAGTCCGCTTTCTCTTTTAGTTCATCACAAGCGTTTCCCATTGCAATTGATGTCCACTTAGGTAAAAACATCACTAAATCATTGAAGTCATCTCCAAATACGACCACATCATTTTCATTTCCACCAAGATGTTTCATCATGGCTTCAATTCCTTTGTCTTTTTCATCATATTGGAACATCAAATAATCTTTCACAAATCGCAAATACCCAAGTTCTGTAAGACTTGTAAGTAATTCCTGGTGTTCAACGGGAACACTAATGTACGCTTTGTATACTTGTGTTAAATCATCATAGTTTAAATTTTCATCAATAACGTAGTTGGTTGGCTCATTTCTTCCACCCACTTGTTGGCGAAACAAATCATTCTTTCCAAAACAATTCATGCTATCCTCCAGCATTAATATTGTACCAAATCCCAACTCATCCGCTTTTTTGATGACTTTTTTTATTGGTTCAAGTGGTAATGGATGATTCATGATGAGCTCATGATTAATGACAAGTCCTGCCCCTCCACTACATACGGCGTTACACATTTCGATTTTTTCTAAAAAGGCTTTTGTCTTATAATGAGCACGTCCTGTTGCAATTGCGACAAAATGCCCATTTGCTTCTAGTTTTTTTATTGCCATAATTGCTGAGGGGACAATTTCCCCTGTTTCTCTGTTTGTGAGCGTACCATCAATGTCAAAAAAGAAGTATTTTTTATTCATTTTTATCCTACCATTTCAATTCTATTTCATCTACTACATGCATATTTAACTGCTTCAAATGTTCTTGTGCTTGTTGGAAAATCTCTTCTCTTAAATAACTCTCTGGTGTATGTGCATCAATACCTATTATTGCTTTATTACCTACTTCTGCAGCAATTTTCCAAAACTCTGGATACGGATAAGTTGATTTTTCTCCTGTACCATATGAGTAGACTAGTGATCCAAGATTATACTCTAAAGCGATATCATTTTCTTTGCAATACTCACATAGTCTTCTTGACTCGCTTGCTGCATACTCATCAAAAGGTCGGTAAGAGCGCATAAATAAATCAGGATGGGCAAGATATGAATACAAATTTGTACTAAGTCCTTCGATACACATATCAATGTAGTTTTTAAGTTCTTGGTTGATGTGGGTATGTGTACCAAAATAAACTTTTTCTGTTTGTTCAGAAAAATGATTCCCATAAATTATATAATCTATTTTTTTATCTTTGATGAACTTACATAGCCAATCCATATTTTCTTTATAATACTCACATTCAAGTCCAATTTTAATTGAAATCTGTTTTGCATATTTTTTCTTTAAACGTGAAATACTTTGATAATATTCATCAAATTCAACTAGATCCATACGCATACGCGATTTCACATTTTTTGTGTACTTCCACGGACTATGGTCACTAAATCCAATTTCATTGAACCCAGCTTTGATTGCTGCCTTTACATAGTCTTCATCGTTTCCTGATGCGTGATTACATCGATAAGTGTGGGTATGATAATTCGTTTTCATGGTATATCCTCTTCTTTACTATTAGTATAATAATCTATTACAACTTATAGTGCAATCGGTTTTATTTATCTTCAATAGAAAAAGTTGGCAATTTGCCAACTTTCGTTTTGTTATGGAAGGAAGATGTGTGCATCGATCCCAATTGGTAGATTAAACTGCATCCAAATTATTAATAAAACTGACCAACTAAGTAAGAAGGCAAGTGAATATGGTAGCATCATTGATACAAGTGTTCCAATTGATGCATCTTTGTTATAAGACTTCATATAAATAATAATCATAGGAAAATAACTCATTAATGGAGAGATAATGTTTGTCGATGAATCTCCGATACGATAAGCCAATTGCGTAAACTCTGGTGAAATACCTAAGTTCATCATAATTGGTACGAAAACTGGTGCAAGAATCGCCCATTTCGCTGAAGCAGATCCCATAAATAAGTTAATAAAGGCTACAATAAGAATGAACAGCAATACGAGTAAGAATGAAGGAAGCTGTGCTGTTTGAAGTAAATTAGCTCCATTAACTGCAATAATTGTCCCTAAATTTGAATACGTAAAATAATTAATAAATTGCCCTGCAAAGAACACAAGCACAAGATATGAACCCATAGATGAGAATGATTTTGCAATCATATCCATAATTTGACTACTACTTTGTATCTTTCCAATTGCATAGCCATACGTTACCCCTGGAACTAAGAACACCATGACAATAACTGGTACCATTGCATTACCAAAGAATAAATCAAATCCTAGTACCATGTACAATGCAATCAATGCTACAATAAGCGCAACAAACGCTACAAGTGTTTTCTTAAGTGCTAGATTTTCTTCTTTGGTTACTTGTGATAATTCTGCAGTTTGACTTCCTGTGTATTTACCTAAGTTTGGCTCAACAATTTTCTCAGTTACGATTGACCCAACAACCATAATTACAAATACTGATGCCGCCATGAAGATCCAATTACTAGAACTTGATACAACATAAGTAGGATCTAAGATACGTGCTGCTTCAGTAGTGAAATCAGCTAATAGTGGATCTAAACTACTTAAGATAAGGTTTGCCGAATATCCCCCAGATACTCCAGCAAATGCTGCAGCTAGACCAGCAAGTGGATGACGTTTCATCGAAAGAAACATCATTGCTGCAAGTGGTGGTAAAAATACATATCCTGCATCAGAAGCAACGTTAGACATAATCCCTAAGAACACGACCATCATCGTAATTAAACGCTTCGGTGTACGTACTGCCGCTCCTTTAAGTAATACTTCGATAAGTCCTGCATGCTCTGCAACTGATATCCCAATCAGAGCAACCATAACAGACCCAAGTGGGGCAAACCCTGTAAAGTTTGACACCATGCTCGAGAAAATGTGACGAACTCCATCAAGAGAAAGTAGACTATTTACTCCAGCTGTGACTTCTTGTGGGATAAGAACACCATCAACTTTGACAAGTCCAGTATAAACAACCTCCCAACCAAGCGCAGCACCAATCCCTGAAAAGAGAATCACTGCAATTGAGAAGTAGAAAAATAACATACCAGGATGGGGTAACTTATTACCTACTCGCTCAATGAAATTTAAAAATGTTTGAATCTTTGATTTTTTCATAATAAACCCTTTCTACAGAACTTTAATTTTAATTTAATTTCACATAATATACAAGTAAAATTATTCTATCCTTAATTTTGCTCATTCATAAAATTAATAATCATTTACTTCAAGTCAAATAAAAAGACCTATCTCAAAATAAGATAAGTCCATGCTATTATAAGTTCAACTTCTAGATGAATGCATCTATTTTATCTATTGGTAAAAGTGAAGCCGCTTCTTCATCTAAGAACAAAGTAATATTATGATGCATTTTGATAAATGATACAGGGTACATAGGATCAATGCGATTATCTTCAAATAATTTACTTAAAAGTGAGGCTTTATGTTTACCGCAAGCAATCACTATGAAATGTTTTGTCTTCATGATTTCTTCCATACCAATAGACAAGGCCTTAGTTGGTACAAACCCTTCTTGAAACTCCTTCTTGTTTTGAATAATTGTTGCTTCTCTTAAATCAACTACATGCGTTTTAGCCATCAAATATTGATTTGGCTCATTGAATGCAATATGCCCATTATCTCCAATTCCCGTAATGGCAATATCAAATCCACCAATATTCGCTATTTCTTTGGCGTAAACTTCACACTCTTTATGAATGTCTTGCGCTAACGCATCAGGTAATCTAACATTTGTACGATCAATATTCACGTGATTCAAAAAATGCTTGTTCATAAAATAGGCAAAGCTATTGACATTTTCTTTTGATAAGCCTACATATTCATCCATATCAAATGTTCTCATTTTAGAAAAATCAACTACTCCTTGATTATAGAACTCAACTAATTTTTTATACATTCCAATTGGAGAATTTCCCGCTGGTAAACAAAAAACCAAATTGGGTTTTTCATTTACTTCCTTAACAATCTGTTTTGCAACCAATTCACTTACTTCATTGTAGTCTTTTGCAATAATAACTTTCATCTTGTCCTCCTTGAGTTAAAATTATTTGCTTATGGTTTCTCTACCTCAATTGTACTTCAAAATTACACTAACTTCAATTCATGAATCAATGAACTTGGTTTTACGTTAAAACAATTTTAATAGATTTTTGGCTCACACACTGTAATAAAACTTCCATCTAAGATAATACAAAACAAGCAGAATGCAAATAACATTCTGCTTGTTTTATCTTTAAATTACTCTGATGTTATCGATTCTCCAGTTGATTGTTCTTCTGGTATATCTTCCATATCAGGTCGCTCTCCCTCTGGCATATCTTCCATATCAGGTCGCTCCCCCTCTGGCATATCCTCCATATTAGGTCGCTCTCCCTCTGGCATATCTTCCATATTAGGTCGTTCTCCCTCTGGCATATCTTCCA
>CAYJEY010000011.1:19437-27161 GCA_964369385.1 uncultured Holdemania sp.
TCCCTCTGGCATATCTTCCATATTAGGTCGTTCTCCCTCTGGCATATCTTCCATACTTGACTGTGAATCATTCATTTCAGTTTCATCTAAATTGGTACCATTACTGCTGCTACACCCACTTAGCATTATTACTGTGATGAGTAAAACTATCCCTATTTTTTTCATCGCTCTCTCCTTTTATTCATGTCGTAGTGCTTCAATTGGATCAAGTTTTGCGGCTTTTTTCGCTGGATAATAACCAAAGAACAGCCCGATAAACATTGAGAATCCGACAGCCAGTACAATGGCGTACATATCTGGCGTTGCAGGAAAACCTAGAAGTGTTGAAGCAAACATACCTAGACCTACTCCCAAGGCAACTCCAATTGCACCTCCAACCATACAAATTATCACTGCCTCTGTAACAAACTGTAGCATAATATCAAAGGTAGGTGCACCCAGCGCTTTACGTGTCCCAATCTCTTTTGTACGTTCAGTAATTGACACAAGCATAATATTCATAACTCCAATACCACCGACAAGTAGTGAAATCGAAGCAATCGCCGCAATGGCAATTTGAATTGTTCCTAGCATTTCTGTGAAACTCTCTACCATAGATGAGGGATCAGACACTGTTGCAGTATACGTTTCATTTCGATTGTATACTTCTGTAAAAAAGTTCGTTGCATATTGGTTCATTTCGTCTAAATTAACATCCTCATTAAATAGGATTGTCATACTTGCATATCCATCACTACTTCCACTCATTTCCTTCGCCGTAGTAATAGGCATAAACACTTGATATGTGTCTCCACTTGAAAACATAGACATTATAGAGGAATCTTCACTACTACTAGTCACACCAACAATATAGAATATCTCTATATTATTACTATTGTAAAGTTTGATTTCTTGCCCAATGGGATCTTGATTACCAAATAACTCAGTAGCCAAATCTTCTTCTATTAACAATAAATTTCTTGCCTCATCTATATCTTCTTGCGTAAAATCTCGTCCATAGGCTAGCTCAAAACTTGTTTCAAGTTGATATCCTGTATTGATTCCTGTAGTTGATAGTGAATACGTTGTAGTATCACTGTTTGTCGATAAATTAGATACTGACTCACTTAGTGAAATCGCAGTTAACTCATTTGCAAAAAGAGTTTCAAACTCACTTACAATTTCATCACTAATGTAGTCTTCTTCGCTCATATTTCCAGAAGAAAAGAGTCTCGTATTCCCTTCTTCTTGACTTTTTTGTGTAACAGAAACTGACAATGTATTAATTCCAAAGTCCGACATTGTCGAATTTACTGAAGCTGTTAATGAGTTACCTACTGTTACAATTGCAATAACTGAAGCTATCCCAATAATAATTCCTAACATCGTCAGTAAAGATCTCATTTTATTTGCACGCAATGCACCAAAGGCCAACGCAATATTATTCCACATAATGACCTCCTTTTACATCAGAAATGATATCTCCATCTTTTAGTGTTACAATTCTTTCACATTGTTTTGCCAATTCCGGATTATGTGTAATGAACACAATTGTATTACCATTTTCTTTATGAAGTTTGTGCAAGATTTCCATCACTTGTGTAGAAGTTTCCGAGTCAAGTGCACCTGTAGGCTCATCTGCAAGAATAATTGATGGGTCATTCGCTAGGGCTCGTGCAATAGCAACACGTTGCTTTTGCCCACCAGATAACTCATTTGGTTTGTGATGAATACGATTTCCCATATTAACGCTTTCCAGTAGCTGAAAAGCTCTTTTTCGGCGTGATTTTGGACTAACCCTTGCATAGAGCATAGGTAATTCAACATTATCCATAATACTTGATCGTCCAATCAAATTGAAATTTTGAAATATAAATCCAATATTTCGATTACGTATTGCAGCTTTCTCATTTTCTTTAATACTTTTAATATTTTCATTGTTTAAAATATATTCTCCAGAAGTCGCCGTATCAAGTACACCAATGATGTTCATTAAAGTACTTTTTCCTGATCCAGATTCACCTACAATAGCTACAAACTCACCTTTGTAAATTGTCAAGTTAATTCCGTGGAGCACCTCGAGTTCATTTGGTTTTCCAATAAAATAACTTTTTCGTATATCTTTTAACTCGATTACGCTTTCCATCTGCTTATTGCCCTCCAGCTGGTCTTTGTCCTCCACCAGACATACCGCTACCACTTGGCATTTCTCCACCACTCATGCCATCCAGCATGTTTGGCATCATTGAATCACTCTCAATTGTGGCATCTTCCAAGATCGCACTTGAGCGAATTACTAATCCTTCTTGTATTTGTGCTCCGCTTACTTCAATATAATAGTCATTGCTTTGTCCAGTTGTCACTTCGATTCTTTCAAACGAGTCTTCTGTATTACCTTCTGAAATTTGCTTATACACATAAGATACTCCATCAACTACTTCAATAGCATCAATTGGTACCATATAGACATCCTCAATAGTAGACAACATAATATCTACTTGCGCATTCATCCCAATTAGTAATCCTGTACCTGTTTGATCGATTTCAACTGTTACAGTAAATGTAGATGATGTAGATCCTTGTCCTGATACTGATGCAACTGGAGATTTTGAAGTTACTGTACCTGTGATTTCTTCAGTTGTTGCATCACTTAGAATATTAGCTGTTTGTCCTATTTCAATAGAATGAATATCCGCTTCGCTAACTTGAACTTCAATTTTTAATGAATTCATATCATCAATTGTAACTAAATCAGTTGTGTTAGATACTTGCGATCCTACAGTTGCCCCTACTTTTGTCACTGTTCCAGTACTTTCTGCTTTTAATGTATAATCATCTATTGTCTCATAAAGAGCAGATAATTGGTCTTGATAACTCTCTAAAAGTGTACTAGTTTGGTTATCTAAATTTGATTGAGCGGTACCCAATGTTTCTTCTGCTTTAAGATACGTTGACTTTGTAGTCTCATACGCGTTTAGAGTTTGGTTGTATGTTCCCTCTAGTGTAGTGAAATTATATGTCATTTTAACTGTATCTAAATTAGATTGAGCAACTTGCAATGCTTGATCTTTTATAGAAAATTCACTATTAGCTGCTGTTAATATATCATTAGCACTAGCAATCAGAGCACTATCACCAGTTGTAATTGCACTATTGTATGACTCTTGAGCATTCCCTACTGCAATAAGTGCAGTATTGTATTCACTTAGTTTTGCATCATAATCTGCTTGTGCAGCACTTACTGCACCACTTGCTGCATCATACATCATTTTTGCACTTTCGTATGCTGATGATGTACCGTTTGTACCATACACAATTGTCCATGCGCTATCCTTAGCCGTAAGTGCACTATCATAAGCTTCTTGCAATTTTTCTTTTTCATCACTAATTTTTTCATTTAAATCGGCAATTTGTTCATTGAGTTGATCTTGCTCCAACAAAATCACACTATCACCTTCATTCACCACATCCCCTACTTCAACAAGTACTTGTGCAACCTTTACTCCTTGAATACTACTTGATACAGCAGTTGTATTTGTTGAGGACACAGTACCTGTCGCTGAGATTACCTCGTCAATCGATCCTTTTGTGAGTGTTGTTGTACGTATATAAGTTTGTGTCTCTTGTGGTTCTTCGCTTTCTTGTGCACTACCACTTACTAAATAGATTGATCCGCCTATTAAAGCTATTACAATCAATCCTGCAATCATTTTTTTACTTTTAAACAGTTTTACCATTTTCTTTCTCCTTTTAGCTACATTGTTATGATAAACATGGAAGCTTAAATGAACCTTGAATAATATTTTTAATTTTTCAAGCTTCATTTAAGCTTAAGTGGTAGAATAAGAAGTAGAGAGGTAATACCCATGAGATTATTAATTATAGAAGATGAAGCAGGACTGCGTAATGGTCTGAAACTCACACTAGAAAAACAAGGTTATCTTGTTGATACTGCAGAAAATGGAGAAATTGGCTTAGAATATGCTTTATCTCCTATTTATGATGCGATTGTGCTTGATATCATGATGCCCTTTTTAAACGGATATGAAGTCTTAAAACACATACGTCACAAAAAAATCAAAACCCCGGTTTTAATGCTCTCAGCGAAATCAGAGGTTGATGATAAAGTAACCGGGCTAGATATTGGAGCAGATGACTATTTAACAAAGCCCTTTGACACAAAAGAGCTCATTGCTCGCATTCGTGTTCTAACTCGTCGTAACAATGAGATTAATGAATCTTTATTGATTTTTGCAGACTTAACATTAAACACACAAAGCAAAGACTTACTCTGTGCTACAAAAACAGTTCATCTAGGTGCAAAGGAGTTTCAATTACTAGAAGTATTTTTCTTAAACCAAACAAACGTCCTCTCCAAGGAATTATTGTTTGAAAAAGTTTGGGGTATTGAAGATGCAACAGACTATAACAATGTTGAGGTTTACATATCATTCATTCGAAAGAAACTACAATTTTTAGGTACTCAAGTTCAAATCAAAGTTATTCGGAATCTTGGTTATCGTTTGGAGCTAAAGCATGATTAAAAGATTAAAATGTAAATTTCTAATTGTGATTTCACTATTACTTATACTTCCTTTTAACTTTCTTGTAAGTATTACCAATTATGGGGCACAAAAAACTTCTGACTTCTTTCATCGCCAGGCTTTAGAAGGCGTAACCGCGGATGATTTTGACTTTATTCGACCTCAAGCTGGTCAAAATTTTGAACAACTAACACAATCATTTGGACCTATTTATGAAATTAATTTGAATACATATCCCATTAGCATGACCTCTCTTAGTGGTCATCCACTTCCTGCAAACAGTGAAGAGATCATTTCTAATGCAGATAATTATATTACAAATGACAATGATGTATATGATGAGATTCAAAGTATTGGTGGATTTGAAGACTTTGTTTTCTCTTATGATAAAAAAAACAATGTCATTATTCTTCGTGACATTAGCGAATTTGCTGATCAAAAAGCAGTAGAAGCATTTAACACTCTTACCCCAATTGTCATGGTAGTAGGATCTATCTTTTTATTTTTTACTGCTCTACTTATTACACACCTCATTACCAAGCCAGTTGAACAAGCTTTCAAACGTCAACGTCAATTTATTAATGATGCTTCACATGAGTTAAAAACACCACTCTCAATCATTTCATTAAACTTAGATCTAATCAATGAAGAAAGTCGTACCACAACTGAATTTAATTACATCAGACAAGAAGTGAAGAGAATGGATAAGCTTATAAAAAATCTTTTAAGTAGTTCAAAAGCAGATGAATTCAATAAAAAGTTATCTCTAAATCAAGCGGATGTTTCAAGCGCATTACTTGAAGTCTCGTTACCATTTGAAAGTCTAGCTTATGAAAAAGGAATCAAAATGATTTTAAACATCGAAGAAGATATTATGCATAAGGTAGATATCGAAAGTTTGAAACAAGTATTCATTATTCTCATTGATAATGCAATGAAATATACTCCAACAAATAATACAATCATTATCTCATTGTGTAAGAATCGAAAAATGCAGTTTAAAATTTTCAATAGTGGTATTACAATCTCAAATGAAGACCAAAAATTAATCTTTGAACGTTTTTATCGTGTTGATTCATCACGATTAAATAATGGAAGTTACGGCTTAGGACTATCAATCGCTAAGGACATTATCAGCGCTCATAAAGGAACAATCACAGTGAATAGTTCCAACGAGGGAACAACGTTCACTATAAAACTATAAAAGTGCAGAAAATATTCTGCACTTTTACGTTATACTTTTAAGAAAGCAAATTGTGAATTTTTCAATTCGACTCACAATATCATAATTACCACCGCGTTTTACCCAATCATTATTATAGCCCCGTAACAATACAAGTATCATTTCAGTCAACTCAAGGGGACTCATGTCATAAGTAAATTGTCCTTTTTCTTTACCTCTGCAAAGAATATCATGCAAAATCACAAAAATAGGACGTTCTTGTTGATAATAGTCAACATCACTTGACTGCAATGGAGAAAGATTGATGCACTTACATGCTTCAACACCATTATTTACTGTTCTATTCCCATATGCTTTAGCATAAGTGATTAAATTTGAAGATTCATCTTCAGTAAATGTAGGAAGAACTTCATCATTTAAATAAATATCCATGTCCTCAAAAAAGATACGAGCCAAATAATTCTTCTCAGGAAAATAATGATAAAAATTTCCAATACTCATTTGTAACTCTTTGCAAATTAATCTTACTTTGATATTTTCAAATCCGTGTATTTCTACTAAATGTTTAATTTTATCAAGAAGTTCCTTGCGTTTTATTTCATATTTACTTACTTCATTCATATTTTCACCCGCTCACCATTAGTTTGTCTAAAAATAAGACAAGAATCAACGACTCTTGTCTTATTTTTTTATTTTGTAAATGCTGCAGCATTTGCACCAGCAATACGACCAAACACAACTGTATCTGTTAGTGCATTTCCACCTAAACGATTAGCTCCATGAATTCCACCTGTAACTTCTCCTGCTGCATACAGCCCAGGAATAACATTTCCATCTACGTCAATAACTTCAGTATTTGTATTGATTTCAACTCCACCCATTGTATGGTGAACAGTTGGTACACGCTCAGCTGCATAGAATGGACCATCATTGATACCATTGTGCACTTGCTCAGTATCTACAAATAATGTACGACCAAATTCATCAGCTTTACCTTCTAATTCACCACCTAGGCAATACTTGTTATATTCTTCTACTGTTGCTACAAGATTTTCTACTGGTACACCAATCATTTCTGCTAATTCTTCAATTGTATCAGCTTTATAAGCACGTCCTTGTTCTACAAGTGAATCGATAGATTCACCAAAGTTATTCAAAACATCCCCAGTTGGATAACTATCACTATCCATTACAATAAACATTGTATTTTCTTCTTGCTCTAGCAAACCAAGTGTCATATCATCACGACGTCCACCTTCATCTACAAAGCGTTCCCCATCTAAGTTTACAAAGATACGACTTTCTACACCATGTTCAATGTTTCCAGAAAGACTTCCAGTTTCAGGATCTCCTAGTGGTAGTAATTGAATGTTTTCCATTTGAACTAGATTTGCACCAATTTCTTCTGCTAGGATGATTTCATCCCCTGTAATAGATGTAGTATTAGTACTTGGAATGCTTTCCCCTAATACTGGCAATTTATCAGAGTTTTCTGTATATTCAACACGTAAATCAATATTTTGTCCAAACCCGCCTGTTGCAAGAACTACTCCATTTTGTGCATTAACAGTTACTGAATTTCCAGTTTCACCTATCGCTACAACACCTGTAACTACACCATTTGTACTTACAATTTGAGTTACTTCTGTGTTATATAACATTGTGATTCCTTCATTTGCATCCATATAATCTTGATAAGTAATAAAGAATCCAGATCCTTTTGGTTCAACAGGAGCATGAGCACGTTGCCATAGTCCGCCAGTTACTGTGAATGTACCTTCTTTAAATTCCATCCCTAGTGATTGAAGCCACTCTACTCCATCCCAAGCATTTCCTACAAGAACTTCAACTAATTCAGGATTTCCAAGCTGGTCTCCTCCATCAAATGTTTGACTATAGTGAAGTTCTACACTATCTTCATTCGCAATTGCTGTTTCACTACCATCATCAACAGCGTTTAATGCTCCCCTGCAGTGAAAGTAGCACCTCCCTTTGACTCACTGCTACACCCTACAAGC
>CAYJEY010000011.1:27261-38662 GCA_964369385.1 uncultured Holdemania sp.
CTCCCCTGCAGTGAAAGTAGCACCTCCCTTTGACTCACTGCTACACCCTACAAGCATCAATAACACTAGCATTGATATGAGCGTTTTTCTTACTTTAAATTTTATATTCATTTCTTCCTTCCTACATATTTTTAGAACATGTTCTGTAAAGAATATACTGCATTGTGAAAAAAAATATCAACGCATTGTTGACATTTTAACTAATCTAATTATTCTACATTTATTGCAATATCTTGTTTATACCAATAAAATGATTTTTCTAATTTTCTCTAAGATTTCAACATACTCAATCAAAATATCAATCTTCTGCTCTTGAAAACCTGTATTTACTTCCCCTACTTTTTTAAACTACTAGCCCACAACTCATCGCATCCTTCTCAATTCCTTTTCTACGATGTATTACGACTACATTATTATTTGATTTTTTGTGAATTTTCATCTTTTTCCTCCTAAAAAATAGAAACATCTTTAATTCCCATGAAAGTACAAATTACTATAATCATATCTTATTTCTTACATTATTTAATCTTTTGCATTGAATATAGTGTAGGTACAACTACCATCGTTAACACTGTTGAAAACAATAGACCAAAGAGTAATACAGACGCCATCGGTGCCGCCATAGCATCTCCTGATAAAATAAGTGGTACTAGTCCAATACATGTAGTTGTTGTAGAAAGAAGAATAGGACGATAACGCTCATTTAAAGCTTCTTGACATGCACTCACCATATCAACACCTTGACTGATGCGCTCATTCATGACTTCAAGCAATAAAATTCCATTGTTGACTACAATTCCAAATAAACTTACTAAACCTATCATTGCCATTGCCTGGATATCCATATTGAAAACCCATAAACCAAATCCACATCCAATAAAACTAAGTGGAATACTAGATAAAATAACAATAGGTTGTTTATAACTCTTAAATTGAAATACTAAAATCATGTAGATGACAAAGACTGCAACAATAGAACTTATACCTAAATTAGAAATTAGATCCATCATATTCGCAACTTCCCCATGCCCTTGAATATTCACCGATGATAAATCATGTGTATCAAAGTATGTAGTGCTCAGTTCATTTTCAATTGTAAGGGAATTATTTCCAGGTAATACATCACTAAGTACATAAACATAGTTTTGCCCATTATAGTGTTCAATTAGAGGTGTAGATGGTTGTAGAGTAACTTCAGATATTTGTTGCAAGTCAATTTTAGTATTAATAGCACTTCCAACCACTTGTAGCTCAGTCAACTCATTCAAACTTTCAATGTCGGAGCGTAAGATCATATTCATGTCTACACTTGAACCTTGATAAACGCCAACTTCTGAACCCATTAATGCAGTATTAATTTGTTTCAATACATCATACTTGATTAATCCATAAGACGATAAGACTTCACTATCTAAATTAATTCGATATTCATATACTGTGTTAACTTCTGTTGTGCGCACATTATCTACACCTTCAATATGTGATAAATGATCACTCATTTCATTGGCAACTCGAAGTGCTTCACTTAATTCATCAGCTGCCACTGAGAATGAAATCGTGGCTTGTGAGGGCATTGAATACTCTAAGTTTTTTACACTTACTACACCAGATGAAACACTCATGTTTAATTGATTTTGAAGATCTCTTGCCACCTCTTCAGCACTCAGTTGCTGAGCAGAAAGATAATCCTCATCCAACTGAATCACGTATTGAGCAACATTGGGAGCTTGTTGAAGTGTAGGCACAGTTAAAAAGAAACTTGGTAACCCATTTCCTACAGCATATGTATAATGTTCTACATACTCACTTTGATTAAGTGTCTCATTAATTGTAATACTTGCTCTATTTGTAGCCTCATAAGACATTGCCTCTCCTTGAAAATTAATATAAACGGTCGGTTTGTCAGCTACAGGGAAAAATTGCATCCCCAACTGCAGGGCAAGAAATCCGGATAAAGCTAATGTTGCAAAAGAAAAAATGATAACTTGAACACGATGTTTTAAACTGAAATTTAATGCTTTATTAAACGCTTTTTTCATAATCGTTGTCTTATTTTTTCTCTTTTCCTCTTCCGGTTGAAAAAATAAGTAAGCCAATACAGGAATGACCACCATTGCAACTACATAACTAGAAACGAGTGATGCAATGACAACTGTTGGAATCGTTCCAGCAATTTTCCCTACAACACCTGGCACAAAGTAAACAATTGAAAACGTAACAATAGTTGTTAAGGTTGAAGTCAGTACAGGCATAGCATTAACTTTAATCGCTAGATGAATTGCTTGGTCTTTATCAAATCCTCGATTCAAGTTCAACTGTATTGCCTCACTCATCACAATAGCATTATCGACAAGAATACCAAGGGAAACTATAAGCGACGAAATTGAGATGAAATGAAATTCAATTCCAAGTATATACATGATAATAAATGTAGATAAAATACTTAAAGGTAAGGCAATCGAAATAATCAGTGCATTTTTTAAGCGTACACCAATCATCACGACAATCACTATCAATCCTATACTCTGAATTAAATTAAAGATGAAATCATTGATTGAATCTGCAATATCTTGTGGAGCATACATTGCTTCATGAAAAACTAAGTCGCTTGGTAATTGCTCCTTTACTTCTTCAATCACTTTTCTTAAATCATTTCCAACATTAACGGCATTTTGTCCTTCTTGAATTGTCCCTGTAATTAAAATGGCATTAATTCCGTCTTGAAAGTAGGCATAATCCCCTACTTCTTCGATATAAACATCTGCAACATCTTTTATCTTTACGAAACTCAAAGAAGTAGAAGAACCAGAAATTACGGTATTCTCGACATCTTGAATACTTTCAAATACAGCTGGTGTGACAACATTTATTGTGGAATCATCATAGCTAATACTTCCTGATGGGATAGATAAATTTTGTGCTTGCAGTAATTGTGCAATGCTTTCAATACTAACTCCATAAGTCTTTAGTAATTCATGGTCAACTTCAATAACAAGTTGACTCGTTTTCTCCCCTTGAATAACAATTTCATCAATACCATGAGTAAGCTCAATATTGTCTTTTACAAACTTGGCATATTCTACTAATTCATTATCTTGATAATTAGCACCAGATAAACTAATGATGAACTGGTTATCTTGAACTAAATCAACATTAATTTCACTATCATATGCGAGTTCTGGTAATTTGTTTGCAACTTGATCGACTGCTTGTCGTAAATCAGCTTCAACTTCATCCATTGTCACTTCAATGTCATACATAATCACGATCACACTTGCACTATTCATACTTGAACTCGTGTAATAATCAATGTGATCTAATTGAGCAATCTCATCTTCAATGATATTTGTAACGTTTCGCTCAACCTCCTCAGGACTAGCACCAGGATATACCGTAGTAATTGCAGCTGCCGCAACGGTTGTATCAGGATTCTCTTGTTTTGGAATTACATAGTAACTCACTAATCCTGCTAAGGCTACAATAAATGCACAGATTAATACCGCGATTCTTTTTTTCAATAAGAAATCAATAAATCGATCAATCATGCGCATTTACCACATTGACTAAGTTTCCACTTTTTACATTAGTCATTCCTTCTATAATAAGTTCGTCCTCAGGTGCTAATCCATTTACTTTAACTAAATCATTATTTAAATCAAGAATGTCAATATCTTTTCGTATAGCTCGTTCATCTTCTACAACAAACACATAGTCCTTTGTATCATTTAAAATCACATGAATTGGAATCCAAACTCCGCTTACATCCCCGATATATACTTTTGCACTTACTAATTCTCCAAGTAAAACATCTGTAGGAGGATGATCAATTTTCACATCTACCAAATAAGTACGACTTACCTCATCTGGTATTTGCGCTACTGAACTTACTTGTCCACTGTAAGTCTCCCCTTTGATTTCAACTTCTACATAATTACCGATTTGCACAGTTCCAATATCGGATGCAGAAACTCCAAATTGAGCAATTCTGCCTTGACTGGCAATGACCACAACAGGAGCAAGTGGTGTCGCCACCTCCCCCTCATCAGAGACAATCATGATTACAACGCCGCTAGTTTTTGCAACATAAGTCAAATCATCAGAAGCACTTAGGGCATTTTCATAATTTGTCTTGGCTAGCTCATACGCTGATTCTTGGCTCTCATATGCAAATCTTGCTGACTCCACTTGTCCCTCTAATACTTCTACTTGTCCTTGATTTTGTGTATCAAGGGCATCTAGTGCCGCCTGTCTTGTATTTACATTAGTCGTTGCAGCACTATGTGCTGTTTCTTTTTGTTGAACATTATTGGCAGCTTCAGCATTCTCTAGTTCTTCTTGCGCTTGAGTGAGTAGTGCAAGTTGCCCATCCAATTCGTTTTTCTTTACTGATAATTCATCATTTAGTCGATCAACTTCTATTTGCGCATCATCCACATTACTTTGTGCTTCTGCAATTTGTGAAGTATATTCATCACTCGTAGTATCACTATTTTCAAGTGCTTGTAAATCATCGAGTATCGCTTGGTTTGCAGTTAGTGTTTCATTTGCACTAGCAACCTGTGTACTTATTCCTGTATACTCACTAGCAATACGATCATATATTGCTTGTTCACTATCAACTTTTTCTTGATAAGGAGCAATATTTGCACGGACTAAATCTAGCTCATCTTTTGCTTCTTGTTCCTCTAACTTCGCTTGATCTAATTGTGCTTGTGCCTGCACATAATCAGGTGAACTTCCAAGTTCTGCACGTTTTGCTTCGAGTTCACTTTGCTTTGTATCTAAATTTGACTTGGCTTCATTCATATTTGCTTGAGCAGCTTCCATTGCATTAAATGTCGTATCCACTTGATTTGAGACTTGTTCATCATCAAGTGTAACAATCTTTTGACCTACACTTACTACATCTCCTTCAGCAACATGTAATTCATCAATTCTTGCAACGATCGAAAAACTGACTTCCTCTGTAGATGACGGTTGAATCAATGCTGAATACATCAGAAATGACGACTCATTTGACATCTCTATCCTCTGCGTTTTTACACTGATTGTTTCATTCTGGGGGACTTCCTCTGTTGGCTTTTCTGCTCTTTGAAAGCTTAGCCCTATTCCTAAAACTAATATCCCAACAATAGCTACTATGACTATCCACTTCTTTTTATTCATACTGTACTCCTTTTTTTACTACACGCTTTAAATCTAATTGCTGTTCTAACATACTCTTAAATGTTTGCGTTATTTGTTGTACATAATACACCAACAATTCAGTAAAATAGGCTGGCTCACATTCACAACCCAATTGTAAGAATGTATTCAATCCAACAACAACTGATTTGACTTGAGTTTTTAAAATGATCTGAAACCCTAAATCATTTACGTTTACAAGCTCATAACTTTTATCAAACAATTCTTTTATAATTTGCTTTAACCACAATTCAATACGCATTTGAAAGTCAGCATCTTGAAGTAGAATCAGCATAACATCATAATTTGATTGTGCCAGTTCATGAAAATCTCTAACAACTTGGATCATCAATTGGTTTACCATCTCAAATTGTTCATCTAGATTTAATCGTTCAAAATACATATCTTGTATTTGATAAGTCGATAAACTCACAAAACCTTGAGAATGGTGTTCAATAATTTCTTCTATCTCTATCACCATGGGTTGAATAATCGCATATACTAGCTCTTCTTTATTTTTAAAGTAGCGATAAAGGTTTCCAACCGTCATTCCTGTATCTTGTGCAATTGAACGCATATCACAGTTCTCAATGCCCTTTTTCTTCATCAATAACGTTGCTGAAGTAATGATTTTTTCTCTTAATTCTTTTTTTAATGTTTGCGCCATAAATAAACCACCGTTCATTATTAGTTAATCATAGATTTCAATGAATGTAAATTAAAAAGATAGACTACTTATCTATCTTTAATGGACGTATCGGTAAATCACTCATGATTTGATCAAATTCAATTTTTAATGATTCAAACTTTTCAGCTAAAGGCTCAATAGAGTGATGTATAATAATGTCTAAATTTTCCTTATGATCTGAAACTATATTAACTATTCCACTATCCAAATGACCCTCTTCCACCATCTCATTTAGGATTGTTAAGGTTTTTTCCCAATCATATTTGTCTTTATAACTTCGCTTTAATAGCAAGGCGCTTGTAACATCTGCAACCGAGACAATGCGCTCACAAATCGTTAACTCATCATTTGTTTTTTGATAAGGGTAACCCTTCCCATTTAAACGTTCATGATGCGATGTTGCGATTTTAACGATATCCTCCTCAAACACACTACTTAGGATAGTCTCACTAAAAAGTGGATGTTGTTGCATAATTTTCATTTGTTCAATCGTATATCTTCCCTTGAACTCTAATACCTCTGCTGGTATTGCAATTTTACCAATGTCATGAGTTAATGCACCAAAGTATAACATTTCCTTATACTCATCAGATATTTCACTCAATGAGCCCAAGAATGTTGCAATCGTCGTTGTCGTACAAGAGTGAAACATCGTTGCAGCACTCTTGAAATCCATTGTATAGATCAGCATTTCTAAAAAGGCATTCGCTTGCTCAAAACTGATATTTAAGCTATCAACATAATCACTCATCCACTCTTCATAACCTGATAAATTTAATGTGTTCTTCTTAATACACTGCCGAAGTGCTTCAATCATTTCATCATGAAAACAATCTAACCCTTGAATTGCTTCAAGTAGCTTATCTTTCTTAACATTCTGTAAAATCCCAACATCTACCCGATCTGCTAAATGAATAAGCTCGCTATACACTGCGATATGTGAAGGTATATGATCTAAAACTGTTTTTCCAGAATGGTGGTACAAAAGAACTGGTGCTAATGATTTCATCGGTGTAAAGTGTTTAAAAAACAAATAACCATAAACTGCATGCGCATCAACATTCTCTGTTTCAAATTCTATCATTCGACTAATATCTTCTGTTTTATAAGCGCCTATATCATGAAACACTGATAAAATAAATAAATCGATTTCTTGAATATGTTGTTTGTATTTATGTGGTAATTCTTGTAGTAACTGATACGCCAAATAAGCAACGCGATTCCCATGATTAACAAGGCGATCATCATAATACTTAAGTGCATTCGCACAAAGCAGAATCATATTTTCTGGTCTAATAATTGTACTCACATCTATCCCTCTTCCACAATTTTCTTTTTTTATTATATATACAAAAATTTCCTTTTACAATCATTCTTAAAAAAACTATTTTAAATTCGCTAAATTTTCATATTTGTGGCTATAAAAAGAATAGTTTTCACTATTCTAATCAAATATCATTCACATCAGTAATTCCTTCAATACTTATTAAGTCATTTAAAATTGTTTCTACTTGATTATTTGAAACTGTGAGTGTCATAATCACATTCTTTTTAGTATCACTATCAAACACACTAAAATTGCTTTTATCAATTGACATCACTTGGCACTTCATATTTTTTAAATGTTGAATTAAATCACTCACTTTTAAATTTTGGTCATATTCAATATAAACTTCAATTACTTGTTGATATTTTACACCAAAATCTAGTCTTGAAATGACTTTTAACGTAATTATTTCTAAAAATACTGCAGTAATTGCACCTACATAAAAATGAGCCCCAATTGCTAATCCAACACATCCACTAAACCAAATATTTGCTGCAGAAGTTAATCCTTTAACTTGGTTTTTTCCAATAACCAAAATTGTTCCAGCACCTAAAAATCCAATTCCTGTAATCACTTGTGCTGGTAATCTTGCGATATCTCCACCACCATATTGATCAACTAAAAATTCACTAAGCAACATAATTAATGCTGAACCAATGCACACAAGTGAGTGTGTCTTAATTCCTGCTGGACTTCCTCGCCTTGAGCGATCCGCCCCAATCATAACACCCGCAATCAACGCAAGTAATAAGCGGAATATCACAGTTACTTGACTTATATCTAATAAATTTCTTATTGTATCCATTATTATAATACTTCCCATCTATTTTCGTCGTCTACCTTTTTTATTACAATATGAGAAAACACTACTAAAAATTCATAATTTAAACTTGTATTTTGTCCTCGAGTATTAGCTGAATAAACTTTGTATCCCGATATATCCATTTTTGCATATCTGAAATTTTCATGTTGTTTTCATGTATTTCTTTTGCTGTTGCCCATTTAAGCTGAAATCCCTCATTTATCTCACTAGTGGACATACATAAATCAGCAATCTCATCTTCTACTTCACAGAAATAATAAAATGAACGCGCATGAAATACTTTGCCTGGATAAAAAATATCTTCGCGTATCTCTTCTACCTCACCAATTGCATAAATACTAGAGAGAATCACTCTCATACCTGTTTCTTCAAGTACTTCACGAAAGAGCGCTTCTTGCTGAGTCTCTCCCTCTTGTACACCGCCTCCAGGAATTTTAAATACACCATGCTTACTATATTGCATAGCAAAATAATTTCCTTTTTTTATTATTGCACGTACCGCAATTCGCTCAATTATTGGCATTTTATTTGTATAGTTCTTGTCGTCAAAGATGAGTAACTTCTTCATTCATTGATCCTCCAAGAAAACAGTACTCTTTACTGCTTTTCACTATACAAACTATAGCACAAACACTACTTGATTGAAATACTTACACCTCATAATATATGATATAATTTTTACATTACTTGAGCATTTTCATCTCTTTTCAATTCCCTTGCTGCCATTAGCGCAAATGCACAAACAAGTGATACATATTTTTCTTCTTTAACGTATAAGATAAAATTATCAAACACAATGTCCCTTAAACTAAGATTTAGTTTCTCTGCTATTGTTGCAATCACTCGATTATCTAACTTTATAATATAATTTGTACCTAAACTATCATTGATACTTTGAAGTTGAAAAACTCCATCCTCAGTTTTCATCTCAAATTTATCATGAAATAAATCAATTTTCTTCTCAAAGCTACCATATTCTCTACCATTCAAATAAAAATCATAATGAGCTAAAACATGCATAATTCGTTTTGTCAATTTAAGTAGTTCTTCCCCTGTTCTCATATCTTGAATAGTAAACGTTTTTAAGGGAAATGTGCCATCCATTTTATAAAGTTGATTTCCAGCTAAATCATTCAAATAAAACTGTTGACCACTCGCCTTGAACTCTTCACTAAAATAATAAATTTGTCCTAGGGATTGAACAGACGGAAAATTCATAACACGATTATTGAGCGAGAATTCATTCAATACCTCATATACATCCTCTAATGCACTTTGTGCCAACATTGAAAAACAAATAATTTCCTCATTTGAAAATGAATCAATTTTCACAGTAGGATTACTAAGACGATGAAGCTCATCTTTTGGACCACTTATAAAAGAAGGAAAGAGTCCAGTTGATAAGTAAAAACAATCCAGCATTTTGTGCATATACAAATAATTACCTGAAGAGGTAGGTCCAAAAATCAAACACTTCCCTTTAATTGTTTTAATTTTACCTAACCATGGCTTCCCTAGCAAAGATTCATGGTTTTTAAATGCTTCATAAAAATCTTCAATTGATATTCCTCTTTCATTCACAATTTGTTTTGTTGAGCTTACAATTTCATTATATTCTTTAGGACTTGAAAAGATCCAAACTGTTACCCCCGATATCAATACCAAGGTACCAATCACGATATGAAAATCATCAAAGTCGCCAGCTCCCATGATAAAAAATGACCCAATACATATCATTACAGAAATTAATTTTATTACTATACTTCTCATAGCCTACCTCTTTCTATTTCAATTGCAGTTTTTAATTGTAATTGTTGTAATTTAAATGAATTCAATACTTCAATATTTCCTTAAATTCAATTTATTTACAAAATTATAGTATCATATTTATGCTTAAAACTTTGCTAAAGTTTAATAATGTAGTTTATTTACATAATAATTTAACAATATGCTTCGCTTTTTTAATATTACATACGATTGAACTTCATTTCCCCTAGTTCAAACAATATTTGAATTATAATTCCCTTACAACTAGAAATACTGATCACAACTTCAGTGTGTTATACTAATGCTGTTAAATGAAATTATCTTTAAGTATAGAATATTACGCATAAAAAACATGTAGTACAATAATAGTATAAAATATGAGGAGGATTTAACATGGCAAGTAGTTTAGAATACGTAGAATTTGTATGCGATCAAATTGCAGGAATTGCGAATGTCCGATATAAGAAAATGTTTGGTGAGTATATGATCTACGTGAATGATAAACCCGTATTTTTAGTTTGTGATGATTGTGTTTTTGTGAAAATAAAAGATGAAACCACAGCACTCATCGCTGATGCAGACAAAGCAATTCCCTATAAAGGTGCAAAAGAACACTACATCTTAGATATCGATAATAAACCCCTCAGCCAAGAAATCGCTCTTGCACTAGAACGCATCACACCAAAACCAAAACCTCGTAGAAAGAAGGTTATTTAATTATGACATACGATTATAAAAAAGAATTCAAGGAATTCTATCTCCCTAAAACTACGCCAAGTATCGTAAAAATCCCTAAAATGAACTTTCTTGCATTAAAAGGTAAAGGCAATCCAAATGATGAAGATGGAGAATATAAAACAGCAATAGAACTCCTTTATACAATTGCTTATACTCTTAAAATGAGCTACAAGAGTTCATATAAAATTGAGGGATTCTTTGAGTATGTCGTTCCCCCACTCGAAGGATTTTGGTGGCAAGATGGAATAAAGGGCTATGATAATACTAAAAAAGAATTATTTTCATGGATATCTCTTATCCGTTTACCTGACTTCGTAACAAAAAAAGACTTTGATTGGGCAATTGAAACTGCAACAACGAAAAAGAAGTTAGACTTTACAAAAGTTGAATACTACACCTATGAAGAAGGTTTATGTGTTCAATGTCTTCATATCGGCCCTTATGATAATGAACCAATCACAACCCAAGCAATGAAAGAATACACAGAAAATCATGGTTATGTACTTGATATCAGTGATACACGATACCATCACGAAATATATTTAAGTGATCCAAGAAAAACAGATATATTAAAACTTAAGACAGTGTTAAGACACCCAATAAAATAACCTATATTTAAATATGCTAACAGTCGAAAGATTAATCTCTGCTATATACAGAAATTAATCTTTTTAATTTAACTTAAATCATAATAGTATTACAAACAGAATATATTTTCTCGCCCTGTTGGACCGTATATTAAATTTAAGAACACATAAATCTTTATCTTATTCATTTATATTGACAACTAAGGTCTACAGTTGTAGAATATAAATTAGGTCTACAAATGTAGAATGGAAGGAAACATGAAATTAACAATACCAGAAATCAATTT
>CAYJEY010000011.1:38672-59749 GCA_964369385.1 uncultured Holdemania sp.
ACAATGAGCCTATTGTTTCAACAAAGCTTGCAGCGATGTGTTTAGAGCATTTTGGATGGAAAAAATCAACAACATATACTTTTTTAAAGCGTCTTCAAGATCGCGAAATTCTAATTAATCAAAACTCAATTGTATCCTCAAAAATATCGAAAAAAACAGTCCAAATGATACAGAGCAACGAAATAGTTAAGCAAACATTCAATGGATCACTACCACAGTTTGTAACTACATTTTTATCTGATAAAAAACTATCTAAAGAAGAAATTGAAGAATTAAGACAGTTAGTGAACCAATTGGAGGAAGAATAAAATGAATCATACATTCGTTGAATTTTTTCAATTATCATTAAGAATAAGCTCTATCATTGTAGCAATTTTACTTTTGAGATTTTGTACTTCCAAATTACCGAAAGTTTTTCATTATTTTTTATGGTCTTTTGTATTGCTTGGAATGATACCTTTTAAATTCACTTCTGAAGTTAGCATTCAACACATTCCGATACAGATTGAAGAAATTATATTTCAAAACAATTCAAGTTCGCAGATGATTGTACAAGAAACAAATAGTAGTTTGATTACGATACTCGATGCTTTTACAACAATTTGGATTATCGGTATGATATTATTTTTTATATTTTACATCAAGAGCTATGTTCAAGTAAGAAAAGCTACTCAATTCGCAATAAAAAAGATTTTTATGTATTTGAGTCTGATGAAATTACATCCCCTTTCTTATTTGGAATTGTCACTCCAAAAATATATTTACCTTCTAATTTAGATGAAGAAGCTAGAGAACATGTGCTTGCACATGAGTTCATGCATATGAAGCGAAAAGACTACCTTGTTCAGTGTTTTGCTAACATAATTTTAGCCATAAACTGGTACAATCTCGTTGTTTGGGTTGGGTATTATGCATTTATACAAGATTTAGAGTTTTCATGTGATGAATGTGTTCTTAGAGAAAAAGGTGCATCATATAAATCTAAATTCGCCCACTCCATTTTAGATATGATTCAATATCATAATTTTATGGTATTGAGTCTTAAATCCTCTAATACCAAAAAACGTATCCTACATATTATGAATTACCGTAAACCATCACTTAAAATCACTATGATTTGCATTCTTCTTGGACTTTCTTTGTCCATACCGTTACTGTCACAACCTACTATAGTTTCCGCACTTCCAGTATGGCAAGGTCACGACGCTGTTTCCAGACAAGATCAAGAAGTAAACTCAAGTCAAAATCAAGATACGATTGAAAGCGATGAGCTGAGCATCACTTTTATTAGCCCCATGAGTGATTACACTGTTACATGTGGTTGGTTGTGTTATAGCGGGCATTATGCCTTTGATATAAAAGCTGAAAACACGCATGCTGATGTTTATGCCATAGCTGATGCTGTTGTTCAAGTGGTGGCATTTGATCAAACCTATGGTAATTATATAATTCTTGAACATGTAGGTGGCTATACATCATTCTATGCTCATTTATCTGATATCTATGTAGAAAGTGGAGAAACGATTCAACAAGCTCATGTTATTGGAAATCAAGGAAAGACCGGAATAGCAACTGGGGAACACCTGCATTTTTATATCGCTAAAGATAATGTAGTCTTAGAAACTTCTTTAGAACTCACGAATTGAATCTATACTGTCTAATAGATAAAGAAAACAAAAAACATTCTAAGCACAACCAAGTTGTTTACCTCCAACTTGGTTTTTTGCTTTCGATAATGTAATTTGATTGCATTACACCTCAACATTAAATTTTATGTAATAAAAAAACTCTAATCACAAGGGATTAGAGCTATCAACTACGTTGCAATAAAACAATATTTTCAATATTTGTAGTATAAGTATAAATACTAGGTGAGTTCCATTTAGTATACCTATAGCATAAGATACCATTTATCATCACTTATACAGTGATGACTGTTAATAATACTAGCTCATATAACACGAAATTTATTTTTTGATATACGCTGACTATTAATTTTATCTTTCCATTTATTTGATACATCATTTAATCTATCAAAATTTATTTTTCCAACTAATAGATATGTAATATACAAAGCGTTCTACAGTGTTCACTAGTAATATAACGATTGATAAATGGCCAATGGTATTAGGACAAGATGAAATAATTACAAAAGTAATATTAGATTGTATATTGTATTATTCATATCTATTTAATATCACTGGACCATCGTATAGAATTAAGGATAAATTAGATTTGCACATGCACAAAAGTAAGGAAAATTAAATGTACCCTTCTGGTGAATTTGTAGTTGACATTTATAAGAACCTTGTTATTGGCAAGACTAATAATATTCAATGTTATTTTATGATTATAACTGATTTTAATGCTATTTCTGTATATCTGGTAACTCGGATTTTTTTCTTTTAAACGATATCAAATTGTAAAAATGACGAGAAAAAAGCACTTATTGACATTGAATCAATAAATGCTTATCTAATATTACTTAAAGCTATATTTACTTCTCGAACAAGAAGGTTTTCACTTCGTATTTTTGTAAAGTAAAGCTATTATTTATATTAAAATCATCTTCAAATTCCTCTTGTAAATTAACAATTGAAACCTTAGAATGATTAGGCAAATCAATGAATTTAACTTCCTGTACATCATTTGTTAGATTTAAAATTCTTACGACATAACCATTATTATCAAAGGAAATTTTTATATAATCCACGATAGCATTCGTGTTATTTAAACCAATAAACGAATTTCCGTCGGCAAGGGATTTTTCATCTGCAACAGTAATTTTAATCGGTATATTTATAGCAACAGCCTCGTTATAAAGGGTAACTTCTCTATTTTCATTGTCATGCGTAAACATTGAAAATAAAAATTCATGTTCCGTTAAATCTCCAAAATTATTATCATTAAAACCAGAATTTTTAGCAATTCCAATTTCCTGCCCAGGTTTTTTTTGACTTCTAAGCACAGTGAGTTCCAATGCTTGGTCTTTAACTCTAAAACCGTATTTACAAGTAGAAAGCAAGGCAATCCCATAACCTTTTTCGCTAATATCAACAAATTTATGAGCGCAAATTTCATCTTTTGCAAAGTCAAAACTTGTGTTAGAATGGGTAGGTCTATTAATATTTCCATATTGAATATTGCATAAAGCGTCCGCTGATTTTACTGTGATTGGATAAGAAATTTTAACACTATTATCGGTGTCTTTCCAGTCGAAATATCCTTTAACATCAACTCTTTCATTTCCTTCTAAAACAATATATTCAAGAGCGAACTTTGAATTTTTGTATAAATAATTCGCTTTTGCAAAAACTCTTGTACCATCATTTTCAATGGAAAAGTCTTCAAGCTTTGGATATTCAAAAACACCATTACGATAATTCTCATCAAAGTCCCACGCTGGATATTCATATGCTCTTTCAGTGTAAATAACCACATTATTTTCCACTCTTTTTTCATCTATAAATTCCTTGTTTAGCCTTTTGTTAAAAAGATGAATTAAAGCGCCATTTTTGTTAAACTTAAGCCTTAAACTATCAGTTTCAATGGTTTTTTCATCCACATTTACTGAAATATTACCGTTTATTGTATTTTCTTCGAACTCTGTAAATGATAATGCCTTTACAGAGATTTTTTGCCATTTTCCTTCAATATTTATAAGTTCGTTTCTGTCAATTGAGGAATTGTTTACGATGATTTTTTTAGTTGCATTTTCACCAAAAATTTTTGTATATTCTTCTTTTATCATTGACTTTAGTTCTTTTTTTAGAATTTCATATCGCTCTCTTGTTTCCTTATAAACTTGAATGATACACGAACCTGGAATTATATCGTGAAATTGATATAGCAAAACTTCTTTCCAAATTTCATCAAGTTTTTCACTGTTAAAATCTTCCTTTAAAAAGTATTTATTTAAAGCAGTTATATACTCATACTCTTTTAAAAGATATTCCATATCACGGTTGCCTTTCTTATTTAAAACTTCAGTAGTATATGTTCCTTGATGTCGCTCGAAGTAAAGTTCACCATTTATAACTGGCAGTTTATCTTCATACTTTGAAAATTCTTGTAAAAAGCTATCAACTCTAGCATTTTTTACTTTTGGAAGATTTTTTAGGTCTTTAATCCTTTTTATTCTCTCTAAATGTTCTTCTCCAGGCCCTGCTCCACCATCTCCAACACCGTAAACTAACAAGGCAGTTGGAACAATATCCTTTTCAATATAATTTTTTTCAAGGTTTAAAACAGAACTTGCTCTTGCCCTTGAGTCATAAGTGTTTTCTGGGAAATGATGGACTAAAACATGAGAATTATCATTTCCAATCCACTTAAATGAGTGATGTGGGAATTTATTAATCATATTTTGTGATAACTTTTGCGAGCACATAAACTCTAGCCCTGACTTCTTTAAAATCTGTGGAATGCTAGCAGTAAAGCCAAAAACGTCTGGTTCCCAAAGATAATTTGATGTGATACCAAACTCATCTTGATTGAATTTTTTTCCGTAATGAATTTGTCTAATTAAAGACTCTCCAGAAGGAATATTTAAGTCACTTTCCACCCAAAAAGCACCTTGTATTTCAAATTTCCCATTGGAAACTTGTTCCTTTATGCGAGCAAATAGTTTTTCATCATCTTTTTTAACATATTCAAACAATTGTTGTTGGGAAGCTCCAAAAACATAATCCTCATATTTTCCAATATTATAAAGCGCAGTCGCAAAAGTTCTAAGTGCCTTTCTTCGCCCCTCTCGAACAGGCCACATCCAAGCAATATCTAGGTGTGCATGTCCAGTTGCAAATATATCAAGAGAGAAATTATCACTTTTTTTACTGTAAAATTCATCTAGTATAGCTTTTGCTTTTTGAATATTTTCAGAATTAAGTTCTATCAATATTTCGCTAACTTGTGAAAGAGTATTTTCAAGTTCATATAATGTATTAGATTGAGTTTTATTTTCATCTTTGCTTACACCTTTAGGTTGATGCGAAGAAACTACGCTTGTTCCATTGTACCAATCTATCAAAACCTCTAAATCATAGTATAATTCTTTCATTTTTAGATCGACAGTCCCAATAGCCGCATCAGAAATTTTTCCTCCATCTTGAACATAACCAAACAAATCGTTACAACTTCCGTCAATGTAAAAAATTACTTCTTCTCCCACTTTATAATTATCTAAGTCAACAATCCATTTTCCAGGTTTATCGGGTGGAATGCCGTAAGAGGACTTCTTGTTTGTAATACCTGACAAAATATTAAAATTTTCATCATACACAACACCTTCACCACCAATATCTACTTGTAAAACTAAATTTTTTTCATCAGTAAATTCGGGTATTTTCCCTTCTAAGACAAACCATGCACAGTCAAAAAGTTCTCCCCAAGTATCGCCGATACAAGGCTCTGACTTTTCATTCTCATCTTTTTTAGAAAACTCAAATGGCTCATTATTTTTGTAGCAAGTAATTTTCAACTCTGTTAGTTTTTCATACACTTTCGAACCAATTTCAAGTAGTAAATTTTCATACATTTTCATTTTTAAATCCTCCTATGATATAAATTTTACGAACTACTTCGTAAGCTCTAAATTTAATACTATTACAAACATTAGATTAATTCAGTGAAGCACTGAGTTTATGTAAATAAAGGTTATACATTTATTATATATTTATTTTTTTCATGTAATGTACGATCCCCATATATCATTTATCCACAGTCTAATCCCAAAAAATAACTGCTTACAAAGTGTATGTGTAGATATGTTTCCCTAAACTAAGAAAACCTCTATTTTATATGGTTTTGAGAAAACAGAGAAAATCACACTTGAATTATTTTATCAAATAAACTCCACCCCTATAATGGGTTTAAGAGCTATCAACTACGTTGCAATAAAACAATATTTTCAATATGAGAAGTCCCGCAAAATAAATCAACTGGTTGTATCTGAGTGATTTTATAGTTATGTTTCTTTAAATAATCTACATCTCTTTTTTGACTAGTCGGTCCGCATGAAATGTAGACAATCTTGGAAGGCTTCAATGAAATAAGCGAGCTTAGAAAACGCTCATCACTTCCTTCGCGTGCTGGATCCATCATTACACAGTCAAAATGTACTTTTTGTTTAGCAGCAGCTACCATATATTCTCCACAATCCTGAGCAATAAATGTTACATTTTTTATTTGATTACTTTTTGCATTTTGGATTGCCTGTTTGATTGAGTGACGATTGATTTCAACTCCAACCACATGTCTTGCATGACGTGACATACTTAAAGTAATTGTCCCTATGCCACAATACGCATCCAGTACATGATCAGTAGGTTTTAAATTGGCCATCTTAATGGCAATATCATACAATTTCTGTGTCTGGATTGGATTAATTTGATAAAAGGTCTTCGTCCCAATATAGAAGTCAAATCCACTCAATCGATCTTTAATCACCCCTGTTCCAAACAGGACTTTTTCTTTTTCACCAAGGACGACACTTGTCGTCCTTGCATTCACATTAAGCACAATTGATTTTATTTCTGGATGGGCTTGCCTTAATTTTTGAATGAATTGCTTACTACCTGGCATCGTATCTTTACTCACTACTAAACAAACCAACACTTCGTCATAAGCATGTGAGACACGTAATAAACAGTGCCTTAAAAATCCTGTTTTACGATCTTCATCAAATGCCGGATAACGCATTTGCTTCGCAAGTTGAACAATTGATCGGATGATTTGGTTTGCCAATTCATGTTGAATTAGACAGTCTTTGACTTCACATACACTATGTGATCCCTCTTCATATACTCCAGCGATCAAATTTCTTTGTTTATCTTGAGAAAAGGTTGCAATGACTTTATGTCGATAATGAAATGGGTTTTCCATACTTACAATTGGATTAATATGATTCTTTGGAAAGAGTTGGCCAATCATATCTTGTTTGAACTGCGCTTGAGCTTCTGTGCTCATGTGCAGTAGTTGACATCCTCCGCACTTCATAAAATGCTTGCACGTTACTCTTTGACGTTGCTCACTGTTGTTTTCTATTCGCTCTACAGTATAGCGATGTTTCATCTGTTTTAAGTGAGCAATTTCACCTGGGAGTACATTTTTAAGGACAAGTTTTTTTCCTTGCATCTCCACAAGTCCATATCCCTCTTCATTTAACCCATAACACTTAACCTTCATATCTATCTTCTTTCTATATCTTTATTTGTAATAAATCAATAATTTCATTCATTGACATTGTTGTGATTGAACCACTACTATTTTCTACAAACACATCTGACAAACCTTGCTTAATTCGTTGTAAATCTTGGATTTTTTCTTCGATGCTATCTTTCATAATAAGTTTAAATACTTGCACATTGTTTTCTTGACCAATACGATAAGCGCGGTCAGTTGCTTGATTTTGAGCAGATAGATTCCACCATGGATCGTAGTGAATTACAGCTTGTGCTGCAGTTAAATTTAATCCAGTTCCACCTGCTTTAAGTGAAATCAAAAACACTGTCGTATCATCACTTTGAAATTGATCTACTAGTTGTTTACGTTTTAACTTTTCTGTAGAACCTGTCAACATCACATAACTGATAGAATGCTTTCTTAACTCTTCTGCAATTAAATCCAGCGCAGATGTAAAACTTGAAAAGAGTAAAATCTTCTTTTTGCTACGTGCTAAAGCTTCTATTAGTTCCATGCATCCTCGAAGTTTACTTGAAGCATGATGTATATTTTCATATACCATACGTGGCTCACAACAGATCTGTCTTAAGCGAGTCAACATCGCCAGTACCTGTATACGATCAGGTGCCTCTACATTCAGCATTTCCTGAAGTGATTGATTAATTTGTGATAAGTTTGCAAGATATAGTTTTTGCTCATCTTCACTAAAATTCATCATGTACGTATTCTCAATTTTATCAGGCAATTCTTTTAACACTTCTTGTTTATTCCGTCTTAGTATGAATGGTTCAACTAATCGCTTTAATTGAGTCTGCGCATTTTGATCATTCTCTTTTACTATTGGTTTTTCAAAATTATTCAAGAAATAATGATAGGAATACAAGTACCCTGGCATCAAGAAATCGAAGATTGACCAAAGTTCGGCTAAGCTATTTTCAATAGGAGTCCCCGTTAATGCAAAATGGTTTTTAGCATTAATTCGTTTAACACAATGTGCATTTTTGGTCTTTTGATTCTTAATATATTGAGCCTCATCTAAGATGACTGTAGCAAATTCGAATCGTTCTAATTCATCAATATCTCGTCGTAAATAATCATAAGACGTGATAACTAAGTCATATTGTGGAATTTGTGAAATGAGCTCGGCTCTAGCTTGTACTGAACCATTTAAACAGAGTGTCCTTAATCCACTATCAAACTTCATAATTTCATCATTCCAGTTGAGGAGTAAGCTTGCAGGACATACTACAAGATGCGGTTTATCATTAGGTTGACTCTCTAAAAAAGATATCATCTGTAATGTTTTGCCAAGTCCCATATCATCAGCTAATATTCCACCAAATTGGTAATGACTCATCTTTCCTAACCACTGAACTCCTTGTTGCTGATAATCACGTAAAATAGGCATATACTTATCGTGAATTTCAAAATCATTGTTTTTCTTAAAATTACTCATGAAGTCACGGAAGCGTTGCGTTCTCGTAAAATCAACATGCTTTGACCCTTTGGCAATCTGATCTACCATGAATGACCTGTATGTTGGTACATTCATTTTACCATCTTTTAATTCTGATGCTGATATATGCAATTGCTGAAATAAATCATCAAGTTCACTTAGCTCATTTGAATTTAAAGACAATAGTTGACCATCTTTTAAACGGTGGAATTTTTTCTTGCGTCGATAACTACTTAATACATTTGCAATCTCAGATTTGTCAATATCTAAACTATCTATCTCAATTGAAAGAAGGTCATGTTCAAAAGCTACACCTACTGACATTTGGATTGTCTTTGACTTACCAAATCCTTGAAGCGCCTCACTCACGAAGACTTCACACATCTTCATTAGTCTTTGAATTCCTTCTTGTGCAAATACATAAGCTGATTCATGATTGATATCAATTAACGCTCGTGAAGCTTCTTCGTCAATTGCATCTGCAAAACTGCGAATCAACGTTTCCACACGCTCAACCTCAATAGATATTGGAGTATTTCTTTCTTGGAAGGCAAAACACTTTTTTCCACCTTCTTCATAATTCATAGTGATAGAAATCATTCCTTCATCTGTGATATCAGCAAATACTTGAATGTTTGCAACTTCCGGCATACTAATGTAAGGCATTAAATCCTCAAAATCAACATAGATATCCAAATCAGATAACACATATTTATAGAATTCATTCATTTGTTCGTGTGATAAAACTATTTTTCTATCATGAGTAAATGACATCAATAACTGCATACTTTTACCATCTTCATCCAATTGAAATTTAGTCACTTGCCCTGTTGTAAATTCATAAGCATGTTTTGAACTTAATGTATCCAAATCAAAGTTTGTATCACAATCAATTTTATAAAATAAACGACCTTCATGAATGATCTCTTCCACAGTTAAACTAATTCTTCCCAACTCTTCATGAAATCTTAATTTTGTATATTCCCATGGTAACTCTGAAAAAGTACTATAGAAATCATCATAGCACGTAGCCAATAAGATATCTTTATACTTGCCATAAACATCAGTATCTACACTTTCGTTTCTTTGCATAAAAGCAATTATTTTAAGGGAAACATCATCAAAATACTCATAAGAGTGCTTGAGTGTCATTGTCTTACCATATCTCACTGTTTCATGGTTCACAAAGTATCCTAAAAATTTACGAATATCTTTTACGATATAACTTTTATCAAAACCCACTTTAAAAGTGGCCACTGGCATTCCTCTTCTATATCCATACTCTTCCTCACCCATCACAAGTTGAATTTTTGCCAAGTCAGATTGAGTTAACATACGAAGTTCTTCTTCAAAACGTGATTTAAACTGCTTAATCAAATCTTCTGACAGAGATTGTCCAACAACTAAATCATGAAGTTGAGCACGTCTTACTTGCTCCATTTTCCGTTGCTCAAAAGTATCTTTTTTACTAGAAACATAATAAGGAAGCATTGTACGTTCTGGTATTTCTGCAACTTTTAGCATGAGTGCACCGATATGTGCACACCTATTCCCAGTTGAAAAACAATCACATTGTGCATTTGTAATATTATAACGATCATCTACTTTGATTTTCATTTTATTTTTATAGTAACGTGCACGAAAAACACCCTCAACAATATACCCACGTCCTCGTGTTTCTTCTTGAATACTGATTTCTTCAAATGTGCCATTTTCAAAATAATACTGAGCTAATTCTTCTGTATCATCATTCTTCAAAAACGTAAATAGATCACTCTTTTTAAAAAGCATGTTTTTTACCTCTCTTAACTTATCTATTATACACTAGTGACAAGGCAAATAGCTATTCACTATTACAAACATTTTGGTTAATATAAACTCTATGAGTGATTATTTTCTATTTTGAAATATATATTGGTGTAAGTATAAAAAGATAAGTTAAAAAGTAAATTTTTAATCATAACCAAACCCAAATTAATAAAGGATGAAATCCGAGTTACTACATACTCTAAAATCTTAATTTCTTTAATAATAAGAAGTCTATAGAAATACTATCAATGCGTATACATAATCAAATTATTGAAAAGCATAGAATAAGCAATTATACATTTTATTTTCCTTAATTATTTGAATTAACTTAGTGTATAATGAACTTGAGGTGAAAAACATGGAAAAATCTAAAGTATATTTTACAGATTTAAGAGCTACATCCGATTGTAATTTACTTGATAAAATTGAGAAATTAGTAATCGCTGCTGGTATTAAAACAATTGATTTCAAAGATAAGTATGTTGTTATTAAGATTCATTTTGGTGAACCTGGAAACCTCGCCTATCTGCGTCCCAATTATTCCAAACGAATTGTTGAGTTAATTCAATCCTTAGGTGCTAAAGTTTTCTTAAGTGACTGCAACACACTCTATGTAGGCGGAAGAAAAAATGCTATTGACCATCTAGAGTCAGCCTATAGCAATGGTTATAACCCTTTCAGCTGTGGAGCTCATTTAATTATTGGAGATGGATTAAAAGGTACGGATGAGATTCTTATCCCAATACATCAAAAACACATTAAGGAAGCAAAAATAGGTCGTGCTATCATGGATGCTGATATTTTTATTTCTATGAATCACTTTAAAGGTCATGAATCAACTGGATTTGGTGGTGCATTAAAGAATATCGGAATGGGTTGTGGCTCGCGTGCAGGAAAAATGGAAATGCACAATAGTTCAAAACCCCAAATCTCACCTGAAGTCTGTAGAAGCTGTGGCGCATGTTTTAAAATGTGTGCTCACAATGCACTAAGCTTCGATGAAAATCGCAAAGCCAAAATTGATTTAACGAAGTGTGTTGGCTGTGGAAGATGTATCGGTGCGTGTAATTTTGATGCAATTTCAACATTATGGGATGAATCAAATGATATCTTAAATGAGAAAATTGCAGAATACACTTACGCTGTAGTTAAAGATCGCCCTCATTTTCACATCAGTTTAGCAATCGATATTAGCCCTTGTTGCGACTGTCACAGTGAAAATGATTTACCTATTTGTGCCGATGTTGGTATGTTTGCCTCATTTGATCCTGTTGCCATTGATGTAGCATGTGCTGACGCTTGTAATAAAGCTCCAATCATACCAGGAAGTGTACTAGATGAAGCAAAGTGTACACATGACCATGACCATCATGACCACTTCACAAATACTCATCCTGAAACAAACTGGAAATCATGTGTTGAACATGCTGAATATCTTGGCATTGGTCAACAGGCTTATGAGTTAATCATCTTAAAATAAATTTTATTTAAACAGATAAAAAGTCATGATTATTCTACATAGTGTAGCAAATCATGACTTTTTTATTACAAAACAAATTATTTTATTCCACCTATAATGACAGACTCATCTCCATCTTTGATGATTTGAATGTACTCATCATAAATATCTTGATAACTCTCTGGTAGTTGATCAAATGTTTTCAGATGCAAATCTTGATAGGAACTATCATAAGAAGTAAAAATCAAGTCGGCTTTGGGATCACTTAAATAGACATGCGAGAAATTACCAACACTGAGTTCATTCACTTGCACCGCCCCCATTAAACCAATCAACTTATTTATACCATCTTGTGCCGAAACTAAATTACCAAGTGAATAGTATACAAGTGTATCATCAATCCAAGTTACAGGTTGAATAACATGAGGGTGATGACCAATAACTAAGTCAACATCTAAGTCGGCTAACCAATTTGCAGCTTCGACTTCTAAAGCAGTCGGTGTATGTGTATACTCACTCCCCCAATGCATTGATACAATAAGAAAGTCAACTTGGTCTCGAACTCGCGCAATGTCCTCTTCTAACATTTCCTTAGTGTAAACATTCACTAAATAATCTTGCCCCTGAGGTATTGGAATCCCATTTGTACCATATGTATACGACAACATGGTATATGTAATACCATTAATTTCACGAATATCAATAACATCTCGATGTTCTTGTGATCGATATGAACCCGCAGTCATAATGTGCTCATGTTGTTGCCAGTAGTCCAGTGAATTCATAACTCCTTGCGCATTTTTATCTAACGTGTGATTGTTTGCAAGTGCAACTAGGTTGAAACCAATTTCAACCATCGTATCACCAAACTCTTGCGGTGAATTAAAGCGCGGATAGGAAGAAAGCCCTAGCTCAACACCACCTAAAACTGTTTCTTGATTATAAAAAGAGAGATCATAATTAGGCACAATATCTCCAAGTACAGCCATCATTTCACTAAAATCATAGCTACCATCACTTTGCAATACTTGATGATATACAGCACCATGCAATAAAGCATCTCCTACCATAAATAAAGATATTTCTTGAACTTGTCCAAATTGTTGTTGAGCATGTCCAAATTCACGATTTTCTACACGTAATTGTGATTGGGAACAACCAGTTAAAATAAGTAATACTAAAACAATACATATCCATCGCTTCATATTTTTTCCCCCATTAATAAATTTATTATAGCATACGATAAAATAAAAACAGCAAAATTTGCTGTTAATCAAAGAAGCTATAGCCCAAGTAAACATAGAAACAATGAACCACAAAACCAGTAAAACCTATTGTTTCAAAGAATGATTTTAATTCTGGGAATACAATAATACCTAAATCCCAAAAAATAAAAAATAACAGAAGAAATGAAATAATGATTTTTAATATCCATCCTTCATTTTTTCTTTTTCTAAATGCATTTAATGTTATCCCAAATCCAAACATGACAAGTGCTTGAGTAACAATCACTAATGTATTTTCAATACTACCTGAAAATAAAACATACTCAATTCGAATTAAAAGAGCACCTAACATCAGGACTAATAAGGGTAAAATATATCTTCTAAATACTGAACTCATGAAATCACCTCAACTAAAGTATTATAACACCTTCAATGAGTATTTCTAGTGTAAATTTAACATTTCCGCCATAAAAAGTGTTCTAGTCGAAGTAGCATGTCATCAAAGGGTTCGCTACAGCAACAACATCTCACATAACTACTTTGGTTTGGTCCAAAAAAATTGCCAGGAAGCATCAAGATCTGAGCCTCATGGGCTAAACTATCGCAAAAAGTTAATGCATCCATACCTAAACTACTCACATCAAAATATGTGTAATATCCTGGTTCACTCGAGCATTGAATTTCATATCTAACCAATAAATTAATTAATTTTTGACTACGTTTTAATGTTTTTTTCACTTCTGTCATGGGACAAATTGATAGCGCGCTCAACGCTGCGCTTTGTGCCACCATATCAATTTCAACGCAACTTAATTTAATTGTATCTTTTAACACAGGTAAGAATTCTTGACTAGCAGTTAAGTAGCCAATGCGATATCCACACATACCATAAGTCTTTGAGAATGAATAAAACTCGACAAATGGGCAATCTAAGCTAACACTCAACTCTTTTTCATAAGCATGATACGTGCGATCTATAAGCAAAGCTAATTCTTTTTCCTTGCAAAATAATACTAACCTTTGTAGATCAACTTCGCTAATACACTGTCCTGTAGGATTATGATGCGTTTGTATCAAAATCCCTTTGCATTTATCACTTAGTTGTTGATTCAATTGAATAAAATCAAAATCATACATGGGTGACTTTAAATCAATTGTCTTGACACTGATTCCTAGGTGTTGGCAATTGGCTAGGTATCCTGGATATGTTGGAATAGGGAGTATTAGTTCATCCCCTTCCTTAAACAACCTTGATAAAGCTATAAATAGCCCCTCACTGGCTCCATGTGTTAACACAATTTGGTCTGATTTCATATGATGTTTTTTTGCCAATGCCTGTAATAAAACCTGTGTTTCATTATAACTTGGATAAGTCGATCGCTCTTTCATAAGTTGCTTAATAGCTGCTACTCTAATTCTTGCATCAACACCAAAATAGGGCTCTCCAAGACTACATCGAATTAAATCGGGAAGGTGTTGATATTTATCTTCAAAATCTCTAATTGTGCTTATCATTTCATTGTCCTCTTTATTTTCTTTCTCACTTACTTTATAATTGTATGAAAAGAGAGAGGGATATTATGACATTCACAAAGCCTTCGGTGAGTTTAACACCGATTAAAGACGCAGTATTTACAGCAGTTGCACGTGCAAAAGAAGACATTGCACTACACGGTTCACTCGTTGTGAACGCAACAATTGGTAGTTTATATGATGAGGATGGAAACTTAGCTACATTAAATAGTTTTTATCATCACTTTGACCAAATTCCTCATCATGTCAAAGCAGCCTATGCTTCAGCCTTTGAGGGTACCCCAGAGTTTCGCCAAGAAATTTACAACTGGTATACACAAGGAAGAGAACTAGATTTATGTCATCATGTAATTGCCACGCCTGGTGGAACAGGAGCTATTGCTGCTACATTTAATGCTACACTTGAAGCAGGACAAACACTCATCCTACCTGATTTAGCATGGGGTAGCTACAAAGTCATGGCAGATTTAGATAACTATAAAGTAGCTACTTATCGTATGTTTAGTGGTGACCACTTTAATCTTCAAAGCTTTAAAGAAACATGTTTAGCTACAATGAATACTCAAGATCGCTTACTTATCGTAATCAATGATCCATGCCACAATCCAAGTGGCTATTCGATGAGTTCCCAAGAGTGGAAGGAAGTTATCACATTTTTAAATGAATGTGCAACAAAAGTCCCTGTTATTTTACTCAATGATGTTGCCTATATTGATTATGGTTTTGATCAAAATAAAACACGCGACTACATGCTTCACTTTAATGATATCCATGAAAATTTACTTGTCGTTGTTTCTTTTAGTTGTTCAAAAACATGTACTGCCTATGGCCTTCGCTTAGGAGCAGCAATATTACTTGGAAAAAATGATGAAAAAGTAAGCGAAGTAAATGTTGTCCTAACTAAACTAGCACGTGCACGTTGGTCAAATGTAAATAATGCCGCAATGTCTAACTTTGTATGGGCCACTACACTAAATAAAGATGCATTCATTAGCGAAAAACAAGTTTATGTTGATTTATTAAGGCAGCGTGGAACTAACTTCTACCAAGAAGCACTTGAAGTCGGATTACCAACTTATCCTTTCAAAGAAGGCTTCTTTGTCACACTTAATATTCAAGAACCACTACTTAGTCAGTATTATGATAAGTTAGTAGAGAATCACATTCATACTATTAAACTTGGAAATGGAATACGGGTTGGTATTTGTTCAATATCTGTTGCTCAATCGATTGGATTAGCTACTCAAATGAAAAAAATACTTGATGATATCCAACCCATCAAGTAAATTATCTTAAAGCCAACTGTACCCACAAAAGGTACAGTTTTTTCATGTATAAAAAAGATACCCTAAGGTATCTAATCTACATTTAATTTTCCACGAGCAGCATGTTTACGCTCAATTGGAGTTAAATAACGCTTACGAATACGAATATCCGCTGGTGTTAATTCTACTAGTTCATCATCATTAATAAACTCTAATGCTTCTTCTAATGTCATGACTTTCGCAGGGATTAATTTCATTGCTTCATCTGCTCCAGATGAGCGAATAGAAGTTAATTTTTTATTTTTGATTGGATTTACATCCATATCTAAGTTACGAGCACTCATTCCGATAACCATTCCTTCATAAACTTCCGTTTGTGGCGGAATAAATAACTGCCCACGCTCTTGAATATTCCAAAGTGCATATGTCATTGCAGTACCAGTTTCTGTAGAAACTAGTGCTCCATTTGCACGCTGTGTAATTTCACCTTTATATCCTTCATAACCAATAAGACGACGAACTAATGTTCCTTCTCCTCTTGTGTCATTGATGAATTCACTACGATATCCGATAAGTCCACGAGTGGGTACTTGATACTCAATACGTGTATAGCTTCCCTCATCCACGATATTTACCATCATCCCTTTACGTAAGTTTAATTTAGAGATAACAGCACCTGAATGCTCATTTGGTACACTACATACTACTTCTTCAACTGGTTCTAACAATTCCCCATTCTCACGATGGAAAATAACTTCTGGTTTTGATACAGCAACTTCATACCCCTCGCGTCGCATATTTTCAAGAAGAATACTTAGATGAAGTTCTCCACGCCCAGATACTTTAAAACTATCTGTACTATCTGTATCTTCTACTTTTAATCCAACATTGACTTCAAGTTCTTTTTGAAGACGTTCACGAATGTTACGTGAAGTGACAAATTTTCCAGCTCTTCCAGCAAATGGACTAGAGTTAACCATAAAATACATTGACAATGTAGGTTCTTCAACAGTAATTGATGGCATTGGATTTGGTTCATTCATTGGATTAATTGTATCTCCGATTTCAATATCAGGAATACCTGCAATAATAACGATTTCTCCACATTGAGCCTCTTTTACAGGAACTCGACTTAGTCCTTTATATACAAATACTTGATTGATTTTGCAGTTTTTCTTTTTTCCGTTCTCATTACACACAGTAATTGTAGAACCTTCTTTAACAGTCCCCGCAAATACACGCCCAATTCCAAGACGCCCGATATAATCATCATAAGCTAGTGCTGAAACTTGCATCACTACAGGTTCCTGTGCTTGGTCAGGATATGGTTTTACATGCTCTAAGATTGTCTCAAACAATGGAACGATATCTGTATTTGTATCTTCCATATTTTTTCTAACGATTCCTTCTCTTGCGATTCCATAAAGAATTGGGAAATCCAATTGTTCATCATTTGCATCAAGATCTAAGAATAAATCGTATACAAGATCAATAACTTCAGTTACACGTGAATCTTTTTTATCAATTTTATTGATCAATAGAATTGGACGAAGTCCACTCTCTAAACTCTTTTGAAGTACAAAACGTGTTTGAGGCATTGGTCCTTCGCTTGAATCAACTAATAGAATTACTGTATCTACTGTACGAATGATACGCTCTACTTCACTTGAGAAGTCAGCATGTCCTGGTGTATCGACGATATTAATTTTATAATCTTGGTAATTGATTGAGCAGTTTTTTGAATAAATTGTGATTCCACGCTCTCTTTCAAGATCGTTGCTGTCCATAACACAATCCACTACTTCTTCATTGTCTCTGAAGACATGACTTTGTGATAGAAAAGCATCAACTAAAGTTGATTTTCCAGCATCAACGTGAGCAATGACTGCGATGTTAATAATTTTTTGATATGACATAGTTACCACCTTTTCATAAATTCTAATTATATAGTACTTTATAAAAAATACAATCTTTAATTTAGAATAGTTCAACTAATTATATACATAAAAACAAAAAAATAAAGTATTAATTCAATCTTTCGTAAAATAAAAGAGCTTGTAAGCCCTTTTATTTGTCTTCATCCTTCTTTATGTGCGTCTACGTCGTGCAAAACATAGTATCATAATCAATAATATCCCTGCGACAACTCCCACTGACAACATGAAATTTGATTGTATCCAAATTATACTCTGTGACCAAAAGTAGAGTATTTCACTGCGCTCTACATCATTTGTAGCGACTATATCACTTACTCTAAGCACTTCACCATCTATTACAATCTGTGCTTGACCAAGAATATCTCCCTTTTGAATCGGAGCATCAAGTTCATCAGGCACATGGAGTTGAACTTCAATTTTATCAATCATTTCATTCGGGATTGTCATTACGACTTCATCAAGTGCAACTCCTACGATTTCTTCAACATCCCAATTGTAACTTACTGGTAAACTTACTAGTTCTTGCCCTTTCGAAACAACTACTTCCTTTGAATAATGATTGTACATTAAATCATAGACATTTAGCGCATCCACAGCGTGATATGGTCCATTGATTGGAGCTTTTGCACTAATTAGCATATAATCACGACCATCATAAGAAGCAATTGAAGCTAAACATAACCCCGCAGGATTGGTATAACCTGTTTTACCACCTATAATTGCAGACTCATCTAATTCTCCCCATCCAATCGACTCAATATTTTTAAACATACTACTTTGCCAACTGAGTCCTGATTGATGGTATGAACCACTATATGATGTATAATATCTTGTCGAAAATACCTCATAAAACATTTCATTATTTAATGCATATTCTAATAGGATAGCCATGTCTTGCAAAGTTGTGACATGCTCATCATCATGAAGTCCTGTTGTGTTCTCAAAATGTGTATTAAACATTCCAAGTTCAACTGCTTTTTCATTCATTAAGTCAACAAAAGCCGATTCACTTCCAGCAACTTCAAAAGCGATTGCCCTTGTTGCTTCTGCGCCTGAAGGAAGAAATAAACCATATAAAGTGTCTTCTAGTGTCACTACCTCATTAAGTCCATATCCAGCCATAGAAGCATTAGCTTCATAAAGTCCTGCAAATATATCGTAATCTAACACTACTTCTTCACTATAATCTTCAATATTTTCTATTCCCACTAACAACGTCATCATCTTTGTCATTGAAGCTGGATAAATCAACTCATCACTTCCCTGCTCAAAAATAACTTCTCCATTTTCTCGATCAATCAACAAGTAATACTCACTATATATTGTGATCTCTTCAGCTTTTACATTGTTTAAGCTACTAAAACAAAAACATAAGCTCATTATTAATATCATTAAACGTTTCATATTTGCCACCTCTTACTTGTCTAGTTTAACTTAAATGAATTCAAATTTCCAAACAATTTTAGACTATCTTTTTTTTGTAGCATTTGATATAATACTTTTACGCACGCGTGGTGGAATGGCAGACACGTACGCTTGAGGGGCGTATGAGGCAACTCGTGCAAGTTCAAGTCTTGTCGCGTGCACCAATATTATTCTTTAACAGCATTCAATCATGATTGCTGTTTTTTTCTGCTTTTTAACGCATTTCACTACTTTAGCGTTTAGGCTACCCAACTTTGGTGAAATATGATATATTAATTTAATAAAAATGAAAACTATAAGGAAGGGATAAGTATGAGCCTTATTAAAATAAAAATGTTTGGAACACTTACTATAGAAATTAGTGGTCAAGTAATCGATTTAGAGAGTCTACTCGGTAAGCAACTTTCATCATTATTTGCATTGTTTGTGTGCAATCGTAAACACCACATTGAAAAAGAAGACATTCACTTTCAAGTTTGGGGGGATCACATTGCAGTGAATCAAAACTTGAAAGCCTCAATTTTTAGAATGCGTAAAATTATTAAAACAAATCCACATATTGCCAATATTGACTGGATTGTCACAAACAACAATACGTATCAGTTGAATCCTAATTTAGAAATTGAAACTGACTTTGAATTGTTAGATGATGTTACCTTTGATCATCAAATAACACCTAATCCTAAATCCTTGTATGATGTTCTTAAGTTGTACACTGCTGATTTCCTTGTTAATTTAAGTTATGATTGGATTTATAGTGATCGTAATTACTATCGTACACTCTATATTCGTTCAACACTTAGTTATTGCGAAGATCTGATGAAGAAAAAGAAATATTCAGATGTTGCTGCAATCGCAAAAACTGCACTTTCATTTAATCCCTTACACGAAGGATTGATTGAGATTTATTTGCACTCTTTATATTCTAATAAACAATACAATGATGCACTAAAATATTATACGTTCATTACAAAACAATATCGTAACGAACTTGATGCTGAATTAGAAATTGAAAGCTTTAGCAAACTTATTCAAAGTTCAAATAATAATCGCATCAATATCGACAACTTTGTACATGCAATCAAAGAGGATATTTCAAGTGCACCCTACTATTGTGATTACCTGACCTTTAAGACAATCATCCAGTACGAACATCGTAAATCATTTCGCGATAAATCCATTAAATATATTATGCTAGCAACAATTGAAAAAAATGAATCTATTGAACTAAGTGAGCAATTTAAAGAAAAACTTAGCAATACACTAAGAAGTGTTGATGTATATACACAAGTTAATATGCAACAATTCGCAGTGTTATTAAGCATTGCCAAAGGACGCTCTCCGCTTGGGATTTTAAATGCCCTTACTCATCGCCTCACAACTGATTTACCGCCAGACATTAGAGTTAGTTTTGTAACTGAGGTTTTTACACATAAATCAAATGATCTGCTTATGCAGCCAAACAATCAAATTTGCACACAATAAACATAAAAAACCTGCCAATGAAGTGAACCCACTTTATTGGACATTGAATTAACATGCTAAGGAATGATTTCTATACTGTATAGGAGTCATTCCTTTTAACTTTGTTATAATCCTTTGATTATTATAATAATCAATATATTCTACTATTGCTACCTTTAATTCATTAAGTGTCTTAAAAGTACTTTCTTTTCCATAAAACATTTCATTCTTTAATCTTGCAAAGAAATTTTCCGTTGGTGAATTACCTAAACAATTTCCTTTTCTAGACATTGATTGAATTATATTTTTTGATTCTAATAT
>CAYJEY010000012.1:0-58345 GCA_964369385.1 uncultured Holdemania sp.
ATGTTTGGATTGATGGGATCAGGTCAATCTGAAATTCTTGGAATTCAAAATGTAGATATGAACGTATTTGGGGGAATTATCGTTGGGTTCTTAACAGGTTTTGTGTTTAACAAAACTTCGAGTAAACGTTTTAAAGGTGCAATGCAAATATATTCTGGTCCAAATTTCTCGTTTGCAGTAATGGTATTTGTGATGATTGGCTTTGGGCTAGCTTCAACATATCTTTGGCCATTTGCGCAACAAGGGATTTCTGCCTTAACATCATTTATAAAAGAAGCAGGTGATTTTGGGTTATTTTTGTATGGTTTCTTAGATCGTTTATTATTACCAACAGGATTACATCACTTAGTTTATATGCCATTTATGTTCACTGATGTAGGTGGTGTGCTTCAACTTGGCGATACAACAATTGCAGGTGCATATCCAATTATGGCAACAGAAATACAAATGGGTGTAGAAACATTCTCAAGTTCAATTTTTTATATGGCGAATGGATTCACCAAGATGTTCGGTTATATTGGAATTGGAGCAGCATTTATTTATACTGCTAAAAAGGAGAATCGTCCTCGTATTCGCGCTATGATGATTCCATTAGTAATTACAGCGTGTGTTGCATCAATTACTGAGCCAATTGATTTTATGTTTGCATTTGTTGCACCATTATTGTATGTCGTGCATTCAGTTATTGCCGGATTATTTATTGCATTATTGTCAATTTTCAATGTTACAGCAGTGAGTGGAAACTTAATCACTTCATCTATCACAAACATCGTATTAGGTGCAGAATTAACGAATTATCCAATGTTCTTCTTATTGGGAGCAATTCAAATTTTGCTGTATTTCTTTGTGTTTACATTCTTGATTAAAGCATTTAATTTTAAAACACCTGGTCGCGAAGATGAAGTAGTTGATAAAGAAGAAAAAATACCTGCACAAGTAGAACAAAATGTAACAATTAATGAAATAAACATTGCAACTCTTGTAGAAGGTCTGGGTGGGGCATCAAATATTAATTCGGTTGAAAATTGCTTCACACGTTTACGTGTAAATGTAAAAGACGTTGAACTCATTAATGATGATAAAATCAATGTTGTTCAAAATAGTGGGATTGTAAAAAAGGGAAATGACATTCAAGTTATTATTGGACTTCAAGTACCTGAAATTAGAAATGCAGTAGAGAAACATTTAGGAAAGTAGGTTAAAAAATGATTATTACCTTAGTAGGTGGAGGAAGTACATTTACTCCAGGGATTGTAAAGTCAATTATACAAAAAGAGAAAGAATTAGGTGTAAGCGAAGTACGCTTATACGATATCAATAAAGAAAGACAAGATAAAGTTGCCGTAATTGTAAAATGGATTATTGAAAATCAACTAAAAAGTTCTGTGAAGTTAACAGTAACTACAGATAAGCAAGAAGCATATCAAGATGCAAAATTTATCTTTTCTCAAATGCGCGTTGGTGGATATAAAATGCGTGAACAAGATGAGAAAATTCCACTAAAACACGGCTGTGTTGGTCAAGAAACATGTGGGGCTGGTGGACTTGCCTATGGAATGAGAACATTATTTCCAATGATTGACTTAATTGATGATGTCGAAAAATATGCAGCAAAAGATCATTGGATATTAAATTATTCAAATCCGGCATCAATTGTATCAGAAGGATGTCGCTTACTTCGCCCTAATGCGCGAATCATAAATATTTGTGATATGCCGATTGCCATCATTGCTATTATTGGGCAATGCTTAGGAATTAAGGATCACAATGCAATTGATTATGACTACTTTGGATTAAACCACTTTGGATGGTTTACTAAAATGAGTTATGAAGGACGAGATGTATTAGAGGAAATTAAAACATATGTGAAAGAACACCGCATTTTGCTTCCTAAAGAAATCATTGATCGTATCAGTGATCCAACGAATGTGAATCGACATGCAAATCAATCGTGGATTCATGTTTGGAAATCTGTATATGAAATGTTAGAGTTATTTCCAGAATATTTACCGAATACGTATATGAATTACTATCTTCTTCCAAAGGAATCTGTAGAACATAGCGATCCAAATAAAACACGTGCTAATGAAGTGATGGATGCTCGCGAAGCAGATTTGTTTAAAGGAATCGAAAAATATCTCGAAACTGGAGAAGTTGATGCAAAGACATTTTATGCGGGAGATCATGGAGATTGGATTGCTGACTTAGCTATTGCAATTAAGAATGACACTAAACGAAAATATTTGGTAATTGTACCAAACAATGGTGCACTTGAAAATATTGATGATGATGTAATGGTCGAAGTGCCGGCATATCTTGGAAAAAATGGTCCTGAAGTAATCAAACAGGAAGCGCCAAAGCGATTCTATCAAACTTTGATTATGCAGCAGGCAAACTGTGAAAAACTGTTGATCGAAGGTATGGTAGAAGGTAGTTATCGTAAAGTATTAGAGGCTTTCACAATTAATCGTACTATTCCTAGCGCAAAAGTCGCAAAGGAAATCTTAGATGATATGATTATTGCCAATAAAGATTATTGGCCAATACTAAAATAAGAAAAGTTCTAGTTACCTGTTACAATACAGGGCTAGAACTTTTTTTTAATTATTGATTAATTCCTCAAGTAAACTTGGAATTTTTTCATCCATGTCTTCATTGGAAAACTGGCATGTACCTACTGCTTTGTGACCACCGCCACCATATTTAAGCATCAGTCGACCGACGTTGACTTCAGATGTACGATTGACTACTGAATATCCTACAGCACAACTACATCCTTGTCCCCCACGTCCACTCACAATCCAAGCGGAGATGTTTTGTTCAGGATACAAACTATAAATTAAGAAACGATTTCCTGAGTAGATAGGATCTACTCCACGTAAGTCACTAATGATGACATCTCTTTCTGTGCGTGTATGTGCCTGAACCATTTCTGTGAATTTTTGGTTTTGCTCCCAGTACACATCTACACGCTCTTTCACATCAGGTAGGGCGAGGATGTCTTCGATTTTTAATGTCAGGCAACAATCAATTAGTTTTTCCATTAAAGCATAATTAGAAATAGTAAAATCACGCCAACGTCCAAGTCCTGTGCGTGGGTCCATAAGGAATCCCATTAAAATCCAACCTGTTGGATTTTTAATTTCATCAACTGTTAAGTCAGCTGAGTCTACTTTGTCTACTCCCCACATCATTTCATCAAGGTTAGGGAATGTTTTTTCTCCACCATAGTATTCGTAAATGATACGAGCGCAGGAAGGGGCAAGGCGGCTTTCACCTTTGTATTTACCTTCTAATTCTAATCTTTCATGTTCACTTGAATGGTGGTCAAACCACAATCCACAACCAGGAACATAAGGTACATTTGCTAAACAATCGTTTTCAGTAACTTCAAATAAGCCATCTTGAAGATCTTTTGGATGTACGAATTTCCAATGATCAATTACACCAGCATGCTTTAATAATGCAGCGCAAGCTAAACCATCGAAGTCTGATCTAGTTACTAATCTCATAATATCCTCCATATTTATATGTATACTTCAATTTTATTTTACCACATTTACTGTAAAATAGTAGAGAGAACATGAAACATACTTAAAATATACCCGAATAAAAAAATCTCACTTTAGTAAAAGCGAGATTTCAATTTATTTTTGAGTTAATTTTTCATGAATTGCATTGGCGGCAATTTTTCCAGAACCCATCGCCATGATGACAGTTGCAGCACCGCTAACAGCGTCTCCTCCTGCATATACATGTTCAATCGAGGTTTCTCCTGACTCATTTGTGATAATACATCCCCATTTATTAAGTTCAAGATTTGGAGAACTTGATGTAAGTAGTGGGTTTGATGATGTACCAATACTCATAATTATCGTCTGTAGCTCAATTTCAAATTCACTATTAGGAACGACTACTGGGCGACGACGTCCGCTTTCATCCGGTTCAGTAAGTTGCATTTTTTGACAGCGTACTGCTCTTACGAAGCCTTCCTCATCTCCTAAGATTTCAACTGGAGAAGTAAGTGTAATGAATTGGATGCCCTCTTCTTGAGCATGATGTATTTCTTCTAGTCGTGCAGGTAATTCTTCCATACCACGACGATAGATAATATATACTTCTTGTGCTCCAAGACGAAGTGCACTACGCGCTGCATCCATTGCAACATTTCCTCCTCCAATCACCGCAGTTCGTTGAGGTTTAAGGATAGGTGTTGCACTTGTATCACGATAAGCTTTCATTAAGTTGACACGAGTGAGATACTCATTAGCTGAGTACACTCCTTTTAAGTTTTCTCCAGGAATGTTCATAAAAGAAGGCAATCCAGCACCAGTTCCAATGAAAATAGATTCATATCCCATTTCAAACAATTCATCTAACGTAAGTATTTTTCCAATGACCATGTTGTTTTGAATGTCGACACCAAGATCTAATAAGGTTTGGATTTCTTCATGGACAATTGATTTTGGTAAACGAAACTCAGGAATACCATATACTAATACTCCACCAGGTTCATGTAATGCTTCAAATACTGTGACTTGGTAACCAAATACAGCCAAGTCTTTCGCTGCACTTAGGCCAGCTGGACCAGCCCCAATCACAGCCACTTTTTTTCCATTAGAAGTTGGTTTAGAGATTGTCTTATCGCCATGTTCTCGATAGTAATCAGCGACAAAGCGCTCTAAGCGTCCAATTGCAACAGATTCTCCTTTAATAGCACGAACACAAGTTTGTTCACACTGTGTTTCTTGTGGGCAAACACGACCACAGACAGCAGGAAGTGCACTTGATTGACTTATTGTATAATAAGCTTGTTCAAATTTTTGTTGTGCTACTTCTTCTATAAATTTTGGGATATCAATCATCACAGGACAGTTTTTAACACAGGGCTGATGCTTACAGTTAAGGCATCTTGTTGCTTCTTCAACGGCCTGTTCGGGTGTATAACCAAGTGCTACTTCTTCAAAGTTTTTATTTCTTATTTGGGGATCTTGATGAGGCATAGGGACTTTAGTCATCGACATATTTGGCATAACTAAGCTACCTCCTTATTCATTAAATTGCATTCATCTTCACGTTGTAATTCATGAGAGCGATAAATATTATTTCGATTTATTGCTTCGTCAAAGTCAACTAGATGACCATCAAAATCAGGACCATCAACGCAGGCGAACTTTATTTTCTTATCCACACTTAATCGACAACATCCGCACATTCCAGTTCCATCAATCATGATTGGATTCATACTTACAGTTGTCTTGATGTTATGTTTTTTTGTAAGCTCACAGACAAATTTCATCATGATAAGCGGTCCAATTGTGATTACTTCATCATAGTCAGGATTTTGGTCAATAAATTGTGCAAGACCTTGTGTTACTAATCCTTTTTGTCCGGCGCTTCCATCATCGCTCATCAAACATAACTCATCACTTACAGCACGAAATTCATTTTCCAATATGAGCGCGTCTTGGTTTCTAAATCCAATAACCGAATGTACAATTGTACCTTGTTTATGAAGTTGTTTGGCAATTGGGTAGGCAATAGCGCAACCAACGCCACCTCCAACAATGGCAACTTTTTTTAATCCATCTAGGTGACTTGGTGTACCTAAAGGGCCGACAAAATCACTTAAAGAATCTCCTACATTCAGAGCCCCTAAACGCTGAGTCGATGCTCCAACCATTTGAAATATAATCGTGATAGAGCCAGTATTACGATCATAATCAGCAATCGTTAATGGAACACGCTCATCCTCTTTGGTAACTCTAAAAATAATAAATTGGCCGGGTTGGGCTTTTTTTGCGATTAGAGGAGCATGTATTTGCATTTTTAATACATTTGTAGCTAAAACTTCTTTAGTTAAAATCTTAAACATATTGATCTCCTTAAGTATACGCGTAGCGTCACTTTACTTGTAATTATAAGTCGAATGAAGAAAGATGTAAATAAACAATTTGAGAATCAAAGTACTATTTATATACATCAGTAAAAAATATACATTGACAGGCGAGGTATGTTGCATTAAGATGTATATGTGAGGTGATAGAATGTTAGTGATATCAGATGTAATCCGTGGCTATACCGAATCAATCATTTTATCTTTGCTGTATGAGCAAGATAGTTATGGCTATGAGATTAATAAAGTAATTCAAGAAACCACAAATCATGAGTATGAGCTAAAAGAAGCAACATTGTACTCTGCCTTTAGACGATTAGAAGCAGGGGGATTCATTTCCTCTTACTGGGGTGATCAAACAACGGGTGCTCGCCGCAGATACTATACGATTACAAAACTAGGGAAGCAGCTATATATTGAGAATTATAAAGATTGGCGTCGTGCTAAATCAATGATTGACCAATTATTAAAAAATGTTGAAGGAGGAAATACAGATGAGTAAGCGAATTGAAAACTATGTAGACAGTTTATTTATTGAAACAAGAATGAGTAAAAAAGCAGTTGAGTTAAAGGAAGAAGTGCTTGCAAATTGTATGGATCGTTACAATGACTATTTAAGTCAAGGTTTTCCTGAAGCCCAAGCATTTAATATGACACTAAGTAGTTTAGGTGATATTGATGCTTTACTCGATGATCTTAAAGCTACAAAAGATGATATGGAAGAAATAAAGGCATATCGTAAACGCAATGCGATTGTTACTGCAACTGCAGTAATGCTGTTTATTATATCGATAATTGCCTTGATTGGTTTTGCAACTTATGGAGAAAGCATTGGTTTGGAAGATGAATATGCTGTCATTGGTTTAATTGTAATGTTTGTGATGATTGCCATTGGAGTAGGATTATTGATCTATATCAGCATGACGACTCCGAAAGAGCTTAAGTTCATGCAAGAGGATGAGCCAAAATTATCAAGCAAGAACAAACTAAAATTGAAAATGATTGACACAATCATATGGATATCAGCACTGGGTTTTTTCTTTCTTGTAGGATTTGTGTTTAATATGTGGGGAGTAAGTTGGATTGTGTTTCCGATTGCAGCAGCATTATCATCAATCACATCTGCTGTCCTTGAATTGAGAGAAAACTATGAATAGACGAACATTTTTATTGGCTAAGATATTTAGTTTAGTTGTACTTATCATTGTCCTTTTGTTGATAGCTTTGAGTAAAGGGTTTATTTTTGGTGGCATAAAACCACTTGAAGAGCCAATCGTTTACACATTTAATGATGTTGAAGAAATAAATATTCATGTCACAAGCAATCCTATTACGATAGTTGAGGCAGATGTCGATGAAATCATTGTTACTACGACAGTGAACTATGAGGGAATCGGATTTCGCATTAATGATGAAATCTCAAGTCAAAATGGAACGTTATCTATAGATGGAGCAAATACAATCGGAATTTGGAGTTCAAATGGAGAGTGGTTGATTGAGATTCCTAAAGGACAAACAGTGGATATTGATGTACACACTGTATCTGACACGATTTATATTGATGCACCAATAGATCACCTTGCCCTTGACTTAGTTAGTGCAGATGCAAAAGTGATGCAAGCTGCTAAAACAATAGATATCAATAATGTGAGCTCTGATGTAAAACTCATTGCTAATGATCAAACAGAAAGTATTTCAATTGATACTGTCAGTGGAGATACAGAGATTGAACTTCACGGTCTAATCTCTGTCGAAGTGGATGAAAGCACAATAAGTGGTGATGTGGAAAATGAATATCATTACAATTCTTCAACCAATTTAATTGAAGTTGAGTTTGATAGCGTTAGTGGTGATTTAAGTTTTGAAAATTGGCAATAAAAAAATGTGGAGATTAAATCTTTCCACATTTTTTATAATTTAATTTTGTGTTGTATTTTCTTGAAGTGTTGCTTCAATGTCGAGTAGTTGGCCATTTCGTTCAATTTGAATTGTAACGCTGTCACCTACTTCATTTTCATTGATGATTTCAGATAACTCATCAAATGATGTCACCACTTGACCATTCATACCTACAATCATATCTCCAACTTCAAGGCCAGCAAGTTGAGCTGCTGAGTTTTCAATGATATCGGCAATATAAACACCATATTTATCTACACCATAAGAAAGTGCAGTTTGGTAATCTTCTATACTCATCACACTAACACCAAGTGCTGGACGTCCTGTAACATAACCTTCATTAATAATATCTTCAACGACAGTTTTTACATCATCGACAGGAATCGCAAATCCAATTCCTTCTACATTTGTCCCACTTGATTTTGCTACGACGATTCCAATGAGTTCGCCTGTAGAGTTGAATAATCCTCCACCTGAGTTTCCTTCATTGATTTCCGCATTTGTCTGAAGAAGATTTCGAGTAATTCCATCTTCCAGTGTTATTTCGCGATCAGTGGCACTTATGATCCCATTAGTAACAGTACCACCAAGTGTACCAAGTGGATTACCAACAGCAATGGCAAGCTCTCCTACTACAAGATTTGAACTACTTCCTAGTGTCGCAGGAGTTAATCCATCTTTTTCAATTTTAATGACAGCTAAATCTGTTCGAGAATCACGACCTACAAGTGTTGCAGGATAAGTTTCTCCATTACTGAGTGTTACTTGGATTGTCGTAGCACCTTCAATTACATGATTGTTGGTGATGATATATCCATTAGTCGAATAAATAACCCCAGAACCTGCTGCTTGAGCAGTGTAGTCTTGATAAAATGAACTTTGCACATTTGTTTCTGTGGTAATTACGACCACACTATCGCTAACAGCATTAGCTACTTGTGCTTCAACCGATAATGTTGTTGGATCATTCGTCGTTTGAGTGATTGTACTTGGACTTTGGTAAACGATGGTTTGATTTTCTCCGTTGAGTTGGAGGGCTAAACTAGCTCCACCAAACCCAAGTACTGTAGCCAGTGTCCCACTTAACAAGACTGTTTTCCAGTTTGTTTTTTGCTTAGGTGAGTTTGGCTGTAATCTAATTTCATCAGTGATGACTTGTTTTAAATCCTCAATGATTGGATCTTTAATAGTTTCATTGCTTATATTTTCTTGTTCATTTAAATTGTTATTTTCATTAAATTCATTCATCATTTTAGCTCCTTTTGTGTTTATATGCTTAGTATAGGATTTGATTATGATTTTAATATGTATTCTATGTGAATTTTATCTGAATTTCGCTAATAAAGCTTGAGCACATCGTATTCCATCAACGGCACTCGACATGATACCCCCAGCATAACCAACGCCCTCACCACAAGGGTATAATCCCAGTGTAGATGTTGAAATAAAACTATCAGTATCTCGTGGAACGCGAATAGCACTTGATGAGCGTGTTTCTACACCAATCATTAAACCATTTTTAAAGCCAGGCATTTTACGATCAAAATCTTGCAATGCTTCTTCTAATGATTCATTCACAAATGAATCAAATAGCTCACGCAGATTTATATAAGTTAATGGTAGTGGATAACTTGTTTCTAAGTTAGGTGTACCTTCTTCGTTTAAGAACTCATAAGCCCACTGTGCAGGGGCATGATAAGTCTGATTAGCAAAAGCATAAGCTCTGCGCTCTAGAGCTTCGATGTAATCTACACCTGCAAATAAATGATCTTCTAAATCTGATTGCTTAACTTGGACAAGAAGAGCACTATTGGCATTTTGTTTATCACGTGTGCTCTCTGACATGCCGTTGACGACGATTTGGCCTTCCTGACTGCTTGCGGCAACAACAGTTCCTCCAGGACACATGCAAAAAGTATAAGCTCCTCGTCCTTTTGATGTACGCATTGTTAGGCGATACTCTGCACTTTTTAGAGCACTGTGATTAGCATATTCTTTATACTGTGTTTCATTTACCCATTGTTGAGGATGCTCAATGCGCACACCTACTGCAAAATCTTTAGCTTGCATCTGAACACCTTGTGCTTGAACTGCTTTGAGTGTATCAATGGCACTATGACCTATCGCAAAAATAACATCATCAGCTAATACTTGATTTTGATTAACCTCAACACCATAGATTTTGTTGTCTTCAATAAGAAGACTTGTTACTTGATGTTCAAAATGAATTTCTCCACCAAGCTCAATGATTTGATTGCGAATTTTTTTGACAATGTGGACAAGTAAGTCAGTTCCAATATGAGGATGCTGTTGATATAAAATATCTTCAGGTGCTCCCGCTTCAACAAATTGCTCCAGTATAAAGCGAATGCGTTCATCTTTAATTCGAGTTGTTAGCTTTCCATCAGAAAAAGTACCAGCTCCACCCTCACCAAATTGAACATTGCTTTGGGGGTTTAGTACGCCAGTTTTCCAAAATTCATTCACATCTTCAATGCGATCTTCTACTTTTTTTCCACGCTCAAATACAACAGGACGACATCCAGCTTTAGCTAATGCTAATGCTGCAAACATTCCTGCAGGCCCAAAACCAACGACAATTGGTCGCTTTGGCATATACACTTGTCTAAACTTCAAAGCTTTGGTCGGGGCAGATAAGGTAATATCTTTATCTTTGCGTTTCAATATAATTTTTTGTTTGCTTGTTTCGACTAGGACGGAAAAGATAAAACAAAGATCTTTTCTAGCGTCAATAGATTGTCTTAATATTGTGTAGGAAATGACATCTTCTGAGCTAATTCGACATTTCTTTGCAATATAAGGTTGTAGTTGTGTTGTATCCACATCAAGTGGACACTTTATTTGATTTATTTGTATCATATTTTATCACCGACTATAGTATAGCCTGTTTCTTGAGTAATGTCTTGTTAAAGTCAATAATTCGAATGAAAATGACAAATGTTAATCTATAGACGGATATCTATTTATGCTTTATAATAGGTTGATAAAAATAGATTGAAGTAGAGGTAGTTATGAATATAGGTTTTATATCATTAGGATGTAGTAAAAATTTAGTAGATAGTGAAAACATCATGGGTGTTTTAAAAGATGCAGGATGTGTAATTGTGAATGATCCAAAACAAGCAGATGTATTAATGGTTAATACATGCGGCTTTATTGATCCAGCAAAAGAAGAAAGTGTGAACACAATTTTAGAAATGGCTGAATATAAACAAGGACGCTGTAGAAAGTTGATTGTATTTGGCTGTCTTGCCAAGCGCTATAAAGTTCAACTTATGGATGAACTTCCTGAAGTTGATCGCTTTATTGGGGTAGATGAATATAAAAATATGGCTGCAATTTTAACTGAGGAATTAGGGTTAGAATTTAATCAATATGGTAAGTCAAAACGTTTAATGTCGACAAAACCTTGGATGGGTTATTTGAAAATTGCAGAAGGTTGTTCAAATCGCTGTACATATTGTGCTATTCCACTTATTCGTGGAGATTATGTTTCTTATCCAATGGACCAGTTAATTATTGAAGCTAAAATGATGGCTACACAAGGCGTTAAAGAACTTGTGTTAATTGCCCAAGATACGACAAGATATGGAATTGATCTATATCAAGAATGCAAGTTAAAAGACTTACTTAAAGAATTGAATGCAATTGAAGGAATTCATTGGATTCGTATACTTTATATGTATCCAGATACACTAACTCCAGAATTGATTCAAGCGATGAAGGCATGTGATAAAGTACTTCCATATTTTGATATTCCACTTCAACATGGTGATGACGAAATGTTAAAGCTAATGAATCGACGTGGAACTATTCAAAGTGTTAAAGATTCGATTCAATTAATTAAGGAGACATTTGAGATGCCAGTGTTTCGCTCAACAATGATTGTTGGGTTTCCACAAGAGAATGATGTACATTTCAAAAATATGTTGAACTTAATGAGTGAAGTAGAGTTTGATCGATTAGGTGCTTTTACTTATTCGAAAGAAGAGGATACACCTGCTTATGATATGCCAAATGAAGTTCCAGTAGAGACACAAGAGGCTCGTCTGCATGAACTTATGCAACTTCAACAAGGGATTTCACTTCAAAAAAACCAAGAGCTTGTCGGGAAAACACTTGAAGTTCTTATTGAAAATGTTGATGGTTTGAGTGGTCGATATCTTGGTCGTTCTGTACATAGTGCACCAGATGGAATTGATGGCTTTATTTACTTTACAAGCGATCAGGACCATGAACTTGGTACGTTTACACATGTTTACATTGAGCGTGCTCAAGATTATGATTGTTATGGAAAAGCAGTAAATTAGATGAGAATTTCTCATCTTTTTTATTTTGTAATTGTGCATAAGAAATGAAAGCGGTATAATAAAAATATTGAAAGAGGAGAAATGTATGAAAAAAGTAATTGGTCTAGATTTAGGTGGGACAAATGTACGTGTTGCAAAGGTAACTGAAGAGGGTACAATTTTACAAGAAATTAAAGGACCTTCATATGGACATGAAGGACCTGAGCGCGTATGCGAAAATATGATTGAACTTATCGGACAAATCGATAATTGGCAAGAATGTGTAGGAATTGGAATTGGTGTTCCAGGTCCTGTGGACACAGTAAAAAATGTAATTAAAATGTCAACTAACTTACCAGGTTGTGCTGAATATCCATTTGCTGAAGTAATTGGTGAAAAATTCAATATGCCAGTATATTTGGATAACGATGCTAATGTTGCAGGACTTGCAGAAGCACTTGTAGGTGCAGGTCAAAAATTACCGATTGTTTATTATACGACAGTATCTACGGGAGTAGGTGGAGCATTAGTAGTGAACGGTCAACTTGTTTCTGGGAAAAATGGATATGCAGGGGAAATTGCCAACATCATCACTGATCGTGCTGGAAAAAAACATAATCATTTAAATGCAGGTGCAGTTGAAAATGATGCAAGTGGAACAGCTATTGGGCGAATTGGTAAAGAGCGTATTGGTGAACATATCACTGCAGCTAAAGATGTATTTGATTTAGCTCGCCAAAATGATCCAATTGCCTTAGATATTTGTGATAAAATGGCAAAAGACTTAGCAATCATGTTTTCATCAATTGCCCATGTTGTAGATCCATATGTGATTGTAATGGGTGGTGGAGTAATGAAAGCTAAAGATTGTTTCTATGAAAAAATGCAAGAATATTTCAAAGAGATGGTACATCCACCAATGCAAAGCATTGAGTTCAAAGAAGCAATGCTTGATGAACCAGGTGTTGTTGGAGCAGCAATGCTTCCACTAAGCCGCAATAAATAAATTAATTAAGATATAGTGCATAGATGCTATATCTTTTTTTGTACACAATTTCACACAATCGCACATAAAATATCTATTGACTAACTAGGTTAGTTATAATACAATGCTAACTAGGTTAGTTTTTTAACTAACACAGTTAGCTAAAGGAGGTTGACTATGGCAACACAAGAGCAGATTTTAAAAGCGTTTCAAATTTTGTATGAGAATCGACCACAAAAGAATCTCGAGGAAATAAATAAGATACACTTTGGGGTAATGGCAGCAGTACGCTATCTTCATGAGCATCCAGATGATACAAAATCATCAGACTTATGTAAAGCACTTGGTGTCAGTTCAGCAAGAATGGCTATTCTATTAAAGAAGTTAGAGGCAAAACAGTTGATTATCAGGTCAGAGTGTCCTAATGATGCACGTGCAACTTTAATTAGATTAAGTGATAAAGGCTCTAGGTTAACACTCAGACTTGAGCAAAAAATGACACATGCGCTGGGGAGAGTTATCGATGAAATCGGGTTAGAAGAACTAGAACTGATGATGAGTAAATTTTCCCACTTAAGAGACATCTTTAAAGAATTAGAAACAACCAATATGGAGGATTAGTATGTTTAAAGTACTTAGAAACATTAAAACAAAAGATTTATTACTTGTAGGAGTTGTAGTAATACTCGTATTAATGCAAGTATCATTAGATTTAACTTTACCTGACTACATGTCAGAAATTACACAGTTAGTTCAAATTGAAGGAAGTGCGATGAGTGATATCTATGCTGCTGGATTTAGTATGCTATTGTGTGCGGTAGGCAGTTTGATTCTTTCTATTTTAGTTGCCATTATAGCAGCTAAAATTGCATCAAATTTTTCATTCATTACGCGCTCGAAAGTATTTAAGAAAGTCATGGGATTTTCAATGAAGGAAGTCAATGGGTTCTCGACTTCAAGTTTAATCACAAGAACGACAAATGACATTACACAAGTCCAACTGTTTATTGTAATGGGGATGCAAATGTTAATTAAAGCACCTATTACTGCAGTCTGGGCAATCATGAAAATTTCTGATAAAAATGGTTCATGGACAGTTGTCACAATTGTTGCCGTTGCCGTGTTACTACTAATTGTAGGAACTTGCTTATCATTAGCGGTACCAAGATTCAAAAAACTTCAAGTATTAACAGACAACATTAATAAGGTTGCTAAAGAGAGTTTAGATGGACTAAACGTAGTGCGTGCTTACAATGCCGAGCATTACCAAGAGAAAAAATTTGAAGGGGCAAATGAAGACTTAACATCGACAAATTTATTTACATCTCGCACGATGTCATTCCTTATGCCAAGTATTCAAATGGTAAGTAATGGATTAGTACTTGCAGTTTACCTTGTTGGTGCGGTAATTATTAATGAAGCAATAGGGATGGATAAAATCACACTATTCTCTGATATGATTGTCTTCTCTTCTTATGCTATGCAGGTGATATTCTCATTCATGATGTTAGTTATGGTATTTATGTTGTTTCCTCGTGCATCGGTTGCGGCGAAACGTATCAATGAAATCACGGATACAGAAGAAACAATCAAAGAAGGTACACATGATGAAGGTATCATTGGTAAAAAAGGAGAAGTTGAGTTTAAGAATGTAAGCTTCAAATATCCAGATGCTGAAGATTATGTATTGAAAAACATTTCATTTGTCGCAAAGCAAGGGGAAACAGTAGCCTTTATTGGATCTACGGGATGTGGTAAGAGTACTATTGTTAACTTAGTACCACGCTTCTATGATGTAAGCGAGGGTGAAGTTCTTGTTAATGGAATCAATGTAAAAGAATATACAAAAAATGCACTTACTGGTTTAGTTGGTTATGTTTCTCAACGTGCCACTCTATTTACTGGGACAATCACAAGCAATGTCATCTTTGGAGATAATATGAACTCAAATAAAGATGAAACACACTTGGCTGACTCAATTGATACAGCACAAGCTGCAGACTTTGTAGAGGGTTTAGATGAACAATATGATGCTTATGTTGCACAAGGTGGAAGAAATTTCTCTGGTGGACAAAAACAACGTATTTCGATTGCTCGTGCCGTTTATCGTGATCCTGAAATCTTTATCTTTGATGATTCATTTAGCGCTCTAGATTATAAAACTGATCGTGCACTAAGACAAACATTAAATGATGAATGTGATGATGCGACAAGATTAATTGTAGGACAACGTATCGGTACAATTAAAGATGCAGATCAAATTATCGTGCTTGAAGATGGACAAATTGTAGGAAAAGGAACACATACTGAACTACTAGAAAATTGTGAAGTTTATAAACAAATTGCATTATCACAATTATCACAGGAGGAATTAGAAAATGCCTAAAAATAATTATGAATTAGGGTCTAACGATAAAAAGCAACCAGCTCGTCGTGGTCCAGGAATGCAAATGGGTGGCGAAAAAGCCAAAAACATGAAAGAGACTGTAAAAAAACTTGTCGCATACATTAGAAAATACCGTATCCACATGTTGATTGCGATTCTCTTTGCAATGGGTGGGTCAATGCTGACGCTTAATGGACCAGGTGTTTTAACACAGTTAACTGATGAAATTACAGCAGGGATCCAGTCTTCGATGAAGGATCCAAGTGCTGGAATTGATATTGACACGATTATGACAATTGGGTTGAGCTTAGCAGTCATCTATGCGATTAGTTATATTCTGTCAATTACGCAAGGATTGATGATTTCAACTGTAATGCAAAAAACAGCAAAGAAATTACGTACGGATATCTCTAAAAAAATTAATCGCTTACCGATGGGGTACTTTGCAAAGACATCTAAAGGTGATGTACTCTCTCGTGTTACAAATGATGTAGATACAATTGGTCAAACATTATCTCAATCGGTTGGAACATTTATTTCTGCCGTTACTTTGATTGTAGGATCTGTATTCATGATGTTTATTACGAATGTAGAATTGACAATTACGGCAATTTTATCAACAGCAGTAGGATTTGTGTTTATGATGAGTGTAATGCGTTTATCGCAAAAACACTTTAAAAATCAACAAAAACATTTAGGACAAATTAATGGACACATTGAAGAAATGTATTCTGGTCACACTGTTGTGCGTGCTTACAATGGTGAAGCAAAAGCTATTGAAGCATTTGATGAAATGAATGATAAATTAAGAAATAGTGCATTTAAAGCGCAAGCATTATCTGGATTAATGATGCCAATGATGACTTTTATAGGAAACTTTGGGTATGTAGCAGTATGCATCGTTGGAGCCCTTCTTGCGATGAATAATGTTATTAGTTTTGGTATTATTGTAGCATTTATGGTATATATTCGCTTATTTACTCAACCACTTGGTCAAATCGCACAAGCGATGCAAAACCTGCAATCAGGTACTGCTGCTGCAGAACGTGTATTCGAGTTTTTAGAAGAAAGTGAAATGAGTGATGAAAGTCAAAAAGTCAAAACATTAGATAGTGTTAAAGGGAATGTAGAATTTAAAAATGTTCGCTTTGGTTATGATGAAGATAAAGTTATTATTCATAACTTTAGTGCTTCAGTAAAAGATGGACAAAAAGTTGCGATTGTAGGACCAACTGGTGCTGGTAAGACAACAATGGTCAATCTATTGATGCGCTTTTATGAAGTCAATTCAGGAGATATCCTAATTGATGGTACTTCAATTCAAGATGTAAAACGTGAGGATGTCCATAGTTTATTTAGTATGGTACTCCAAGATACATGGATTTTTGAGGGAACATTAAAAGAAAACTTAATTTATGCTACTCAAAATGTAAGTGATGAGAAATTAAATGAAGCGATCCAAGCTGTTGGTTTACATCATTTTGTAAAAACACTAGAAAATGGTGTTGAGACTGTACTTAATGATAAACTTGAATTATCTCAAGGACAGAAGCAACAAATCACAATTGCTCGTGCAATGATTGCTGATAAACCGATGTTGATTCTAGATGAGGCAACATCGTCAATTGATACACGCACAGAGCTACAAATTCAAAAAGCGATGGATGCGCTTATGAGTAATCGTACTTCATTTGTGATTGCCCACCGCTTATCGACAATTAAAAATTCAGATTTAATTCTTGTGATGAAAGATGGAGATGTTATAGAGACAGGAAATCATAAAGAACTATTAGAGAAACGAGGTTTCTATGCAGATCTATATAATTCCCAATTTGATTCAGTTGAATAATATTTAAAGCCCTTCGGGGCTTTTTAACTTGTGGGAAAGAGTCTGCCAGTGGTATACTCTATACAGTAAGATTTAAGGAGAAGTAGAAGATGAAAAGAAATTATCCAAAAGTAATCATTAGTGAAGAAGGAGAAGCATGGCTCAAAAAAGGGCAAATGTGGATGTATCGCAATAATGTACATGAATTAGATGAAAATTTAGAAAATGGTCAATTGGTAGACATTGAGAGTGTGAATCAAGAGTATTTGGGAACAGGTTTTCTTTCTCATAAAAGTCATATTCCTGTTCGTATTTTATCAAAAGATAAAAATGATTGTTTTGATGAGGCATTCTTTCAACAGCGTATTCAATTTGCCTATGATTATCGTAAAACTCTAGAGCGTCACAATTTGGATAATTGCCGTCTGATCTTTGGTGAAGCTGATGCAATGCCAGGACTTGTGGTAGATCGCTATAATGATATTTTAGTTGCCCAGATTAGTTCGTATGGTTTAGAGCAAATCAAAGACATGATTTATCAATTGTTGCTAAAAACACTTCAAAATGATGGACAAGATGTAAAATATATTTATGAGCGAAACGACGTGAAAATTCGTGAAAAAGAAGGCTTGTCATTATATAAAGGCTTTTGGAATCAGATGCAAGGACCAACTCAAACAATTATTAATGAAAATGGACTAAAGATTCATGTCGATGTGGAGAATGGTCAAAAAACAGGTTATTTCCTTGATCAAAAATCAAATCGCGTACTTTTACGAAATATGTCATATGGTAAGCGTGTGTTAGATTGTTTTAGTCATACGGGAGGATTTGCATTAAATGCAGCCTTTGGAGAAGCAACACATGTCGATGCAGTGGATGTATCACAAACAGCACTTGATCAGGGATATCGCAATGCAGTTGAAAATAATATTCAAGAGCGGATGTCATTTATCAAAGCTGATGTGTTTGATTACCTGCAATCATGCCAACATGGACAATACGATATCATCGTGTTAGATCTGCCAGCATTTACTAAGTCACGTCGTACGGTGATGGCAGCCTATAATGGTTATAAAAACATCAATATGAATGCAATGAAATTATTAAGCAATGGTGGATATTTAATTACTTGCAGTTGTTCAAGATATATGGAAACAGCAATGTTTGAGCAAATGCTACGTGAGTCGGCAAAAGAGGCAAATGTAGTTTTAAAACAAGTTTCAATTACACAACAAAGTCATGACCATCCAATTTTGTGGACAATGGAAGAAACATCTTATCTCAAATACTATATTTTTCAAATTGTGTAAATAATAAATGTAGGATTTGAGTTATAATATAGAGAAAAGGAGATTTTAATTATGAATGAAAAACTGATTCAAAAATATGCTCACTTAGCTGTAAAAACTGGTGCAAATGTCCAAGAGGGACAATTACTTGTGATCACAAGCCCAGTACATACGGCATATTTTGCCCGTGCATGTGCACAAGAGGCATATAAGTTAGGGGCAAAAGAAGTTATTGTGGAATATAGTGATGAATTGCTTTCACGTATTCATATGCTTAATGCAGATACTGATGTTTTATGTGATGTAGCTCAATGGCAAATTGATCGTCATAAGCATTCTATCGATAAGAAATGTGCTTATCTTCATATTGATTCAAGAATTCCTGATGTACTTGAAGGGTGCGATCCACAAAAGTTACAAGCTGCAATGATAGCTCGTCAAAAAGCATTTAAACCATTTAGATATTATACAATGGCAAACCATGGTCAATGGAGTATTGTTGCTGTGCCAAATGAATCATGGGCAAAGAAAATGTTTCCTGAGTGCGATGTAGAAGTTGCAATGGAAAAATGTTGGGATGCAATTTTAAAAAGTGTTTACTTAGATGAAGATAATGATCCTATACAAGCATGGATTGATCATAGTGCAACGATTCATCGTCATTGTAAGGCACTTAATGATTTTAATTTCAAATCCCTTCACTTTAAAAATGAGATTGGAACTGATTGTGTAGTTGAACTCGTACCAAACCATATTTGGGAGGGAGGAAGTGGAGAAACACGTAGCGGTGTTACTTTCAATGCGAATATGCCTACTGAAGAAGTATTCTCAATGCCACTTCGTACCGGAGTAAATGGGACAGTAGTAAGTACTAAACCACTTAACTATCAAGGTAAACTTGTTGATGATTTTAAACTCACATTTAAGGATGGAAAAGTAGTTGAATATAGTGCGCTGCAAAACTATGATGCACTTAAAAACTTGATTGAATTAGATGAAGGTAGTTGCTACTTAGGGGAAGTTGCCTTAATTAGCCATGATTCACCAATCTCAAAAAGCAATATCTTATTCTATGATACATTGTTTGATGAAAATGCGTCATGCCACTTAGCATTAGGGGCAGCATATCCATCGAATTTAAAAGGTGGAACAGATATGAGTGAAGAGGAATTAAAAGAGGCTGGAGCTAATGTTTCGATGACACATATTGACTTCATGTTCGGAAGTGCTGATATGCAAATTATTGGGTTAACTCAAGAGGGAACTGAAGTTGTAGTGTTTAAAGATGGGAACTTTGTCATTTAATGAAAAAATATTGCTGTTACTCTTTGCAGTAAGTTTAACTGGATGCTCAAGTCCAAGTAATAAAACTACACTGCAAGAAGCAGGTCAAGTGTTGATTGATGAAGCGGTTATTCGAGGAAATACACCAGAGTTTGTAGAAGTTTATTCTACCAATTTAGACCCTGAGATGCTTGAAGTTTTTGAAGATATCGGAGAACTTGAAGAAATCGTTGAAATTACTGGAATCGAAGACTACAGCTTATCTTTGATGATGGGAGAGACTCTTGGAGATAATGAGGTCATTGTTGAATATTTTGATCGTAACATTGCCGGAGTTATCGCAAATCAAATGAATGCTGTTATGGGGAGTGAGGGAATTGTTGTATCTAGCATGTTAAGCAATTCAATGCCTATACCCTACCAAGGACTTGAAAAACAAGTAACCTATTACTATATGTACGAAAATGTTGCATTTAGTGTAAACTTTTATCCTTTTGAAGGAAATGTAGTAGATATCTCGCTTGTACCAGTGTTTTCGCCAAAAGAAAGTATTGAAGCTTTCTTCGACATACTTGAAGCCAGTGGAGCAGAAATTACTATAAAATAAGATTATTATTCAAAAACTTCCAGAATTTTTTTGGAAGTTTTTTGTATAGAATTGTTTTAGTATAAAAAAACACTGCTTTTTGATACAATAGTAACAGGTGATGGTATGTATCGTATATCCGATGTAAAAAAAATTACTCGTTGCGAAAAACTATTTTGGAATTCAATTCATCAAAGACAAGATAATTTTGTTCCTTATATTCGATTAGATGAAACAGTGAGTGAGTTAGTAAAAGAAAAATTGAAGATAGAAAGTTGTTTCATGGGTCAAAAAAATGATCCTCATGAATTGGCAATGAAAGCTACTGAATCTTCAACATGGTTAATGAAAGCACGATTTGAGTACAATGGCTTGCGAATACGTGTTCCTTTTATGCGTAAGAATGAAGGAAAGTGGGACTTGTATTTTATTGTCCTCACCTTGCTTCCCAAAGATGAAGATCTTCATTATTATAGTTCTCATATATGGACGTTGGAACAATTGGGACTAGATGTCGGTGAGATTTATATTATTCATTTGAATAAAGGGTATATGCGCCAAAATGAGTTAGATGTAGATGAGTTGTTTATGGTAAGTGACTGTTTCTATAATCCAAAGGGAAATCCTTCCCACAATATAAGTGAGCGAGTGAAAAGAAGAATAAGTGATCTTCGACCTGTACTTAAGCGGATGAGTGAAGTTGAAAAGCTTGAATCCTTTCCTACGATCAAAGGAAAAAACTGTGTTCGACGCACAAAGTGTTCTTACTATGCAACTTGCTTTCCAAATGAAGAATTACTTGAAGACGATTCAATTATGACACTAGTTTCTTCTCAGCATAAAAATACAATGTTTCAGAGTGGTATTAAGTCACTAGTTGATGCCGATTTGGAACTAATTGAAGGAACTCGTCAACAATATGCACAAATAATGGCAGCACATAATGGTGGTGTGTTTGTCGATAAAATGAGTTTAGAGGCTTGGTTAGATACTAAATTAGTGTATCCATTATCTTTTTTAGATTTTGAATGGGAAACTTATGCTATTCCACCATATCAAAATATGAGTCCTTTCGATGTGCTAGTATTTCAATATTCATTACATCAACTAGATAAGAAAGGAAAGTTATCTCATCAAGAGTTTATTGGTACGCAAGATTGTAGAATAGAATTTATTGAGAACTTGCTGAAGCATGTACCTCATACTGGGAGCATTATTGCATATAATGGGGAAGGCGCTGAAAAACTTCGGCTATTAGAACTTGCGAAACAGTTTCCACGCTATCGACGTCGTTTAACTCGACTTGCCAATCGTATTGTTGATTTATCATATCCATTTATGAATGGATTAGTATATGATACAAAAATGCGCGGTTTATTTTCACTAAAGGTGCTCATGAATGTTGTGTCGCCAGATAGTAATTATAGTGAGTTAGCTATCAACCATGGAATGGATGCTGTAATGAAATGGCGCATGATGGATAGATCTCACGTGATAGACAGTGAGTTAGAGGATGAATTAAAAGCCTACTGTGGTATGGATACTTATGCTATGGTTCTTGTATTGAAGTGGTTAGAAGATCTTGTGAGGAGATAAAAAATGAAAATATTTGATTTACATGCAGATATTGGAACACATTTATATCAAGAGATGAAAAAAGGCAATACAGATGTGTTAACATATCAACATTTAGAAAAACTAAAAAAAGGAAATGTCATGTACACAAGTATTGCCTGTTATTTTTTAGAAGGGCAAACATGGGAAGAAATGCAAGAAACTATTCTCAATGCTAAAAAAGAAATTGAACAGTCTGATGTTATCTGGATAAAAGAGTCTAAAGATATTATTGATTCAAATCAAGTAAGTGTAATTCTATGTGTAGAGGGAATGTTTCCGATTAATCAAGATGTAGAGTATCGAATTTCATGGCTTTATGAGCAAGGCGTTCGCATTGCATCACTTTGTTGGAATGAAGAAAATGCACTTGCCTCTGGCAAAGGTGGTAATTGCTTACAGGGGCTTACTGATTTAGGTATTCAGGCAATAAAAAAAATGAATGATTTGAATATGATTATTGATGTTTCTCATGCGAATGAAAAGACGTTTTGGGATATTATAAGTTTATCGAAGAAACCAATCATTGCAACTCATTCGAATGCTCGTGTAATTTGTAATGTTGAACGTAATTTAAGCACACAACAAATCAAAGCAATTGCACAAAAAGGTGGAGTGATTGGCTTAAACGCTGCCAAGAATTTTGTTGATATGCAAGAGGAACATAAAGATGTAAAACACCTTGTACATCATGCCCAAGAGCTTGTTAAAATCGGCGGAATTGAATGCACGGCTTGTGGATTTGATTTCATGGACATGCTAGGAGAAAACTTGCGTGATGCGATGGCTAAAGGACTGAGTGATGCTTCAATGAGCCAAAATTTTGTGAGTGAACTAAAACAATGCTTTAATGAGCAAGAAGTTCAAAATATTACTCATGGCAATGCAATGAAGTTTCTAAAAAATAATTTATAAAAAAACTCCATTTGAAACGAACCCCGAAAGTTGGACACCCAATTTATAGGAGGTTTGTTTTTTGCATCTACAGCAATAAAGTATGGCTTATCTTCTGCTGGTATGTTAACTAATTGGATTAAGAAGTATAAAAATATTGATGGTCTAATCTTGCTTTCTGATTAAGGATGGCAATATCAAATGAAACCATACAAGTAAATATTAGAATCAAAAAATATAATTCAATCAATGTTTAGAAAAGGAAATTGTTTAGATAATTCACCAACAGATAATTTCTTTGGAAGATTAAAGGATGAAATGTTTCATGGAAAAGAAAGTACTTTTAAGACACTTAATGAATTAAAGGTAGCAATAGTAGAATATATTGATTATTATAATAATCAAAGGATTATAACAAAGTTAAAAGGAATGACTCCTATACAGTATAGAAATCATTCCTTAGCGTGTTAATTCAATGTCCAATAAAGTGGGTTCACTTCATTAGGAGTTTTTAATTTGCATCTTCGACTTTTTCTTCAGTTGAAGATGTATTAGTTGTTGGAGCATCATTTGTTTGTGTTTTATCAGCAATTGAACTTGCCACTTTATTGATAGCAGATTTAGTAAAAGAAGTTGCATTACCAAAGTCATTTTGAAGACCACTAGCTGTAAGCTCTTTTTTATCAACAAGTACTACTTTTGCAAAATAAGCAGCAATAATTACTGAAGCCCAAATTGCAATATTGATTGTCCAAATATTAGCAGTAGGGTTACCACTTGTCAGGTAATTATAAGAATTCATAATTGACATAAAATCTCCTGTAACTACAGCATGAAAGATTCTCATAGGTGTGTAGTTAATTCCAAAGAATACAACAGTGATAAGTGCACTACTTAGTACAACAATGTTGATTAGTCCTTTATCTTCTTTTTTTACCATACGAAGTATTGCAGCTGCTGCAACAACAACCCCAACAAGGATTGATAAGTTATAAATCATAAATACTAAACTATAAAGCTCAATAGTGATTAATAACCAAACTAAGAAATTGCATGCCCCAAGTGCAATTGCACCTAGTACAGTGTTCTTAGGTGTAACTAATTCTAGAATTTTTTCCATTTTCATATCTCCTTATAAATGTAACAGTATTTATTTTAGCAAACGAGGTTAAAAACCGCAAATTATTTAATCAATTTTTAAATTGTAAACGCTATCTTATAGAAATTTTGCTGGAATTGACTAATTTTAAGCGATATAACATCGGTAGGATAGCTTTAAACACAAGATATAAAACGATAATTTCTAAGGGAAGTAAAATCAGATTTTTAGTAAGACTTGCACTTACATAATAGATAAAACCATTAGAAAACAACATTGTAGTCCAAACAGACCCTAAGATTGCATTTATAAAAATATTTACAATTGATTTCGCAAGAATAATTTTCATAAGTGTAATCCGTGTTTTGTAAAAAAATAATGCATAGATTAGTCCGGTTAACATTGTGCTTAATGTGTAACCAAAAAAGAATGCTCCTGAAGGGTGAATTAACATGCCTAACATGTCGACACTAAACCCACAGGCTAAGGCTAGCAGTGGACCACCAACTAAGGCGTAGGTAGCACTAATAAAAAATGTGACATAGATTCTTAGATTCTCAAACACCTGAATATAGAATGTAGAGATAGCAATGTGTAGTGCAATCAACATCGAACACAAAATGAGTACTTTTGTATTCCTGAAGTTTTTGTAGGCTTCTGCCCAATAAGTTTTAGAGAGTAAGTGCATAAAAAATCCTCCTTTCCACAATGCAAAAAGAGGATTTACCTTTTTTGACAGTGGGATGCAAGTATAAAACCGCAAAGTCATTTGACTTTTTCGTCTAAGATAAAATTCCCACCTATCTCAGCACTTTACGCTTTATACTACTCTGTATCTCTAATCATAAAGTAGTAAAAAAAAATGTCAAGTATTTCGTTTAAAAAGCTGAGACTATAATTATTAAAGACAACTAATACTATTATAAAATCAAATCATAAAGTAAGCTATATACTACACTCCCTTGACATTGATGATTTGCTATGGTAATCTACCTAAGTTATATCGGAGGGTATGTTACATAAATTAACTTGCTGGATAAGATATTGTGCATTGCGCAATATCTTATCCAGCATTTTTGTTTTAATGAAGGCGATAAAACATCAGAAAACGAGGAAAAGAACATGAATTTAATTAAAGGAAATATCAAACAGATTTATATAAAATACTTAGCAGCCTCTTTTGGCGGTGCGATTTTACAATCGGTATATGGTCTTGTCGATATGATTGCAGTAGGACAGTACCATGGGCCAAGTGGATCAGCCGCAATGGCAATCATAGCACCAATCTGGAATGTAATATATAGTTTTGGATTACTTACAGGGATTGGGGCATCCATACTTTTTAGTATTGAAAAAAACGCAACTGAAGATGATCAGCAAAAAGCAAATAGCTACTTTAGTGTTGGACTTATCATGACAGTGACTATTTCATTGATATTATGGTTAGCTTTAGTATTATTTGAAAACCAAATTTTGATTGCATTAGGTGCGGATGAAGTTTTACTTCCATTGGCAAAAAGTTATTTAAACCCTGTTAAATATTCGTTACCTGTATTTCTGTTTATGCAATTTTTTGCAGCATTTTTAAGAAATGATAACCATCCTACGTTATCTACAATGGCGGTTATACTAGGAGGGGGATTTAATATTCTAGGAGACTATGTGTTTGTGTTTGTTTTGGATATGGGGATTTTAGGTGCAGGACTTGCGACATGCTTAGGTGCTACACTTTCTGTAATCGTCATGATTACTCATTTTAAACATAAGAAGAATACATTAAAGCTCGTTGCTCCAAAACAGATGGTTAAGAAAATAAATAAAATTATCGTACTTGGATTTTCTACCTTTTTTATCGATATTGCGATGGGGTTACTCACTATGCTGTTCAATGTGCAAATTATGAAATATCTCAATAGTGATGCGCTGGCTGTTTATGGAATTATTGTTAATGTAGCGACGTTTGTTCAGTGTTGTGCATATGGTGTTGGTCAAGCATCGCAACCGATTTTGTCAGCGAATTATGGAGCAAAGCGATTTGATAGAATAAATAAACTCTTTAAGTACAATGTGATAACCATATTAATTATAAGTATTTTTTGGGTGGGTGTGACAATGTTATTCCCTGAAGTATTTGTGCATGCTTTTATGAAACCTTCTAAAAGTGTTCTTTATATTGCAACATCTATTATTCGACTTTATTGTATTTCCTTCATATTACTACCATTTAATATTTATATAACATATTATTTCCAATCAACGATGAAAGCTAATCTTGCGTTTATAATTTCTATTTCTCGTGGGTTATTGATTAGTGGAACATTGATTTTATTTTTACCACTCGTAGCTGAATCAAATAGTATTTGGTATGCAATGCCATTGAGTGAAGTGATTACATTTATATTTGTTATGTTAATGATTAAAAAAACAAAAAAAGAGTTTATTTTTGATGAAATTCTTGAAACAAACTATATTTAAATTGCATCCTGGAATTTAAATTGTGGAAGAAATAATAAAAATAATGTAAACTATTGATGAATGAGGTAGAAGTATGGAATTTATAACAACACTGATAGAGAGTGCACATCTTACGAGTCTTAAAGATGCAGGTATTACAACTGTATTAATCGGAGAAAGAAGTTGTGCAACACGAATTCCAAGCTATTTTAGCTGGGAAGAAATAAAACAAATTAAGCAAACTTGTGATAAATTAGGTTTAAAATTAGGCGCAATGATGAATTGTATCTTTTTTGATAGTCAAATTGACAATTGTGCACAAGTTTTAAAGGAGTATGCCAACATAGGTGTTGATTGCATAGAATATAGTGATCCTTGTGTCTATATCGAGGCTCAAAAACAGGGTTTAACCCACTTATTAACATATAATCCGGATACACTTAACTGTAATTACTTAGATGTACAGGCGATGTTGGATACAGGCATTAAATCGGCTGTTTTATCAAAAGAAATTACATGTGATGAAATGGTAGAAATCAGGGAAAACACACAAGGTGAAATTGAAGCTATTGTGTTTGGTCGACAAGTAATGTCTTATTCTAAGCGAAGAATGTTGACTAATTATATGGAGTATTTAGGAAAAAATATTGATTTGCATAACAAAAAAGATCTGTGGCTAATTGAAACGACAAGAAGTGGCAGAATGCCAATTATCCAAGATGAACACGGGACTGCAATTTTTAGTGAAACGACACTGGGAGCTTATGAATATGTTACACGCATAGTAACGAGTGGAATTACAAGATTACGTCTAGATAATCAATTTATCGATCACGATGTATTTATTTTATGTTGTAAAGCATTTAAAGAAGTACTCTTTGGTGCAAATGGTAAAGAGGTCTTTGATCAAATTAACCAAAACTATCCACAACTTAATCTAAGTAGTGGATATATGAATCAAAAAACGAATTTAGTGAAGTAGGTGAGAATGTGAGTAAAATTGAATTATTAGCTCCAGCAGGAGATTTAGCAAGAGCTAAGGTAGCCTTGAGTTATGGGGCCAATGCGGTGTATTTAGGTGGAAAGCGATTTTCGCTACGTTCTCGTTCAAGTAACTTTGATGTATGTGATATTGCAGAAGCAGTCAAGTTTGCAAAGTTACATGGTGCAGCGATTCATGTGACAGTCAACATGATTCCCCACAATGAAGATTTAGATGGTTTAAAGGAATACCTTCAAGAGCTAGAATCAGTAGGTGTTACAGCAATTATTGTGGCTTCCTTGGCAATTGTAAAGATTGCTAAGCAAGTAGCCCCAAAACTTGAGTGCCACCTAAGTACTCAAATGACTTCAACTAACTCCAATTGTATTAAGTTTTATAAACAATTTGGCGTTGACCGTGTTGTGTTGGGACGTGAATGTTCAATTGATGAGATTGTACATGTAGCACAAAATAGTGAGCTTGAAATTGAAGCTTTTGTGCATGGAGGAATGTGTGTGAACTATTCTGGCCGATGCACATTAAGTAATGCGATGACATTACGTGATGCAAATCGTGGTGGATGTGCACAAAGTTGTCGCTGGAAATATCACTTACTTCAAGGAGACAAAGTAATTAGTGCGGAAGAAACACCTTTTTCAATGAGTTCAAAAGACTTACTAGGTTATGCCTATGTTGACAAAATGATTCATGGTGGTGTAGCTTCTATTAAGATTGAAGGACGTATGAAAAGTGCTTATTATGTAGCCACTGTCGTGAAAACTTATCGAAAGTTAATTGATGAAATTGAAAGTATTGGCTCATTGAGCGAAGAGCGTTTAACTTATTATGCTAATGAATTTACAAAAGCGGAGAATCGCCCAACAGCAAGTGGTTTCTTAGGTGCACTGCCCGATCATCACCAACATTTATATGGTGTGAATGGTGCAGGTGTTACTCATGAATTTCTTGCGGTAGTGTTAGCCTACAACAAAGAAACAAACGAAGCACGACTACAAGTTCGTAATCATTTTAAACTTGGCGAAATGATGGAAGTGTTTGGACCAAACATCGATAATGAAACTTTTATTGTAGAATCTATCCTCAATAAAGAAAATGAAAATATTGATATCTGCAATAAACCAATGGAAGAAGTTCATGTTAAAGTGCCGTTTGCGGTCGAATCAGGAGACATGATCAGAAGAGGAAAAAAACTATGATGTGTTTCGAGGGAAAAATAAGTGTTAAGGCAATTCTACAGGCTAACCGCCGCGAAGTTGAAGAAGTGTGGTTGGATGAAAAGAAAAAAGATAAAGAGAGTGCCTATATCAAACGTTTATGTGAAAGTTTAAATGTCACTGTAAAATTAAAAAAACGTGAAGAGATAGACCAAGTAGCAAATGGTAAAACACATGGTGGAGTAATTTGTTTTGCAGGTGCACGCCATATGCAAACACTAGCGGATTCACTTCATGCTCCAGTACCATTTTTAGCAGTAATAGAAGGCATTGAAGATCCTTTTAATTTAGGATATGCATTTAGGACATTGTATGCAGCAGGATGTCATGGTATCTTATTATCATCAAGAGACTGGAGAAGTGTAGAGAATGTCATCTTGAAATCAAGTGCAGGTGCTAGTGAGCATATGAACTGGATTGCCTGTGATGATTTGGCGCAGGCTGTAATTTCATGTAAAGAGGCTGGGCTTGTATTAGCTTGTGCAGAGCGTAAGTTGGCCATTGATTACTATGATATGGATTTTAATCAGCCACTTCTTTTGGCAATTGGTGGAGAAATGCGTGGGTTATCGCAACCGATCAGTGCGATGAGTGATCAAAATATCGCGGTACCTTATGCTAATGATTTTAGAAATGCCCTTAATGCTAGTTCTGCGGTTGCAGCGATTAGTTTTGAGATAGTTAGACAAAGGAGATAAAAACTATGAATGAATCGATCTATTTAACTGACCATTATGCTTTAATCAATTTTACTAAGGCTTACCACCAAAACAATGAAGAATTAATTAATTCTGATAATTTTGATGTCTTCTTGGATGCTTTTATGCAAAAGTATGCAAAGCTGAAACCAGAAATTTGTAAATATTTATGTCAAGGCCATGAATGGCTTGATATTAAAAATGATGTAAAACGCTTATTAAAAATGCTAATCGTATTAGAGTTAGATGAGATTGATCATCCACTATTAAAGCATCGTGAAATGTTGCTTCAAGTGATTGAAGATGCTTATTTGTATTACCGTAAATTAATGCGCATTTCTTATATTTATACGCGCAACGATGAAGGGCTTCAAATTGCTAATTTTATTGAAGCAGATGATAAGTTCAATCAAATGGTGCTTCACTTCTATCGTACAATTCAAGAAAAAATTCAAGGTTCAAAGAACTTCGTATATCGTCAAATGCAAGCAGGAACAAATGCTTCTTTATTACTTATGAGTTATGCATGGGAGTTACCTCAAGGCTATGAAGGTTTAAAAGGAATCCCATTTATCAATCGAATGATGCTTAGAACTCCTTTACTCATTCACTCGCGCTCAAATAAGCGTACAGGGATGTTTAGTGAGAAAAAAGTAAATCCAATTACAGAATTCTCAAAAGAGAAGCAAAATTGGATGTGTTATCCATGCCATGTAGGAGAGCTTCTAGTATTTATCTACTTCCATCGCGATTTTGTGAGCAGTGTTTTAGGACTCGGAAACTTGTTTCAATTAGCGAGTGAAGAAGAGTGCTTACAAAAAAAACCAGATGCAATTTTACTATTTGGAAATCCGGACGGAACAGAAGATACAGTATATCACTATGACCAAGAAAACCAATTTTGGATTGGAAAAGTATCTTACAATGAAAAAATTGAATACTTTGGGTATTTGAAAAAAATGACATTAACACTGCATAATTTAGCAATGCAACAAAAAGGTTATTTACCACTTCATGGAGCAATGTTAAATCTTGGATTCAAAGATGGTACACGCAAAAGTGTCATCTTCATCGGTGATTCAGGAGCGGGAAAATCAGAAACGATTGAAGCACTTGTGAGTTTAGGTAGTGATGAAATTGAATATACAGAAATTGTGTTTGATGATATGGGAATATTAAGAAATGAAAACAACCAATTAGTTGCCCAAGGTACTGAAATTGGTGCCTTTGTACGATTAGATGATTTAGATAAGGGAAGTGCTTATCGTGATATGAATCGTTCTATTTTCTTTAATCCAGAGAGTTCAAATGCTCGTGTAGTTATTCCTACTGCTGATTATGATGTAATTGTGAAAAAACATAGTATTGATATGTTTTTATATGCAAATAATTATACAGATGAGCGAGGAATTAGAAAAATAGAAAACTTAGAGGAAGCGAAACAAATTTTTGTAGAAGGGAAACGATTTGCCTTAGGGACAACTCAAGAAAAAGGCTTATCTACTACTTACTTTGCAAATCCATTTGGACCAATGCAGCAACAAGAGTTATGCGATCCGATTATTAATCAAATGTTCAAAAAACTATTTGATGATGGGATTTATGTTGGTGAAATCTATTCTTGTCTAGGACTAGAAGACAAAGGTGATAATGGAATTATGGTTGCTGCTCAAGCATTGCTAGATGAAATCAAAAAAGTCTAATAAGTTATTAATATTCTAAAGCAAAGTAAACAGTTAGTTCTTTTATATGAGAGCTAACTTTTTTTCATAAATACGATATATGAACTCGTTTTAGGATGCTTTTAATTTTAGATTCATCATGGTAAAATTAATTAATGTGAATGGAGAGATCGTATGAATCAATGTGCAATGTTGATAAAACCTGCAAGTAGTAACTGTAACTTGCGTTGTAAGTATTGTTTTTACTTTGATATAAGTGAGCATAATCGAGGAGTAATGAATCAAGAGGTTAGTCAGCAGGTAATCAAACGTGCGTTTGAGAGCGTTGACGAAAAAGGGAGAATAGTTTTTAGCTTTCAGGGTGGAGAACCAATGGTAGCTGGAATTGATTACTTTAAAACATTTGTAGGAATTGTGAGTAATCTAAAAACGACACAACAAGTGATGTACTCTTTGCAGACAAATGGAACATTAATTAACGAGGACTGGGCAGACTTTTTTTATGAGCATCAATTTTTGATAGGAGTATCTTTAGATGGCTATGAGAAGAATATGAATGAGTTTCGCTTTGATGCACAGGGTAAAGGAGTTTATTATCAAGTAACTCGAGGAATTCAATTGTTGAGAAAGAAAAAAGTCGAATTTAACATACTTACGGTAGTCACAAAATCATTAGCACAAAAACCAGAAGCATTATACAAATATTATCGACAAAACAAGTTTGATTTTATACAACTTATTCCTTGTCTTCCATCATTGAATGCTGACTCGATCATGGATGCCCAAGCTTTAACACCACACCTTTACGCTGAGTTTTTTATTCGTTTTTTCGAGTGTTGGAAAAAAGACATGATGCAAGGAATACGTATGGATGTTAATTTGTTTTCAAATGTACACTCTCTAGTAAATGGGTATCCACCTTATCAATGTGGAATGATTGGACGTTGCACTGCACAACATGTAGTAGAGGCAGATGGAAGTGTGTATCCTTGTGACTTTTATGCCATTGATGAATTGAAACTTGGTAATTTCATGGAAAATACGATTGATGAGCTAAGGAATTCATGTACATATAATGAGTTTAAAAAAGATGAAGCATGTGAGAAAAAAATTTGTAGTAGCTGTGAGTTTAGAGCTATGTGTCATGGTGGCTGTAAGCGCCAAAATATAACCTATTTAAGTGATGAATACTGTGGTTACCAACAGTTCTTAAGGCATACTGCAGGCTTTTTCCAAAGCCTTAGATAATAAAACAACCTGTTTTTTCATATGATAGATTGAGGTGATCATATGAAGAATCAGGTTTTTATTGTAATAGGAGTTGTATTGTTTATTTTGATAACAGGAGTAAGTCATAAAGAAATAATTCAAGATATCATTGAGTCAGTAAGTGAAGAGGATCAACCTATGGTAGCATTAAGTTTTGATGATGGCCCTCATCCCCAGCTAACTCAAAAAGTTTTAGAAGAACTTGAAGAATATGATTATCATGCAACTTTTTACATTCTTGGTGTGCAAATTGAAGGTAATGAAGAAATCATTCAAGCGATCATTAATCAGGGGAGCGAGCTTGGCATGCACACTTATTCACATAAAGATTTATCACGTTCAAGTGAGCAGGAAATATTAGCACAAATTGATTTAGCCTTACAAGAGCTTTCTTCATTTATTCCATATGAGCATATGCCTACAACACTGCGTCCACCTTATGGTAACTACAATCAAAGACTTCTTGATGTGAGTCCATACCCTTTAGTCAAATGGTCAGTAGATAGTTTAGACTGGTCATTACATCGAAGTGAAAAGATAGTTTCTAATATTATGAGAAATATTGAAGACGGTGATATTATTTTAATGCATGATATTTATGAAGCGAGTTATGAGGCAACCTTACTCCTTTTACAACAACTGCATGAGCAAGGGTATGAAGTTGTAGGTGTAAGTGAATTATTTGAGCACAAGAATATTGAGCTTGAAAGAGGCAATATCTATTATCATGCCCAATGATTTATGATACACTTATAAAGAGGTGATAATATGATCGCGATTGTAACAGGATGTGCAAGTGGGATTGGTAAAGCAATTTTTGAAGCTTTAATTGAGCAAGGGTATTATGTCTATGGTATTGATAAAAATCAATACGATTTAATGGCATTGGATGCTTTAATTCAACAGCCGAAACAAATGTTTATTGCAGATTTAGCTAAATTTGAAGATCTTGATTTTTGTGTAAACAAAATACTAGAAAGCAATCAAAAAATTGATCTTATTATCAATAATGCCTGTTTTAGTAATCGTGGCTTGCTGAGTCAATGTAGTTATGAGGAATTCAATGAAGTGTTGCATACTGCTGTAAGTGCACCATATTATCTTGCACTAAAGCTGCAACATCAGTTGACTAGAGGTTCAAGTATTATCAATATTAGTAGTACAAGAGCACGTCAAAGTCAAGCGGATACAGAGAGTTATAGCGCTTCTAAAGGGGCACTCGAGTCACTAACCCATGCTATGGCGGTATCACTCCATGGTCTGTGTAGAGTCAACTGCATTGCTCCAGGATGGATCGATACACTCAATTACGAAGTTACACAAGCTGATTTACATCAACATCCATCACATCGTATTGGTAGTGTACAAGATATTGTTCGAGCAGTGAACTATTTGAAGCATCCAAGTAATATGTTTGTGAATGGGGAGACGATTAATGTTGATGGTGGAATGAGCAAATTAATGATTTATCACAATGATGAAGGATGGACGTTTCATGACTAGAGTTATACAATCTGTACAAAACAATCAAGTAAAAAATTGGGCGAAGTTGCTCCAAAAAAAATATCGCGATACTATGAACCAGTATTTAATCGAGGGAGAACATAGTATTGAAGAGGCACTACGCTATGATGTCGTTGATACACTACTTGTGACGAGTGAGAATCATCGCTGGATTAAAGATGAGCGAACAATCTTAGTTAGCCAAGAAATAATAAATAAATTGAGTACTAATCTATCAAAAGTTAATGAAATTGCTGTCTGCAACAAAGTGATTCAAGCAATTGAAAATTACACACGTGGTGTCATTTTAGATCGCATCCAGGATCCTGGTAATATGGGGACAATTATACGAAGTGCAGTTAGTTTTGGATATGATTATATTTTCCTATCTGAAGACTGTGTTGATATTTATAATGATAAGTGTTTGCGCTCAACACAGGGAGCTATTTTTCAAATCCCAATTTTAATTGGAAATATGAATGAATTTATTGCTCAACTAAAACAAAAAGAAGTCCAATTACTTGTGACTTCTCTACATCAGGCAACTCCGCTAAGGGAGTTAAAGAAAGTGAATCAGTTTGCCTTAGTTCTAGGGAATGAGGGACAAGGAGTAAGTTCATCAATTGTTGATCAAGCAGATCAAACAATCTACATTGAGATGGAACAGTTTGAATCACTCAATGTAGCAGTGGCTGCTGGAATTTGTATGTATGAACTAAGATATCGTTAGTCAAGTGTGAATGCTTGACTTTTTTATTTTAAGTTTTCACTTAGGCAGATACTACCAAATTTGAAGTTTGCATCGTGATAATAGTCTTGAAGTAAATTTGAACATAGAAATTCTTCGTAATAAAGTTTAGGAAGTTCATTCAAAAAATCTAGTGCAATAAGCTGATTTTTTTGTAGACGATGCAAACTTAGACTATTGGCGATGAGTTGATCAATGTTTTGGGTGTGTTGATCAATATATAGGATGGATAGTATTTTTATTTTTTCATCATCTGTATTACCTGGAATATAGATAAAGGGTAAATAGTTGAGTTCACTTAAATGATTGAGAAAATCAATTTCCCATTCACTTAAGCCATTTTTTTGTCCACTGCTACAACATTTTCCACAATGGTTGCCAAGACATCCAGAAGGGCGTTGATTATTGTTGCAGGTTTCACAAGATTTTGTACAATTAGTCATAAAATACCTCGAATCTAATGTTTTAAAAAAGAGGCTAGGCCTCTTAGTTCAATAAATAAAGTAATGCATACTCATCATAAGTTAAACCAGATTGAATGATTTTTGGTGCAAGGTCGCTACCTACATAACGCCAATGCCATGGTTCATTTTGGTATCCGGTAATGAGTTTTTCATTTTCAGGGTATCGTAGAATCCACCCAAAACTTGCAGCATTTTCAATCATCCATTGATATTCTGCTGTTTCACCAAAGCCTCCAAGGCCACCAGCACCCTCTACCGCCAAGTCAACGGCAAGTCCTGTTTGGTGTTCAGAGTGACCGGCACGGGCAACGAAATAATCAGCTTCATCACCATTTGCTTTAACACTATTCTCGTAGTTTGTTGCTTGATGTTCATAATCACGATAAGTACTTGATGCAAACATATTTAATCCAGCTTCATTCATTGCATCATGCATAGACATAAATGAAGAATAAGCAGCAGCATCCATGAATTGATCTTGAGCTGCATAGCGAACACTCATTTCAACAAGATTTCCTGGAACATATGTTGAAGAAAGTGCATATTTCTTATTTACAAGCATATCATAAGTTCCTGGGTTGACAACGCTTGTGATACTTTCATAATGTGTGATGTAATCTCCATCTAGTTGAAAACCACCATTGGCATTATCACTACGATTGGCAACGACATCATTAATATAATCTTGAACAGTAGCTACTTTATCGAATACAAGTAAGGGAGTGATCTCATCAAATTGAAGATGATCAAACAGTTGAATGCGCTCTTCTTGAGTGTAAGTAATAGCTAGAATATCATATAGTTTCCACTCATCTACACTCATTGCTTCTCTATTTAAATAAATTTCTAAATCCTCAAGACGAAATTCTTCTGAAGGCAATGAGCTATTTAAGAAATCGGTATATATTTCCTCATCGATTACCTGATCAACTAAATCATATTTACGAATTGCTTCAATAGATTCATCTGTATATCCGAGTTTAGAAAGAGCATTATTGTCTAGTAAGATTGGAATATTAAAGGCAATATATATGAGTAGTAAAGTCGCGATGAGAATCAATGCAGGCATTTTTTTTAATTTGCGTCTTCTTCGTCTTGGCGTTGCTTCTAACTTAATCATGTTGATTTCCTCCTTTGAATAAATTCCACGGATGTTGCTGAGGTGGTGTACTTACAAATGTACATTGTTCTTTTGTAGTAGGGTGCTCAAAAGTAAGTGAGTGAGCCCATAGCGCAATTTGTTGACCTACTTTTGCTTGTGGGTTGTATCTTTGATCTCCCCATAAGGCATGACCTCGGGATGAGAATTGAACACGTATTTGGTGTGATCTTCCCGTCTTTAAATTAATTTTAACATAACTTAATTCTTTTGTGTGGGATAAGCATTCATAACTAAGTTCGGCATATTTAGCTAATTTATCACTTTTTGATGAGACATATGATGTATTACTTTGCTTATTTTTTGCAAGATAATCAATGAGTGTATCTGCTTGCTTAGTTGGTTTTGTAACAATCGCAAGATATTGTTTTTTTACTTGATTTGCTTGTATTTGCTTAGACAATCGCTGTGCGGCTTTAGATGTTTTGGCAAAAACCATCAAACCACCTACAGGGCGGTCTAAGCGATGAACTAGTCCCAAATAAACATTACCTGGTTTATCATAGCGAACTTTAATATCTTGTTTAAGTAAACTCAATAAGTCTTCGTCTTGGCTGGAATCTTCCATTACTGGTATATTTACTGGTTTTTCTACGACTAAAATATGATTATCTTCAAAAAGAATATTAATCATTTGACCAACGACCAAATATTCCACATGGTAAAATCATCTCAGATTTTTCAAATGGAAGGCCAATTTCTCCAGCTGCAATTTTTCCATGCGGATGAGATCTTAAAACGGTTGTGCGTAGAATATTTTCAAGTACTGTACTTGAAAAACCAGTTGTATAGCTATTCACTAAGAAGAAAATCGCATCCTTATCAAGAATATCAAGTGCACTTGTGATTAGTTCATTAATTTGATCTTCTAGTTTCCATACCTCACCATTTGGTCCTCTACCATAACTAGGTGGGTCCATAACGATTCCGTGATATGTTCTTCCGCGACGTTTTTCTCTTTGTAGAAATTTGATGCAATCATCAATAATAAAGCGAATCTTCTTATCTTCAAGGTGACAAAACTGCATGTTTTCTTTAGCCCATGCAATCATTCCTTTTGAAGCATCCACATGGACTACTTCCTCTGCCCCAGCACTGCTGCAAGCCATTGTTGCACCACCTGTATAAGCAAATAGGTTTAGAATGCGAATTCCATCAACATTACTATTTTGAATCTTTTCGCTCATCCAATCCCAGTTAACTGCTTGTTCCGGGAATAGTCCCGTATGTTTAAAATTTGTCGGACTTACTTTGAATGTTAAGTGTTTATATGTTACTTTCCATTCTTGTGGTAAGCGTTTTTTGTAGTCCCAATTACCTCCACCTTTACTTGAGCGGTGGTAATGTGCGTCATTTTGTTGCCATTGTTTTTCACTAAGTGTTGGTAACCAAACGGCTTGTGGATCAGGGCGACGCAATATAATATTCCCCCAACGCTCTAATTTCTCTTTATTTCCACTATCTATTAGACAATAGTCTTTCCAATCTGTTGCAATTATCTTCATTTTGGTACTCCTTTTTAACTAGTTTATTATAACATAAAATTACAACTCACACGATAAGAATGTATTGTAAGGCATTTCTTGAATTAGATTGAAAATGAATAAAAATTTATAGTCAGTATCTCAATATTTTTGATATACTATTTAAAGGTGAGAATATGTTAAATAATTTAAATGAGAATCAAAAACAAGCTGTAGTAACACAAAGTCAATTTGTGCGTGTTATTGCGGGTGCAGGTAGTGGAAAAACACGTGTTTTAACAACACGTATTGCCCATTTAGTTGAAAATAAGCTAGCGTGGTCAAATAAAATTTTGGCAATTACTTTTACAAATAAAGCAGCAAATGAAATGAAGGAACGTATACGTCATATGTTGGCGGATGAGGGAAGTCGCGTTTGGATATCCACTATTCATTCGCTTTGTGTACGTATTTTAAGAGAAGATATTCAATGTATGGGATATCCTCGTAACTTTACAGTGATGGATAGTGATGACCAAAAATCAATCTTAAACGAAGCGTATAAAGAAGTTGGTTTAGATAAAGCAACTTGCTCATATGGGAACATGTTAGATTACATTGGTGGTAATAAGGGAGCTGAGATTTCAATCGAGCGAGCCTATATGTTTGCTGGATCACTAGAAGCAGAAATAAAAAAAGCTAAAGTATATGAATACTATTTAAAGCGTCAACAGAAACTATATGCATTAGATTTTGATGATTTGTTATTGTGGACGAATCGTATGTTTAAAACATATGCAGAAGTGCGACATAAATGGCAACAACGCTTCACACATATTCATGTCGATGAGTTTCAAGATATTGATGATGTGCAGTATAGTTTGATTAAACAATTATCAAGTCCTGAAACATTTGTGTATGTAGTTGGAGATCCAGACCAAACGATTTATACTTGGCGAGGAGCTGATGTGAATATTATTATGAACTTTGAGAAAGAATTCAAAGGGCTTGAAACAATTGTATTGAACGAAAACTATCGTTCAACTCCTGAAATTTTGAATGGTGCAAATAGTGTTATTCGACACAATAAGCATCGCGTAGATAAAGAATTGTATACATCAAGACCATCAAGAGAGAAAATAACACATTTTAGTAGCGCGGGTGAAGATTATGAATCACGTTGGATTGCCAATAAAATTGCAGATTTAAATCGTGCAGGAAAAGAGTTCTATGATATGGCTATTTTATATCGTAGTAATTACAATTCTCGTTCAGTCGAAAAAGCACTTATTGAGGCACGAATTCCTTATGTAATCTATGGCGGTATGAAGTTCTATGAACGAGCTGAAGTCAAAGATGCACTTTGTTACTTACGCATGCTTGAACAAGCGGATGATTTGGCATTTCGGCGAGTGATTAATACACCGCGTCGAGGTATTGGGAATAAAGGTTTGGATGGTATTTTAGAGAAAGCACAAAGTTTAGATATTACGATGTATGAAGCGATGAAAACATTTCCTTTATTGAGTGGAAAAGCACAGCGAGAAGGGGATGCATTTGTTCAAATGGTTGAGCGTTGGCGCACAAAAAAAGAATCGATGAGTATATCTCTTCTGTTGGAAATGGTGCTGAATGAAAGTGGTTATCGTAAAAAACTAGAAGAAGAAAAAGAATTTGATCGCTTGGAGAACTTAAAAGAATTAATCAATGACGTTGAAAGCTTTAGTGAAACATACCCAGAAAGTACTTTGGATGAATATTTACAGTTAGTTTCTCTATATGGGGATCGCTCTGAAGAACAAAGAGGTGAATCAGTTCAACTGATGACAGTCCATGCATCTAAAGGTCTAGAGTTTGATGTCGTGTTTGTGTGTAGTATGTCGGATGGAGTCTTCCCAAGTGAGCGTGCCATGCAAGATGGACTGCGAGGAGTTGAGGAAGAACGGCGTTTAGCTTATGTTGCAATGACAAGAGCTAAAGAAAAACTCTTTTTGAGTGAATCAGCAGGATTCAACTACGTTACAGGAAAACCAAAAGTAAAATCACGCTTTATTGCTGAAATCGATGAGGATTTGATAGAACATATGGGAGCTAATTTTGACTATGATAAACCAAAAGAGGTGAGTTTAGCTAAGTCACAACCTGTGAGTGCTATACCGTTTGAAAAACACTTGCAAAAACGATCGTCTGTCTCATTTAAAAAAGGAGATGCAGTTTACCACGGTATATTCAAAGAAGGTGTTGTCATTAAAGTAAATGGTCCTACACTTGAAATTGCTTTTGCAATGCCTCATGGTGTTAAGAAGATAGCAGCAAACCATCCTTCAATTAAAAGATTAAGTGATCTTAAAAACTAGAAGTTGGCATGTGTCAGCTTCTTTTTTCATAGTCTAGCATTCAAATTAAAAACAATTTATAATAGGAAGTGGAGGATATGAATATGGAAAAAAGACAATTTAAAAATACAAATGAGAAAGTATCATTATTAGGGTTTGGATGTATGAGATTCCCAACTCAAGATGATGGTAAAATAAACCGTAAAGAAGCATTTAAAATGTTAGATTACGCATATGATAAAGGGGTAAATTATTATGATACAGCATACCCATATCATGGTGGGGAAAGTGAAATTGTAGTAGGAGAATGGCTTGCGACAAAAGATCGTTCAAGTCTTTATTTAGCTACAAAATCTCCTGTTTGGAGTATCAACAGTATAGAAGAATTCAATGCGAAATTAAATGAACAATTGGCAAAATTACAAACAGAATACATCGATTATTACTTATTACATGCGCTTGATCAAACAAAATGGACTCAATTGAATGCATATCACTTATTAGATCACTTGAGTGAAGTAGTGAAAAGCGGAAAAGTAAAGAAGATTGGATTTAGCTTTCATGATGAATATCCATTGTTTGAAGAGATTATCCATAGTTATCCATGGGACTTCTGCCAAATTCAATATAACTACATGGATACTGAATATCAAGCGGGGCTTAAAGGGTATGATTTAGCAAGTGAAAAAGGAATCCCAGTTGTAATTATGGAGCCAATTAAAGGTGGACAATTGGCAAAAGTACCAAATGATATACGTATATTATTTGATGAGGTTGCCCCTAACTATAGTGATTCTGCAATGGCATTACGCTTTTTAGGAAGTCATCCAAATGTCTTAACAATACTCTCTGGAATGTCACTTATGGAACATATAGAAGACAACACTAATACGATGAATCATTTTGAATGTTTCACTGAAGCAGAGTATGCAGTAATTGAAAAAGCGCGTGAAGTATTTTTATCTCGTGTTCAAGTTTTATGTACAAAGTGTGCCTATTGCATGCCTTGTCCATTAGGAGTAGATATCCCAGGTAACTTTACTGTATTAAATAATGCTTATATTTATGATAATTTTGCGATTGCCAAGCAGCATTATTCATTTATGTCAGGAAGTACAGCAGACAAGTGTGTTAACTGCAAAGTCTGTATTAGTAAATGTCCGCAGCATATTGATATTCCAGAAAAGTTATTGCAAGTAAGAAAAGAAATTGCGGGTGAGTAGATCACAAACAGGAGGAAATTAGGATGCCTAATATTAAAGTTAGTGGGGTTGCAGTAAATCATGTACAAGCACTATCAAAAGAATTATCAATAGGTCTTTCAAAGACGATAGATTGTCCAGAAGATTGGATTACTTTCATGTATGGAAATGAATGTGTTTTCTCTAGTGGTGAAGTCTTGCAAGATACAATTTTTGTTTATGTTGATTGGTTTGATAGGGGACAGGAAGTAAAAGATAGAGTTGCCATCATACTTAGCGATGCTTTGATGCAACTAGAAAAGATTGTGACAGTGAATGTCATCTTCAATGATATGAAAAAAACTGATTTCTTTGAAAATGGGAATCACTACTAAGTTTTAGTCAAAAACACGAACATAAGAAATGCTCTAATTTGGAGCATTTTTTTAGCTATGAGATATTAAAATTTGTGCACCGATAATGATGAGAATGAGTCCACTAAAATAAGGAGCAACTTCACTGAAAATAGTAGAAAGTTTGCGGCCAAGTAAACCGACAAGCAGACAAACGACAAAAGTAATGAAGCTAATAAGCAAGCAAGAAAGTGGTAGTGATATTGGACTCTGTAGCAAGCTAATTCCTGTGGCAAGTGCATCTAGACTTGTCACAAAAGCTTGTGATAGAATAAGTGAAATTGCCATAGAATCAGATTGAGGGACAGATATCTTACTTGGAAGTTGATCTAAAATTGTCTTAAATCCTAAAAGGCAAAGTATACCAAAGATAATCCAGTGGTCAATAAAGCTAATAATCGTAAAAAAATAACTGGAGATTTGAGCTCCAATAAATGGCATAATCCCTTGAAAAAGTCCAAAGAAGAAAGCACATAAAAAAATGTGTTTAAAATTGTAGTTTCGATATGCAAGGCTATTGCACACACTAAGGCACATTGCATCACTACTAAGGGCAAGGGCGAGTAAAATTAGCGTTGTTATTGTCATGGAGGATCCTCATCTTTCACATTAGCATATGAAGTGATTTGAAAAAACATGAAAAAAGCAACATAATTGGAATCACGTTGCTAATTTAGACTAAATATGGAAGTGATATTGTCGCTAAGCTTAGAAAGATTGAATAGCCAAGGATATCTGTTGCAGCAGTCACAAAGATACTAGAGGCAAGTGCCGGGTCAATGTTGACTTGCTTAAGAATAAAAGGGACACAGTACCCTAGCAAAGTTGCGATAATTAAATTGCACATCATCGCAATACCGACCACAAGACCTAAAACAGGATTACCATATATGATTTGACAGCCAATGGCAACTAGTGTTCCTATGCACACCCCACAAGTCATACCAACACCAAGTTCTTTAAAGAAAATAGGCTTGGCATTTTTTAAGGTAAGCTCACCTAAGGCAATACCACGAACAGTAAGTGTGAGCGCTTGAGTTCCAGCATTTCCACCAAGACCGGCAATAATGGGAGTGATGGCAGCTAGAATTATGATTTGGTCTAAGGTTGCCGAAAAGTATGAGACAACAGTTCCAGTAAGTGAAGCTGTAAATACATTGACAGTGAGCCATGGTAAGCGGGATTTGATTGAGGCAAGTAAATTACCATCTACTTTTTCTTCTTCATCTAACCCAGCTAAACGATGGATATCTTCTGTTGTTTCTTCATGGATAATATCGATGACATCATCAATTGTGATGACACCGCGAATGACATCGTCATCATCGACAACAGGCAACATTAAATAATCATATTTGGCAAAAACGCGGGCAACTTCTTCCTGGTCATCATCGACATGAACATAGGTTACATTTGTATTTGTAATATCATGAATGCATGTATCGAAATTACTAGCGACAATGTCACGTAATGAGACAACGCCTTTTAAATGGCCGGGTTTATCAATCACATAGAGATAATAAGCCATTTCTGCTTCGTGTACTACACTGTGTAAATATTCTAATGTTTTAAGAATTGTTTTATTTTCACGGATACTAATGAATTCAGTTGCCATCATGGCACCAGCACTATCCTTTTTATAAGAGAGAAGTTCTGTAACTTCTGCACGATCTTCTTGAGACATCTTGTCTAAGACATCTTTTTTCTCTTTTTCATCCAAGTTTGACACGAGTCCGGTAATTTCATCACTGGACATTTCATTTAAGATGCCACGTTGGCGTAAATCGGAGAAGTGATTTAAAATATCTATTTTATCTTCATCTTCTTCAAAGTCAATCAATTCGGCGATTGTTTCATTATCTAAGCGATCAAGTAGTTTTTCTACTTCTTCAGGAAATTCATGAAGGACAGTTAAAATATCAACGGGATGAATAAATTCTAAGGCTTCTTGTAGAGCAATATCATCAGCTTGAAGAAGTATTTCCTTGATGCGATTTACATCGATTGTTTTAGCTTGTTTCATGAAATCACCTACTCTCTTAACTTATTATACTGAATCGCAAACGAAAAAAAAGACTTTTCAGTCTTTTTAACTTAAAAGATACAAACTAATCCTGATCTTTTGACTTAAGGTAAGAATAGATACAACCACAATAAGATTGCCGATACATATTGAATGCTTTCGCAATTTCATTGGCTTTGAGTATTCCGTTGTCTTTTTTAAAATCAGAGAAAAAGTACTTCACATTTGGAAATTGATTTTGCAAGTCTTTTCCTATTTGATTTAGATGTTGGGAATCTTTTTGTCTAGAGATGCTCATCACCGTTGTATAATAATCAAAATGATGTTCGCTAGCATACTTAAATCCCTCTTGCATTCGTTTACGATAGCACAAGTCACAACGCTTTCCGCGCTCTGGTTCATTGGCAAAAGGGGCGAGATGCTTAGTATAATTCTCGTTATCGTAAGGTGTAATCACAATTTGAATGGGATGAGAATCATGTTGGTTGTGGTGATCAATGTAGTGCAATAATTCTTGTTTACGACGTTCATATTCGCTCATTGGGTAGATATTTGAATTATTAAACATCACAGTAATATCAAATACTTCACTTAACTCTCGTAAAGGATGGCATCCACATATTGCGCAACAGGTATGAATTAGTAATTTTGCACGTTTTTCTTGAGATTGAAGTTTGTCTATTTCTTCTAAGGCCAAAAGATGATAGTTAGTTTTCATCATGAATTAACATCGCATCGCCAAAAGAGAAAAATCGATATTGTTGTTCAATAGCTTGAGTATAAGCGTTCATGATGTACTCTTTTGAGGCAAGTGCACTCACTAACATCACTAAAGTTGACTTAGGCAAATGGAAGTTTGTGATTAAACCATCAACTGCTTTAAAGTTATATCCTGGATATATGAAGATGTCTGTCATACCACTACATGCTTCAAATCGATCCTCAAAGCGTGTTGCAACTGCTTCTAGTGTTCGAGCACTCGTCGTTCCAATCGCAAAGATACGACGTTTTTGTGCTAAGGCAAGATTTAGCTCTTTGGCCGCATGTTCATCGATTTCATAAGCTTCAGAATGCATAACATGTTCACTCACATTATCCACATCCATAGGCTTAAATGTGCCAAGTCCAACATGCAATGTCACATCTACAATGTGTACTCCTTTTTTACTTAGTTGATTAAAAATTTCTTGTGTGAAATGTAATCCAGCAGTAGGCGCAGCCGCAGAACCATCTACTTTAGAGTAGACTGTTTGGTAACGTTCTTTATCTTCGAGTTTTTCATGGATATAGGGAGGAAGAGGGATGTTTCCAAGTTCCTCTAGTATTTCCATGAAAATTCCTTCATAAATCATTTCAAATTTGCGTAACCCTTTTTCTAAGATTTCGATACAACGAGCACGTAGCAATCCATCGCCAAAAGAGACAATTGTTCCCAATTTTACAACTTTTGCGTTCCCTACTAAGCATTCCCAAATATCTGTGTTTTGCTTAAGTAAAAGTAGTTCCACTCGTGCACCTGTTTCTTCTTTTGTGCCAAATAAGCGAGCAGGAATGACACGTGTGTTGTTTCTAACTAAGACGTCACCAGCTTTGAAATAATCAAGGATATCAAAAAAGTGACGATGTTTGATCTCACCGGTGTGTTTATTTAAGACTAGTAGTCGTGATTGTGTACGATCTACAAGTGGCACTTGAGCAATGAGCTCAGGTGGTAATTCATAATTAAAATCACTTGCTTTCATATTAAAAACCTCGCTCATCAAAGCCCATGGCTGCAAGGGTTTCTTTTTTAAAGTCACCAAAGCGGTTTTCTTTGATGGCAAGACGAGCTTCTTCACAAAGTCGAATTAAATAGCGTAGGTTATGAATTGACATTAAACGATTAGCTAAACCTTCGTTGCAACGATGAAGATGACGTAAATAAGCACGTGTGTGGTTTTTACAACATTCGCAGTCACAGTTTGGATCTAATGGTGTAAAGTCATATTCAAATTCTTTTCGTTTGATGTTGATGCGACCAACCGAAGTCATACATGTTCCATGCCTTGCGATGCGTGTAGGCAATACGCAATCCATCATGTCTACTCCACGCTCAATTGCTTCAAGAATATCATTGACAGCTCCAACACCCATTAAGTATCTTGGTTTATCTTCTGGTAAATACTTGATTGAGTAGTCAATCATGCGGCACATTGTCTCTTTATCTTCACCAACACTTGTACCACCAATTGAATAACCATCAAAATCCATCTTCACTAGTTCCTCAGCGCAATGGGCACGTAAGTCTTCATAGTGTCCACCCTGTACGATACCAAAAAGGGCTTGATCATCGCGTTGGTGTGCATCTTTACCTCGTTTTGCCCAGCGTAGAGTGCGCTCTACACTGTTTTTTACATAATCATATGTAGCAGGGAATGGGATACATTCATCAAAAGACATGATGATATCTGCCCCAATCTTGTTTTGAACTTGAATTGAAATTTCAGGAGACATAAACAAAGAACGGCCATCTAAATGACTTTTAAAAGTTACACCATCTTCATTAATTTTACGGCTATCTGATAGCGAGAAGACCTGAAATCCACCACTATCTGTCAGCATTGGTCCATCATAACTCATAAACTTTTGGACACCACCAGCTGCCGCAACAACTTCTTCTCCAGGTCTTAACCACAGATGATAAGTATTAGCAAGAATAACTCCTGAGTTGATTGCTTTGATATCAGCAGGAGATAGGAATTTTACGCTTGCAAGTGTTCCTACAGGCATAAACATAGGTGTTTCAACGACACCGTGCGGGGTATGTAATAAACCAGTTCTTGCGCCAGTTTGTTCACATACGTGAGTACATTCATAATAAAATTTTTTCATATTTTTCACCGATAGTATTGTACCACAAATTTTGACATCTTTCATCGTTTGTCTTCATTTATGATTGTTTTAGCTAGAAAGAGGTTATATGAATAGAAAAATTCAAATATATCGTCTCTATTATTTATGTTATATGAAGGCAAGAGAATCATCACAACATGAATATTTAAGGGAACCGCTATTGCAAATATTACATGAACTAAAACTTCAAAAATTAATGTTATCTCAAAAAGATGTGCAATGGGCACAAGATTTTTTGCATGGAAAATATGATTATTGACATCAGTGTTAAAAGGGCATAATATCATAATAAAGAGTAGGACTAATTATGAAAAAAATCGTTTTATTAATTGCCTTAGTTATCGTTATTGTATTAGCTCAACTACAATTAGATGTGAATGAAGTGATGCATTGGTTAGAATCATTTTCTAATGAGCCGAGTGCACCACTTGTTTTTGTATTGATTTATGTTGTTTTATCGATTGTGATGGTGCCAGGATCAGTTTTGATGCTATTGTCAGCAACCTTGTTTGGATTTGGTGGAGGTTTTCTCTATGCTACTATCGGAGCTAATATGGCCTGTCAAATTACTTATCGATTATCAAAAATGATGGGGCAAGATATAATATTGAAATGGATAAAGCCCGGAAGTTTTATTGATACGGCGCACACCAAAGCAAGTGAAAATGGCTTTTTGTTTATTACAATTTGTCGAATGATTCCCGTTTTTCCATTTGCTGTAGTCAATTATGTACCAGCTTTAATTGGAATAAAACATAAAGATTATACTTTAGGAAGTTTTGTAGGAATGTTACCTGGCACATTTTTATATGTGTTATTGGGATATGGTATTCAGCATATGCAAGAAGACCCTAGTGTCATATGGGGAAGTCTTGTTTTAGTAGTTTTGTTTCTAGTCATTATCATTCAAGTTAAAAAACATTATTTTAAATAAGTAGGTTAGTTTGATTTTTTTGATATAAAGAAAGATGTGCGTTCAATTTTGTTATGTGGTAAAATAATAGTTGAGGTGTATAAAATGCGATCAAAAGAGCTTAAAATTTATAACATACCAAAAGAAAATTTACCACTACATACAATGGGGGTGAAACCACGACAGGCAATCCTTTTTTTCTTGTTAGTGGGAATAGGGATTACGGCATTTTATCCAATGTACATGACTCTTGGATTAAGTTTTATTGCTGTTTGCTTATTTGCACTTGTCGCAATGCCCGATCGACGCTTATTAGATATTTATGAATCATTTATAATTATCTACGACAGTCGAATATTAAATATGTGCTATTGTATATATTGGGAAGATATTTTAACATGGCAATATATTCGAAAAGTAGAAGGAGACCAACTTCAACTTGAACTTGTTGATGGACAATTGGTGACATGTGATGCATATCGCAGTCGAAAGTTGTTTTTATATCTACAAACATTAGCTAGAGGAAAAGAAAAGAAAGTCATTCGTAAACGTTCTAAATAGTATTGGGGGTTGGCAGTATGGCAACAAAACGAAGATTAAAGCTTAAAAAAAATGCAAAAAGGAAACTAGTTCTAATTGCTGGATTATCAAGCTGCATTCTTCTTTTATCTTTATGTGCCATGTTTTTTGTGGATCAGCGCACATATGTAGATGAAGGTGTCGAGTTAAGTGATGTTATGGGGATTCCTGTTCATCATGAATATGTTCCAGAAACATATCAAAAACGACCAATGATTTTACGTGAAATTCGTTATATTGTCATTCATGAAACAGACAATGTCGAAGAGAGTGCAGATGCACATAATCACTCACTCTATATCACAAGTAATTCAACGGATATTAATTCGTGGCATTACACAGTTGATGATCACAGTATTTATCATCACATTCCAGATGAAGAAGTGGCGTGGCATGCAGGAGATCAACTTACTGAGCATGGTGGAAATCATAGTGGGGTTGGTATCGAAATGTGTGTTAATGAAGGTGGAGATTTTGCCAAAACAATGGACAACACCGCAAAGTTGACGGCAACGTTGTTACATGAATATAATTTGGGAGTGAATGATGTTAAACGTCATTATGATTTTTCAGGAAAGCTATGCCCTGCACATTTAATTGAAGAGAGTGAATGGGAAGCTTTTTTAGTGTTAGTAAGTAAGTATTATGAAATGATTTAAAAGGAGATTTTTATGAATAAAATTGGATTAGTATTAGAAGGTGGAGGGATGCGTGGAGCATACACTGCTGGAACATTAGCTTGGATGATAGACAATAAAATAGAAGTTGATTATGGAGCAGGAATTTCTGCAGGAGCAATGAACTTATGTTTATATTTCATGAAAGATACGAAGTTGTTGTATGACATTACAGTAGTTCATACATCAGATAAGCGTAATGTTGGATTGACCCCCTTGTTTAAAGAAGGTCGTTATGTGGGGTATGACTATATGTTTGATGACTTGCTTTTAAAACAAATTAAGTTGGATTGCTCAAGCTTACGCACAAATCATGCTCCACTTGAAATGGGACTTTATAATATGAATACATGTGATATTGAATATTATGGATCAAATGCATTGGATGATCATTTGCGATTACTAAAGGCATCTTGTACATTACCAATTGCAGGCCGCATCGTAGATGTGCAAGGGAAACCGATGCTGGATGGTGGAATTAAAGTAATGATTCCAATTGAGCGAGCAATTGAAAAAGGTTGTACTAAAAATATTGTTATTATTACAAAGCCAGAAGGTTATGTAAGAAAGCCGGCAAGTGGATTTATGCGTTGGTTCATGAATGTAAATTATCCAAAATATCCCAAGATGGTAAATGACTACATTCATCGTCATGAGCAATATGAAAGACAAATGGCTATCATTGATCAACAAGTAGAGACTCAACAAGCTTTCTTAGTACGTCCATCGCAAGAGATACCAGTGAAGCGATTTAGTGGTGATCCAGAGAACTTAAAACGTTTGTTTGAGTTAGGTTATGCAGATATGGAAAGTCGTAAAGAAGAATTGTTGGCTTTCATGAATAAGGGATAAAATTATGTTGTTTTCCATTGGACTCATCTTTTTGGGGGGATTAGCATTAGGAAGAATATTCCAAATGTTAAAGTTGCCAAGTTTACTAGGAATGTTAATTGTAGGAATGATACTTGGCAGTTCTGGTCTAAGCTTGTTAGATGATCAACTTATCGGGATTTCAAGTGAATTACGTGAAATTGCACTCATTATCATTTTGATGCGTGCAGGATTAAACATGGATTTAGATGCATTGAAGAAATTAGGTAAGCCAGCACTTTACATGTGCTTTGTACCCGCTTGTTTTGAGATTATTGCAGTAACTTTTTTAGCAAGTTTTTTGTTTCATATTTCTTTAGTGGAAGCAGCACTACTTGGTTGTGTTTTAGCAGCAGTTTCGCCTGCAGTGATTGTTCCACGTATGTTGAGATGTATTGAACAAAAGGCAGGTGTTAATCGTAATATACCACAGCTTGTTATGGCGGGGGCATCGGTTGATGATGTTTTTGTGATTATTTTATTTGCTTTATGTTTATCATTAAATTTGGAAGGTAATTTTGAATGGATGAGTCTATTACAATTACCGCTTAGTATTATCATTGGCATTTTGATTGGATTGACTATTGGTAGTTTACTTTGTTTATGTTTTAAATCAATTCATATGCGTGATTCAAGCAAAATCTTGATCATGTTGTCTATTTCTTTTTTACTTGTAAGTGCAGAAGACCAATTAGCTCATGTGCTTGCGTTTTCTAGCTTATTGAGTATTATGGCAATGGGAGTTATGTTAATGAAGAAGTTACCAATTGTTGCCAATCGATGTAGTTTAAAATTTTCAAAATTATGGGTAGCTGCAGAACTCTGGTTGTTTGTACTTGTTGGGGCAAGTGTAAATATAGAGATAGCATTAGATGCAGGAGGTATGGCAGTTTTACTTGTAGTGGTTGCTTTAATTGTTAGAAGTATTGGGGTATATTTATCGATAGCTAAACTGAATTTGACACAAAAAGAGCGGATGTTTATTGTTTTTAGTTACTTACCTAAAGCGACGGTTCAAGCAGCAATAGGTGGTATTGCATTAGCCCATGGTTTAGCAGTAGGTGAATTAATCCTTGCAATTGCCGTCATTTCGATCTTGTTGAGTGCTCCACTGGGAGCGTTTCTAATTGATCGTACTTATCAAACATGGTTGACAAAGTGTTGAGAAATCAATACTTTTTTTCTTTAATAAATTAAAAATGTGCGTATAATAAGATTATTAGACGGAGGATTTTATGAAAACAGTTTGGGAAAAATATGATGAAAATCAAATGAAAGCCTGCTTCGAACTAGGAGAAGGTTATAAACACTATATTTCTGTTGGAAAAACAGAAAGACTTTGTGTAAATGAAACAATAAAGTTGGCAAAGGAACAGGGGTTTGTAGATCTTGATGATGTTATTGCTTCAGGAAAAAAACTTGTTGCAGGAGACCGTGTATATGCACAAAACATGGGAAAAAATATCTGCTTATTTGTTGTAGGAAAACAACCACTAACTCAAGGGATGAATATTCTAGGCGCACATATTGATTCACCACGTTTAGATTTGAAGCAAAAACCACTATATGAAGATCATGGATTAGTTTTGATGGATACACATTATTATGGTGGTGTGAAAAAGTATCAATGGGTTGCAATGCCAATGGCTTTACATGGTGTTGTATGCAAGAAAGATGGTACTGTTGTAGAAATTTCAATTGGTGAAAATGAAAATGATCCAGTTGTAGGAATAAGTGACCTACTTATTCACTTGTCTGCAGACCAAATGTCAAAAACAGGTGCAAGAGTTGTTGAGGGAGAAGATTTAAATGTTCTTGTTGGAAGTATTCCTGCAAAAGGAGAAGGTAAAGATCTTGTTAAAAAGGCAATTCTTGACTTATTCCAACAACAATATGGTATTGAAGAAGATGACTTTATCTCTGCTGAACTGCAAATTGTACCAGCAGGTAAAGCACGTGATTATGGGCTAGACCGTAGTATGATAATCGGATATGGTCATGATGATCGTGTTTGTGCTTATGCTTCACTTATTGCAACATTTGAGAGTAACACACCAGATCGTACGAGTTGCTGTATCTTAGTTGATAAAGAAGAAGTAGGTAGTGAGGGTGCTACTGGAATGCATTCACGCTTTTTTGAAAATACGGTAGCAGAATTGATGAACTGTGTTGGCGAATATAGTGAACTTCAATTGCGCCGTGCAATGGCTGCATGTAAAATGTTGTCAAGTGATGTAAGTGCAGGATTTGATCCTAACTATCCTTCAGTTAATGAAATGAAAAATACAGCATTCTTTGGATGTGGTGTATGTTTCAATAAATATACAGGAAGTCGTGGTAAGAGTGGATGTAATGATGCTAATCCAGAATTTATCGCTCAATTACGCGATGTAATGGATCAATTTGATATTCAATTCCAGACAGCAGAGCTTGGGAAAGTAGACCAAGGAGGCGGAGGAACAATCGCCTATATCTTAGCTAATTTCAATATGCAAGTAATTGATGCAGGTGTACCTGTTCAAAATATGCATGCACCATGGGAAGTAGTTTCTAAAGCTGATTTATATGAATCATATCGTGCATACAGTGCATTTTTACAAGGAATTAAGTAATTTTTGAAAAGTTTTTGAAAAAATTTCAGAAAATTCTTTTCAAAAGTGTTGACAAGTAATCTAAAATGAATTATATTTATGCATATACAAATTCAATGAACAAGAGAGTAACTTGAAATCACCGATAGCGAGTAGGGGACAGTGGAAGCCCTATGGCAATGATGAGAGTGAAACGCACTTGGGAGATGCTACTTCGAAATTAGTAGAAGTAGACGCAAATCTAGCGTTATAGATGAGGTGGTTAGACAGTTAATGTTTAGCAACTAGGGTGGTACCGCGATGTTTACGTCGTCTCTAGATTTATAGAGACGGCGTTTTTTTTATTAACAGGGGAAAAGAAAGAGGAATGAACATGAAAAAATTATTAACAATATTATTAGCAAGCTTACTACTTGCAGGATGTAGCTCGAGTGAAACTAAAGAAGAAACAGTAGAATATGCAAATTTACTAGAGCAAATCCAAGGTGAAGGAAAAATTGTAGTTGCAACATCACCAGACTATGCACCATTTGAATTCTATGATGCGGATCAAAACATCGTTGGATCTGAAATCAACTTAATGAATTATGTAGCAGAGCAATTAGGTGTTGAAGTGGAATATGTGCCTTATACATTCTTAGAAACAATGACAGCAGTTCAATCAGGTAAAGTTGATGTTGCAATCTCTGGATACAACTGGACACCGGACCGTGCTGAAGTAATGGAATTATCAATTGGTTATAATAACACTGGAGATACTGAATCATCTTGTCAAGGATTCTTAGTGAAAGCTGAAAATGCTGATCAATATACGACATTAGCTGACTTCTCTGGTAAAACAGTAGGAGCACAAGAAAATTCAGTGCAACAACATTATGTAACTACACAACTTGCAGACGCTGTACGTGAACCAGTAATTGATGTGTCAAATGCAGTATTATCACTACAAACTGACAAAATTGACGCAGTTGCATTAGCGTGTGTTGTAGCTGATGGTCATGCTAATTCAAGTAATGGAGAATTAGTAAGATTAGATCTTACGTTTGAGTTAGATGAACAAATTCCAGTGGGAAATGTGATTGCAGCTCAAAAAGGTGAAGTTGAACTTATTGAAGCAATAAACGAGATTTTAGAAGATATCAATGAACAAGGAATGTTTGAAGAATTTGAGCAACAAGCATTTGATGTTGCTTCTGAAATGGGATTAGATTTAGAGGGAGAATAAAATGGATTTAATTCAAAGCTGTATCGATTTATTTTTAGGAAACTGGGAACTGTTTCTAGAGGGTACACTCACAACACTTAGGCTTGCAGCAATTGCCGTATTTTTTGGAAGTATTCTAGGAGCTATTATTGCAGTACTCCAGTTATCCAATAATAAAATCATTGGATTCATATTGAAAGTGTACACTACTGTATTCCGTGCTACACCGTTGTTAGTTCAATTGTATATTGCTTACTATTTTTTACCAGAAGCAATACCAGCTTTGAGTGAAATTTCAAAAGAAAATGCAGTACTTGTCGCTCTTGTGTTAAATAGTGGAGCGTATGTTGCAGAAATCTTTAGAAGTGGGATAAATGCTGTTGATAAAGGTCAAAGTGAAGCTGCTCGCTCACTTGGCATGAGTAGATACAATACGATGGTAAAAATCATCTTTCCTCAAGCGATTAAAAATATCCTACCTGCTCTAGGTAATGAATACATTACAATGATTAAAGAAACATCATTGGCATCCACTCTTGCAGTAGGTGATTTGATGTATACACGTAATATCTTTGCAGGTCGATATATCACGATTGAACCATTATTTATCATTGCAGCAATTTATTTAGTTGTTGTTGTTGCCTTAACGGCATTATTGGGATTATTAGAAAAGAGGTTGAGTGTAAGTGACTAATCAAGTACTAATTCAAGTAGAAGATTTAAAGAAGAACTTTGGTAAATTAGAAGTGCTCAAAGGAATTAATGAGTCAATTCACCAAGGTGAAGTAGTATCTATTATTGGACCTTCTGGTAGTGGGAAATCAACTTTCTTACGATGCCTCAACTTACTTGAAGTACCAACTTCAGGAAAAGTAATATTTGAAGGTGTAGACATTACAGATAAAAATGTAAAATTAGATAAACATCGACAAAAAATTGGGATGGTATTTCAACACTTCAATGTGTTTCCACACTTAACGGTGCTAGAAAATATTACAATTACACCAACACTTGAAAAAGGTGTGAGTAAAGTTGATGCAAATACAAAGGCAAAAGAATTGCTTGAGATGGTTGGACTAGGAGAGAAAATTAATGAATATCCAAGAAAACTATCAGGTGGTCAAAAGCAGCGTTTAGCAATTGTGCGGGCACTTGCTATGGAACCAGATGTGATGTTGTTTGATGAACCAACATCAGCACTAGATCCAGAAATGGTGAAAGACGTCTTAGAAGTAATTAAAAAATTGGCTGATGACGGAATGACATGTGTTATTGTGACACATGAGATGGGATTTGCAAAAGAGGTAAGTGATCGTGTCTTCTTTATGGATGAGGGAATCATTCAAGAAAAAGGCTCACCAATAGATATCTTCGAGAATGCAAAAAATTCAAGAACGATAGAATTTTTAAGTAAAGTATTATAAAATCAATGATCAAAAGAGTAATAAGACATGCGGATAAAGCGATTAGAGGATGGTGCAAGCTCTAAAAAAGCAGTCTTATGAAACGCATTTGTGAGATGTTACTTTGAACTTACAGTAGGAGTAAACGTAAATCCAACGTTATGGGTTGAGTGATTAGATGAATATCTAATAACTAGAGTGGTATCGCGAGAAAGTCGTCTCTAGAGGGGGCGGCTTTTTCTATACATAAAATTGAGAGAATAGAGGAGAAAACATATGAAAAAGGGGATTAAAGCATTAGTTGCACTAGCAGTAATAGTAAGCGTTTCAGGTTGTTCAGAAGAAAAATCGAAGTTAGATCAAATTTTAGAAAATGGAAAAATTATTGTAGCGACATCGCCAGATTATGTACCAATGGAGTTTTTAGATAGTGATGGGAATGTTGTAGGGTCAGATATTTCATTAGCTCAACACATTGCTGATGAATTAGGCGTTGAACTTGAAATCATGAGTGTTGACTTTAGTACTACAATGATTTCTGTTGACTTAGGTAATGCAGATATTGCGATTTCAGGATTTGGATGGACTGAAGAGCGCGAGGACAACTTTGAATTATCAATCGGTTATAACAAGGATGAAGAAAGCTCATGCCAAGGGTTAATTGTTCCAGCAGATCAAGTAAATGAATATGAGACATTAGAAGACTTCAGTGGTTTAGTGATTGGTGCACAAGCTAATTCACTTCAACTCGGATATGCACAAGATCAAATTCCGGATGCTACTGTTGAAATCTTTACAGATATCGGACTTGGAATCACAGAGTTGCAAGTTGGAAAATATGATGCTGTATCACTTAGTTGTGACTTAGCAAAAGGATATGAAAATGCAGGTTTAGGGCTAGCAAAATCGCCAGTAGAGTTTGTAATAGATTATGATGATAACACTGCAGGAAATGTAATTGCAGTTAAAAAAGGCGAAACTGAATTAGTTGAGGCAATCAATGAAATATTAATTGAAGTCAATGAGCAGGGATTATATACAGTTTGGGATGCTGAAGCAGAAGAACTGGCAAAATCAATGGGAATTGACCTAGGAGAATAGCGATGAGTATTCTGGAGGTTCTATTTACCTATTGGCCGCTCTTTTTACAAGGATTAGCGATTACAATGATGTATTCGCTAATCTCAGTATTAATAGGAACACTACTAGGTGCAATCATAGCAATGCTACGCTTTAAAAACAATAAGATACTGAATGTTATTATTGTAAGCTATATCAATGTGATTCGTGGCACACCACTCTACTTGCAATTGTTATTTTTCTACATTGGGGTACCAATGGCGATTCCCGCAATATCAGGATTACCTGATGATGCATTTATTATTACAGCATTGGTAATCAACAGTAGTGCATATGTATCTGAAATTATTCGTGCAGGTATTAACTCAGTAGATAAGGGGCAAAAAGAGGCGGCAATATCATTAGGGATGTCAGAGCGAAATTGCATGAATAAAATTATTTTGCCTCAAGCAATTAAAAACATTATTCCTGCCCTAGGTAACGAATATATTATGATGGTAAAAGAGACTTCGATTGCATCAACATTAGCTGTAAGTGAGTTAATGTATACGCGTGTTATTTTGCAAAATCACTTTTTATTTATACAACCATTAATTATTATTGCAGCAATCTATTTTATTGTGACGTACTTATTATCTAAGCTTGTTTCTTTGATTGAATTAAAGCTGAGTGTAAGTGATTAGGAGGATGAATGAAATGAATACTACATTTAAATATGATCATTATTTTCAATATGATGAACTAAGCGATTGTTTAAAAACGTTGCAAGAAAAGTATAGTGACTATATGGAGTTATCAAGTATTTGTGAGACACCTGAGCAAAAACAGGTTTGGCAAGTTACATTAACTAACTTCAAAACAGGACCTGCACTATCAAAACCAGCTATTTATATTGATGGAAATACGCATGCTGGAGAAGTAACTGGTTCAATGGCTGCTATGCATACAATCGATTATTTGCTTAGTAATTTGGATGATCAAAAGGTAAAATGCTTACTTGATGAGAAAGTAGTTTATGTAATCCCAAGAATAAGTCCTGATGGGGCTGAAACTTATCTAAGTACTCCATATACTTTACGATCAGTTAATCGCCCTTATTTAGCAGATAAAAAGGGGATTATGCCTTTTGATATTGATGACAATGGTGTTATCTTGATGATGCGTGTGAAAGATCAACACGGAGCATACAAGAAAGGCACAAAACACTCATTATTAATGGAAAAAAGAAGTCCAGATGAAACAAGTGGAGAGTTTTATAACATTTATACTGAAGGAATGATTGAAAATTTTGATGGAGAAAATATACCAGGAAACAAAACACCATGGGGATTAGATTTTAATCGTAACTATCCATATGGCTGGTTCAGTGAATCACGTCAACCTGGAGCTGGTCCGTATCCATTAAGTAACCCAGAGACAAAAGCGGTTGTAGATTTTGTGTTGAGTCATCAAAACATTGGTGTTGTGGCAACTCATCATACATCAGGAGGAGTTTTATTGTTTCCACCAGGAACGATGCCAAGTTCACAAGCCTCAAATCAAGATATTGATGCTTATAAGACAATTGGAAAAATGGCAACACAAGAAATGGGATATGACGTGATAAATATCTTTGATCATTTTATGAAAGATAAAGAGTTGTATTCCTCAGGAGCGTTTGATGATTGGTGTTATCAAACACAAGGAATACTCGCATACACAGTCGAGTTATGGGATATGATGACAAGAGCTGGAAAACCGATTGATTGGAAGAGTGATAAAATTGAATCGTTTGAAGAAGAATGTGAAAGTTTCCTTGCCCAAATTGAATGGGTAAATAAAGAAATACCAGAGGCTTTGGTAGATTGGCAAGAAGTTCAACATCCTCAACTGGGCCTTGTAGAAGTAGGAGGAATTCATTGTAAGTTCACACATCAAAACTGCCCACCAAAATACTTACTACAAGAAGTAGAAAAAACAACGAAGTTCATAATGCGTTATGCAGCTACACTTCCGCAACTTAAGATTGATGAAATTCAAGTGACACCGCTCGAGGCTGATTTATATAAAGTAGAAGCTGTGATAGCGAATCATGGTTATCTACCAACTAATATCTCGCAAGAGGCAATCAAGCTTGATTTAAAGCAACCCATCAAAGTTTCATTAGAAGGTGACTTCCAATTGATTAGCGGAGAAAAAATTATTGAAGTAGATCAGCTTGCAGGGTTTGGTCAAATCAATACTGGATTTCATTTCTATAATGGAATAACAACTGAGAAATCAGAGGCAATCACAAAGAAAGTAACATGGGTAGTAAAAACAGATAGTGATGAAATATTTACAGTAAGAGCATTTCACTTTAAAGCGGGAAAGGCAACACAAAGTTTTCAACTTATCAAAAATAGATAAGATATCACAGAACTTTCACAATTCACACGTATAGCTCACACAACAAGGAGGTATACTTTAGTTAA
>CAYJEY010000013.1:0-58315 GCA_964369385.1 uncultured Holdemania sp.
GTTACTCCACACACTCACTTCAAAGCTCAAGTTTATATCTTAAGCAAAGAAGAAGGTGGACGTCATACTCCAATCTTCACTAACTACCGTCCTCAATTCTATTTCCGTACTACTGACGTAACTGGTGTTATCGGTCTTCCTGAAGGAACTGAAATGGTTATGCCTGGAGACAACATGGAGATGGAAGTTGAACTAATCGCTCCAATCGCTATCGAAAACAACACTAAATTCTCTATCCGTGAGGGTGGACGTACTGTTGGTTCTGGTAACGTAATCGAAATTATTAAATAATTTTAATTGAGATGAATTTAAGAGTGTCGTATGACACTCTTTTTTTGGTATACTAAGGATAGATGGAGGTAACTATGATTACAATTGCTTATTACAGCCCTACGGGAAATACAAAATATCTAGCATTGTGCTTAGCGAAGTGTCTAGGAAATGATACAAGGATTATCAATATTGCCAAGAACGAACCACTCCCTCCTACAAAACATTTAATTTTGATGGGTAGTATTCATGCATTTCGATTACCTGCAGCAATGTTTCGATTCTTTAAACAGCCCTCAAGTAATGCAGTTGAATCATGGAGTGTTATTTCAGTAGGGTGTAATACTGAGTGGATTAATCAAGGTGCAGCTGCTCCACTTATAAGAATGGGAAAGAAAAAGGGGATGAATCTACATCTTTATCGTGTTCTTGCGATGCCGCTTACCCTCATTGTGAAATTTAAAATCGCACAGGGTAAAGAAGTGGTTGAAAGTGCTACTGCAGAAATCAAAGAGATTGCCCATGCTATTAAAACGGGGCAAAGAGATAAAGTTCAAATACCAATCTTATCACTGTTGATGAATAAAATTGGAATAATCGAAAGTACTGCTGCACGTTTATTTGGACTTGAACTAAATGCATCTAAAAAGTGTATTCACTGTATGAAGTGTGTTAAGGAATGTCCCACTCATAATATTTATTTTGATAAGAAAATCAAATTTAAATTAAAATGTATGATTTGCCTTAACTGTATATATACATGCCCTACACAAGCAATAAAACCAATGGTCACAAGATTTTTACCAATAAAGGATGGATATCACTTAAGTGATTACATAAATAAGGAGGAAAAACTATGATTATGACTACAGGAACAGGAATTGAAAACAAACGTATTTTAGAATACAAAGGAATTGTGTTTGGTGAAGTTATTGTCGGAATCAATGCCTTTAAAGATTTCGGAGCAGGTTTAACTAACTTTTTTGGTGGGCGATCTGTTGGCTATGAAGAAGAGTTAAAACAAGCGCGCGCTAATGCGCTTGCAGAAATGGAAAGTCAAGCATTAAATCTTGGATGTAATGCGATTATTGCAATCGATCTAGATTATGAAGTGCTTGGAGCACAAAATAATATGATGATGATTTGTGCATCGGGTACAGCTGTTGTAGTGGAAGAATAATCATGGAATTCAACTCATTTTTGATGTATAATAGTTTAAGAAAGTGAGGTAGTAAAGTGATTAAATTTGCACACTTTAACTTTAATGTATTGGATATCGAAAAAAGTATTCAGTTTTATCAAGATACGATTGGACTAGAAGTTAGTTCAGAAATTAATAATGAAAATTTTAGAATCGTTTATCTAAAAGACAAAGAAACTAGTTTTCTTTTAGAACTAACTCAGATATTTGGCCGTACGGAACCTTATGATTTAGGAGAATGTGAATTTCATTTGGCTTTTGTAAGTGATCAATATGGCGAATTTTATGAAAAACATAAGCAAATGGGATGCATTTGTTTCGAAAACAAGGAAATGGGGATTTATTTTATTGAAGACCCAGATGGATATTGGGTAGAGATTGTCCCTGATAGGAGTAAAGTATAGACATTCTTAGAATGTCTTTTTTTGGAGGAATTATGGAAAATAGATTATGTAAGGCAATTGCGCGTTCAGGAAATATACGAGTAATCGCATGTGAAACAACAAATTTAGTCGAAAAAGCACGTCAGCTTCATGATTGTTGGCCAACAGCTTCAGCTGCGCTTGGACGTGTATTGACTATGGCAGCAATGATGGGGTCAATGGAAAAGAACCCAGATCAAAAGATTGCGATTCAAATCAATGGTGGTGGAGCGATTGGTTCTATTTTAGCCGAAGGTTGGGGAAATGGAAATGTAAGAGGTTTTGTAGCAGATCCTCATCAATATTTAAAATACAATGACTCAAATAAGTTAGCGGTTGGATTAGTTGTAGGAACTGATGGCTATCTTAAAGTAAGTAAAAACATGGGACTTAAAGAAAACTTCACGAGTCAAGTTGAACTTCAAACAGGTGAAATTGGAGATGATTTTGCGTATTATTTCGCTGTGTCTGAACAGATTCCTACAGCTGTGAGTGTTGGTGTTTTAGTTGAAACTGATTATTCAATTAAGTCAGCAGGTGGTTTGATTATTCAAATGCTACCTGGTGCTACAGAAGAAGATATTGTTGCGGCTGAGCAAGCTGTTTCAAGACTTCGTCCGATTTCGACAATGATTAGCGAAGGAATGAGTATTGAAGATATCTTAAAGCAATGTTTTGATGATGTAGAAATACTAGAAGAAAAACCACTGCAATGGAATTGTGGATGTAATCGCGATCGCTTTTATGGAGCTCTATCAACGCTAAAAACAGAAGAACTAGTACAAATAAGAGATGAAGACCATGGAGCACACATTCGTTGCGAATATTGCAACAGTGAATATGACTTTAACGAAAGAGAAATAAATACGATTATTGACTTTAAAGCATCATGTGGAAGATAAGAGAAATAGAAATTGAAAATCCAATTGTCATAGCACCAATGGCAGGTGTTTCTAATGAAGCCTTTCGAGGAATTGCAAAAGAATTTGGAGCTGGTCTTATTTATACTGAGATGGTTTCAGACAAGGCGATTTGTTATAGCGATAAGAAAACTTTTGATATGACAAAAGTATCAGAAAACGAACATCCAATTTCAATGCAATTATTTGGTCATGATTTAGAGACAATGGTAAAAGCTGCTATATACTTAGATCAACATACAGATTGTGACATCATTGATATCAATATGGGTTGTCCTGTTAAAAAAATTGTAAAGGCTAATTCAGGATCTGCCCTTATGAGAGAACCAGAGCATGTTGAGGTGTTAGTAAGCGCAATTGTAAAGGCTGTAAAAAAACCAGTAACAGTGAAGATACGTGCTGGGTGGGATGATAACCAACTAAATTGTGTGCAAATTGCCAAAATAGCTGAGAAGGCTGGAGCAAGTGCGATAGCTATACATGGAAGAACTCGTGAACAAATGTATCTTGGGAAAGCAGATTGGCAATGGGTAAAAAAAGTAAAACAGGCAGTGAATATTCCAGTTATAGGAAATGGCGATATCCACACAAAAGAAGAAGCGCTACAACGAATGAGTGAAACGGGATGTGATGCAATTATGATTGGACGTGGAATCCTTGGTGATCCATGGCTTATTCAAGAATTAAGTAATTATTTCCAAGGAAATAATCAATCAGAAAATATTACACCTGAGCAAAAAATAATGTTAATTCAAAGTCATGCAACAAGATTAACAGACTTAAAAGGAGAATCCATTGCGATGAAAGAAATGCGAGGACATGCATGTTGGTATGTTCAAGGATTTCCATATAACGCAAGAATGAAAGATTGCCTAGCTAAGATTTCCACTCGTGAACAATTAGATGAATTACTAAAGAGGTTCCTTCTTTTCATTCATTATGATTGGGAAAAACAGAAAGAAATTGCTCGTCCATTCTTTGAAGAATGTTTTGAAATTGTATCTGAATAGTGAAAACTGAAGAAAATACTTCAGTTTTTTTACAATTTGGCATAAAATACAAGGAAACAGACTTAGTTACTTCGTATAGGTACTGTAACTTATGCTATAATCTAATTGATGTTTAATCGAATACCGGGGGGTAATCATGGAAAACAACGCAAAGAAAAAAAATACGCCAAGTAGAAATAAAACTACTGGACAAAATAAAACACGAAAGAGAAATACATCAACTACGAAGAGAAGTAGTCAAAATACGAATTCACACAAGCCACAAAGCGTTAAGAATGTAAACCAAGAAGAAACTCTTGATGTGAATTCTATAGTGGAAGAAGCAACAAAAGATAAATCAAATTTGGACATTGATATCAAATCAGAAGAAATTTTAAAGCCTCAAGAAACTGAAATCAAACATGATATATCAGATATACAGGATGTTAGTGAAGAAATAGTAGAAACTGAAGTTAATGTGATGACAGATGCGAAACCTGAAAATGCACAAGAGTTAAATGACTTGGAAACACAAGAAGAAATTTCAGATGAACAGCCTATAGCTGAGGAAGTAGTAGCAGATGTTATTGATGCAAAGTCAGAAGAATCAATAAAAGATGGAACATCAATAGAACATGATATAAATGAGGCAGTTGAAACAATTATAGAGACACAAGAAGAATCACAAAGTAGTGATGTAAGTAAGGAAAATAAAGAAGTGAATAAAGAGAAGAAACAATCAGTAAAAAAGACAAAGAAAAAAATGCGTAAACGCACAATATTTAAAATATGTTTAGCTTGCTTCATTTGGCTTATTATCCTAGCAGGTGGTACAGTTGCTGTAATTTTAGCGCAAATTGGATTAGATATCATTGAAGTTTCGCCAGACTTAAGTGTAGAAGATTTAATCAGTAGAGAGTCTTCTATAATTTTGGATAGTGAAGGAAATGTCATTGCTGAATTAGGAGAGCATTTACGTGATAATGTAGAGTATGAGCAATTACCTCAATCTCTTATTGATGCATTTGTATCGATTGAAGATAGTCGATTCTTTGAGCATAATGGATTTGATGTGCCTCGCTTTACAAAAGCGTTGCAAGAAAACTTACAAGTGTCCCTTGAGGCGGGAGAAATTCGCTTTGTCCAAGGTGGATCAACACTCACAATGCAGTTGATTGATAATGCTTATTATCTTAATAGCTTAACTGAACTTGAAGTGAATCCGCTGGAGCAAAAGGTTCAAGAGATTTATCTAGCATATATTCTTGAACAAAAAATCTCCAAAGAGGATATTTTTACGCACTATGTAAATAAACTGAATTTTGGTGGAAATATTCGTGGAGTAGAAAAAGCTTCACAATATTATTTCAATAAGAATGTATCTCAACTTAACATTTCTGAATCAGCTTTGCTAGCTGGTATTGTAAATTTACCAAATACGTATAATCCTTATCAAAATCTTGATTATGCAACAGAGCGCAGAGATACAGTGTTGGATTTGATGTTTTATCATGGATATATCAGTCAAACAGAATTAGATTTAGCTAAATCAATTCGTATTGAAAACCAATTAGTTAATGAAAGCACTGTGCATGATCCTGATGGGTATGATTATCAAGCTTATATTGATGAAGTTATTAATGAGGTCATGGAAATTACTGGAGAAGATCCAAGTACGACACCTATGACTATCTATTCAAATATGGATCGTGAAATACAAGAAGCGGTAGAGTTAGTTCAAAATGAAGGTGTCGAACACATTCAATTTTATGATGAGTTGCAACAAACTGCAATTGTGATCACAGACAATACAAATGGACAGATCATTGCCTTGGGTGGTGGAAAGAACTATCAAGGGGAGCGTATGTTTAATCGTGCGACAGACATGTACAATCAGCCAGGTTCATCTGTAAAACCATTCCTATCGTATGCTTTAGCATTTGAGCATCTAGGGTGGGCAACATCGCATGTCGTTGTCGATCGCCCAGTAGAGTATCGTGGGACGGCAACACTACTCAATAACTTTGATGGGAAATTCCGAGGGGATATGACACTAGAGGATGCCATTGGAACCTCAATGAATACTCCTGCTTATCTCACTTTAGAACAACTTGCGGATACGATTGGTCACGAAGCAATCGTGGATTATTTGAATGATATTGGAATGGATCAAGTAACACTTGATAACTTTGATCTAGGATATGCAATAGGGGGATCTAATTTTGAAGTAACTCCTGTACAGTTAGGAGCAGCACACTCTACTTTGATTAATCACGGAGAATATATTGAACCACATACTGTGAGTAAAATTGAGTTTGCGGATGGACGTGAAACGTTAATTAGAGAACCTGAAACAAACCAAGCGATTTCTCCTGCAGCAGCATATATGGCAGCGATTATGATGGAGGATACATCAAGTAGTCGTTATTTCAACTACATGCAAATACTTCGTCGTGATTATCCGGTATATGCAAAAACAGGTACGACTGATTGGGGTAATGATGGAGTTCAATATGGAATACCAAGAGGTGCAGCTAAAGACAAGTGGATGGTATTCTCGACAAGTAAATATACTTCTACATTATGGTTTGGTTATGACCAGGCAGTAGATGGTATGGACACGTACTTTAATTCAGCGAAGAGTCGCTTAAATACCCCAGGAGAAATTCAAAGTTATCTATTGGATATCTTACATCCGGAAGGAGAGGAACCACCTGCGGCAATCGAAGAGCCAGAAGGATTATCTCGCATCACGCATATATTGGGAACTTACCCATATGCAACAGGTGGGGAATTCTCATGGTTATATACAACGGGATTAATTAAAGAAGAATTCAATAATACGATTAATGTTTATTCATCTGTTGATACATCATTGAATGGAATTTCAATTCAACGTCATGAAGGCGGAGACATGTACTATACATTTGCCACAGAATCACTGGCAACTGTAGATGGGAAAAAGAACATTTCACTCTATTCGCCTTATAATACAGTAGAAGCTTTTGGAAATATTATCTTTGATTATGCTTGGGTTACTGGTCAACCACACTATGTTGTGAAGGTATTTATCAATGGTGCTTTCAGCCATGAACTATACAGTGATAGTCCTGTAATCTATGATTGGAGTGATCAGCCAAACGTGAGAGTTTGTGGGTATTACTACACAGATAATGGTCTTGCGAGTAATGAGGTTTGCTCAAATTAATGACTAAATTAAATGAAACGATGAGTATAATATTTAAATACTCATCGTTTTTTTATTGTGTATGTATAGAAAACTGCGTCATTTTACAGATTATTCCACATGAAAAAGTGTCAATTACATAGATTTTGGTAGCTTATGTGAAAGATAATATGAAATCATGTGAAAAATGTAAAAGGTAAAAATATTATGCTAGAATGTATTTCATCCAAAGAGAAAGGAGAAATTAAAGTGCTAAAATTATGAAATGAATTCTGAGCATTTCATAGAATATACTATTAGTATTAGTGGCGTAGGTTGGATAAAAAAAGTAAACATAAATATAGAAAGTATCGATGTGCAAGTAAAAATTATACGACGACTCACTTCATAATCATAGAAGATTAACAGAAGTGAACTCAAAAGAGGAAACAAAAATTGTAAAATTTAACAAAAATTAAAACAATAGTCAATGATTTAAAAGGATATTATGGTAAAATAAAATTGATTAAATAAGAGAGGGAAGAAAATGAAATTATTTAAGAAAGTATTATGTATGTTACTTCTTGCGGGATTAGTAACTGGATGTAGTGACAGTGGATCGTTTGATGTTGAAGAAGTGCTTGCGAAAGTTGGAGAAAGCATGGATGAGCAAACATCTTCTGAAATGGAATTAAAAATGGTAATGGATTTAGGAGTTTCTATGGAAGGTATGTCTATAGATGTTCTTATGACAGTTGATGGAGTAACTCAACAAGTTTATGGAGATACAGCAGGAGTAGCAGAAACTTCATATATAGAGATGGATATTACTGCTGAATTAATGGGACAAGAGACAACAGAAACAATGGAATCATATACTACATTTGTAGATGGTGAATTAGTAACTTATGCAAATGATGGTTATGGTTGGTATGTTAGTTATTCTGATGCAAGTGAACTTACTGGATTATTATCATCGACTTCAAGTATCTATGAAGCTGTAGAGGCATTTAATCCAACAGCTGCAGGGAAAAAAGAAATCAATGGTGTAGAGAGCTATGTTATCGAGTTAGTCATGACAGAAGAAAATATTGGAGATGTTTCAGAAGAAATTGAAGGATTTGAAGATATAAAAGATATGCTGTCAGGAGTAGAATTACCAATGGAGTTATATGTTTCTACTGAAGATTATACAATTACAGGAATGTATATGGATATGGAACCATTTGCTTCATCACTTTTAGGATCAATGATGGGACTACAAGAAGATTTAGAAGGTGTTGAAATTAACGTTGGTGAATTCTATATTGAAGTAGCTGCTACTAGCTATGGTGAGCATGATGACTTAGTGGTACCACAAGAAGTATTAGATGAAGTTGGTGGATCAAGTTCAACTTCTGGGGAAACTGAATATAGTTATGAAGAAGTTGAAGGAGATGTTTCAACACAAACAGACCTTTGGACTGATTATACAATTACAACATCACTTGGTGATATCGTTGCGAATGAAACAACACTAGCTGAAGTGTTTGCAATGGGATTTGTAGACTATTTTGAAGAAGTTACTGCTGATACAACAGAAGAAAGTTCAGTTAGTTCGTTCTTCACAAGCGAGAATGCTGAATTTTACGGAAGCACAAATTATGAAGAATCAGGAGAAACACAAGAGTTAGTATTTGATTATTTATCTCTTGATTATGATAGTGGAAATGCAACAATTGCAGGTGGTATCGGATATGGTTCTTCAATTGATGAAGTGATCGCAGCTTATGGTGAACCTAACTACTATCATATTTGGAATGATGGAGAAGTAGAATTGTATTATGAAAGTGATGATGCTTTACTTGAAATCTCTGCTTATGATGATGTTGTAGAAGATATTACATTATATACTTACTCATATTAATAGAATTGTATTATTGAAGGGTTTGATGAAAATCAGCCCTTTTTTAAGTTATTGATAATATGTTTATGGTTTGTGGTAAACTATTAGGTGAAATGTAAGAATTGAGGTAGAGTATGAAAGTAGGAAAAATATTAATTGTTGTCCTGATTCTAGTGAGTGTAATGAGTGGCTGCACTAGCGAGGCATTTGAAGTAGAAGATGTTCTTGATAAGATGATTGAAAGTTCACATGAAATGAGTCCAACTACACTTGAAATTTCTTTTAACGCTGATGCTACAGTAGGGTTAGATGGTTTTTCAATGGATATGGCCGGTTATATAAATGCGAGTATTCAATACATTAGTATGCCAGAAGAACTAGTGTACACGTATGCAGAAGCAGGAATTAGTGCACTAGGTATGGATGAAATAATTACACATGAAAGCTATCAACTCAACAAAGAAAACCAAGGACTTAGCTATTCCAATGATGGAAGTGGCTGGGTTGTAGAAGAAAGTGTAATAAATGATTTAAGTACATTGCTTACGATTGATGCGCAAGAAATCATCGACACATTTGAGCGTTATCCTGCAAAGGCAATTGGAATAGAAGGTTTCAATGGGGAAGAATGTTATGTTATTGAATTTAAATTAAATGATTTAGTACAAGATGAATCATTAGAGGTGAGTGAAGAAGTAGATGAGCTTGCGTTGATGTTAGAGGATGTGAATATGACACTTCTACTCTACGTATCAAAAGAGAGTTATACGCCCATTGCCATTACAGGTGATTTTGCGGCTGTTTCAGCAGAGTTGTTTGAAGTGGTCAAAGAGATGGAGGAAGTTGACTTAAGTTCAGCGAAGCTAGAAGTAAGAGAGTTGTATTTAGAAATTATTTTTGGTGGGTATGGAGAGCAGATTGAACTAAGTGTTCCACAAGAAATTATTGAGCAGGCACAGGCAATAGAGCCAAGTATTACAGAAAATATTGAATCCGAAGAATTCATTGGAGATTTAAGCACACAAACCCACGTATGGGAAGATTTACTTGTATATACTGCAAGTGGTTCCATTCAAATTGGGCAAACGACAATTAATGAAGTATTTCGTTATGGATATGAAGATATGAATGATGAAGTAGATCAGTCTACGCTTAAATATGAAAATGGATTAGAAGGCTACTTTGGAAAAGGTGATAGTCATATGTATCTTGGTAATCCAATGAGTGATGCTTCAAGTTTTCAGGAGATTGAAATTGAATATGTAAGCTTTGATGAAACAGGACTGGGATTAAGTCTAAGTGGAGGAATTCAAATTGGATCTACTTATGATCAAATCATTACTGCATATGGTGAACCAAATTATCAGATGAGCGAGTATGATGTAATAAAAATGCAATATGAGAATGAGATGAGCTACTTGTATATAGTGGTAAACCAAGGAATTATTTCACACATCGATATTGGTTTAAATCAATAGGGACTTTGTATCATCGAGTCCTTTTCTTTTTTGGGAAACAATTTATTGTATATATAGTATTACAAGACAAATAAAATGATATAATAAGTTAAGCAATAAAATGAGGTGATCCATATGGAAGAAAATAAAAAGAAAATAATTAAGCTGGAAAACTATGTTTGGCCAGATGAAATTGAAAAAGAGATGGAACAAAAATCAAGAAAACGTCGCAGTATGATTACGACATTTGCTTTACTTATCAGTTTTTTTACATTTGGTGTACTAGTAGGTTCTCGTTTTAATGAATCAACTCCCATTGCCGTAGAAGGACAAGATAGTGTTCAATCTGAGTTATCAAAACTAGATTCAATATATAACATAATGCAAAGCAATTGGTTCTTTGCGCCAGAAGTTGAAAATATCGAAGAAGTGCTTATTGATCAAGCGTTGTATGGAATGACAGCGAACGAGATAGATATACACACTTCTTATCTATCGCGTGAAGAAGTAGAAAGCTTCACAACTGGGATTGATATGGGATTTGTAGGGATTGGAGTACAATTTACTTCAACAGATGGATTGAACTTAATCACGCGAGTATTTCATGATTCTCCAGCCGATCAAGCAGGAGTATTACCAGGAGATATCATTTATCGTGTAAATGGTGAACTTGTTGATGGTATGGACTCTGATGCCATTGCAGAACGCGTAAAGGGTGAAGAAGGAACCGTAGTAACGGTTGAATTCATGCGAGACAATGAAATTGTAGAACTAGATATTGTACGCGCACCTGTGCAAAACACAGCATATGGTGAAATGCTTGAAGGTGATGTTGGTTACCTACAACTCTATCAATTTGGATCAAGTACGGGATATGAAGCTCAAGGTTATCTTGAAATGATGAGTGAGCAAGGAATGAAGCGCTTGATTATCGATTTAAGAGATAATGGGGGTGGATATTTAGAGACACTCGTTGATATCGCAAGTTTATTCCTTGAAGAAGATGTTGTTGCGATGCAACAATTGTATTCGAACGGAACATCTGAAGTGAGTAAAACGCATGGTGGTAATTTTGAAAACATTGAAGAGATTGTTATCTTAGCAAATGAAAATTCTGCAAGTGCCTCTGAGGTGCTAATTATGACACTCACTGAGCAACGTAATGATGTAACAGTAATTGGACAAACGACATATGGAAAAGGGACAGTTCAAGTAACACATTCTTTTGGAGATGGTTCAGCATTAAAATATACGACGTCAAAATGGTTATCACCAGAGGGTGAATGGGTAGATGAAAATGGTATTGATCCAGATATTGATGTAAAACTACATGAAGTATTGTATACACCGTATAGTTCTCTTGAAGATGGCACAATCTATGAATATGATAGTGTTTCTGATACAGTACAGTTCGTTCAATATGCACTTGATTTTTTAGGGTATGATATTACTCGTCAAGATGGATATTTTGACCGTACTACAGAAGATCAACTTGAGTCGTTTCAAAGGGAGTTCAATATTTCTAATGAAGGTGTAGTCGACCAAGAAACTTTGGAAGTATTATCTGCTCAAGTGACAAAAATGTGGGCGCTTGATGATGCATATGATGCTCAACTACAAGCTGCAATCAAATATATAGCAGAATAATAAATAAGATGTCGCCAAGGTAAGCTTGGCGATTGCTTTAGGAGGTAATATGTTTAAACTAGTTTCGCAATATATGCCAAAGGGAGATCAACCCAATGCGATTGATCATCTTGTATCAGGATTAAATGAAGGAAAAAAAACACAAGTTTTACTCGGGGCGACGGGGACTGGGAAGACATTCACAATTGCCAATGTGATTGCGAAAGTCAATAAGCCTACACTCGTGTTTGTACATAATAAAACACTTGCAGGTCAGCTCTATAGCGAATTTAAGGAGTTGTTTCCAGAAAATAGAGTAGAGTATTTTGTATCTAACTTTGATTATTATCAACCGGAAGCATACATGCCCAAAACGGATACCTACATAGAGAAAAATGCAACAACGAATGAAGAGTTAGATATGCTTCGTATGGCAGCAATCAATTCAGTATTAGAGCGTCGAGACACGATTATTGTGGCTTCAGTAGCTTGCATCTATGCCTCTTCTGATCCAGAACAATATCGTGACATGTTTTTTACAATTCGAGTGGGTGAGCGAGTGGAACGAAATCATTTGCTTCAACAATTTATACAACGACAATATGTTCGTAATGATACAGAGCGCACACGAGGAACATTTCGTGTAAGAGGAGATGTGATTGAGGTTTGTCTTGGTTATACAGATGAGTATGGACTGCGAATTGAGATGTTTGATGATGAGATTGAACGTATCAGTGAAGTGGACTTACTTACTGGGAAAGTGCTGAATTCTTATTCACTTTATAATGTATTTCCGGCGACAGGTTATGCCCGTGAAATGTCACAAATGCGCAGGGCAAGCTTAGCCATTGAGGAAGAGCTAGAGAAGCGTTTAGAAGAACTTAAAGGACAAGATAAGCTTTTGGAAATGCAAAGGTTAGAACAACGTTGCCGATATGATTTAGAAGCACTTCGCGAATTTGGAGTATGCCCCGGAATTGAAAACTATTCAATGCACATAGATGGAAGAGATCCAAAGCAGCGACCATTTAACTTGTTTGACTATTTCCCAGAGGATTATCTATTAGTAGTAGATGAGAGTCATGTATCGCTCCCACAGATTCGAGGAATGTTTAATGGGGATCGGGCACGTAAACAAGTACTTGTTGATTATGGTTTCCGACTACCTAGTGCACTACATAATCGCCCAATGAAATTTGAGGAGTTTGAGCAAATTGTGAATCAAGCAATCTATGTCTCGGCAACTCCTGGGAACTACGAGTTAGAGCAAGTACATGACCAAGTCATTGAGCAAATCATTCGACCAACAGGATTACTTGATCCAGAAATTAGTGTACGTCCTACCAAGGGACAAATTGATGATCTACATGATGAAATCAAAGCGTGTATTGAGAATGGTGAGCGTATTTTGATCACAACATTAACTGTAAAAATGGCAGAAGATTTAAGTAGTTTTTTAAAGAAAATGGACTTAAAGGTTGCTTATCTACATCATGAAACGCACACACTTGAGCGCATTGAAATCATTCGTGATTTACGTAAAGGGAAGTATGATATCCTCATTGGAATTAACTTACTTCGAGAAGGGTTAGATATACCAGAGGTTGCATTGGTTGCGATACTAGATGCTGATAAAGAAGGATTCCTTCGTTCTGAGCGTTCTCTCATTCAAACAATTGGGCGTGCAGCACGTAATGCCCAAGGAAGAGTAATTATGTATGCGGATCGTCACACTGAGTCAATGAAAAAAGCCATTGCTGAAACCAATCGTCGCCGCCGTATTCAAACTGAATACAACGAAGCTCATGGAATTATTCCAACCACAATTAAAAAAGAGATTCGAGATGCGATTGCGGGTAAAGAAACACAAGAAATGGCAGCGAAATATATTAAAAAGAAAACAAAAGGAAATAAAAAGGATAAAGATCAATTGATTGAAAGTCTACAAAAAGAGATGAGAGATGCAGCTAAAGTGCTTGATTTTGAAAGAGCAGCAGAATTGCGTGATATTATTTTAGAATTAAAAGCAGACTAAAAAAATACACTTCATTGAGGAGTGTATTTTTAGTTGTATCGATTTGTACAAAAATATAATCAATTTTTGAAATTTAAAATGATTACCAACAATTGCCAGTAGAACTAATAGCATTCTTATTGAATATTGAATTAATAAGTGATAGTATATCGTACAGTTAAACAATAATAGTAAAAAACAATTTAATAAGTGAGGAGGATTTCACACAGAAAAGTTGTATTAATACAAGTGAGTTATATAAATTAAAAATAGAAGAATCTTAAATAAGAAATGGAGAAAGAAATGAAGGCAACAGGAATAGTAAGAAAATTAGATGATTTAGGAAGATTAGTTATTCCTAAAGAAATTCGTAAAAGTTATAAAATTAAAGAGGGAGATTCAATTGAGTTCTTTGTTAATGATAATAATCAAATTACCATAAAAAAATATATGCATTTAGTAGAGCACGATTCGAAAATAAAAGATATGACTCATGCATTCTATGATATTTTTAATACTAAGCTATATTTTTATGGGGATGATCAATTAACTATGTGTGATGATGAAGAGCGCGAATTATCCAAGTTTGCACTAAGTCAAATTAAAGTGTATCAAATAGAGATAATAAAGTCATTGTTGCTGCTAGAAGGTGATGTTGATATCGTGAATGTTACACTGTATCCGTTAGTAATTGATAGTGAGTGGATTGGTACATTTATTTTATTACTTGATAATCCAACTGAAAGTATGAGGAGTGTTATTGCAAGTTACTTAAAAATGTTGCATAGATGATCGATGAAAGAGTTGATATAAAACTCTTTTTTTTTGTAGTTTAAAAAAAGTATGCAAGTTTTTTTAGTGAGAGCACTATACTGTAATAATCAAGAAAGGTGGAGGGTAAATTGAAAAAGCTAATATTTTTATTAGCAATACTATTTGGGGTAAGCGGATGTAGAGCGCAAGATGATCAAACTACAGGAACTCCATCTGCTACACCGATTGTGATGATTCCAAGTGCTAGCCCATATCATGAAGAGGAAAGTTCACGATATGTAAGTTATCGCCTAATCGTGGAAAGTGCAAGTAGTGATGATCCAAGTAGTGTGAATGAATATCTAAAAATGGTTCAAGATGTACGCATTACTCAAGCAGAGGCAAATTTAATTGCATCAGATGAGCGTGTGAAGAGTATAAATGCAATTAGTTATACTCCTTTGCCGTATTCTTTATACGACACAACGGCAACAGCAATTAACTTCAATGCTGTAGTATTTCAAGAAGAGCTCGATAATCGTCATGTATTTATGCAAGCTTTGCATTTTGAAGAGGCTTTAGAATTCTCTTATGGAGCGTATGAGCTTCTAGAAGGAAGGAGAATTACGCAAGATGAGATTGATCAAGGAAAAAAAGTAGTAATGATTACAGATGAGCTAGCCTACATCAACCATTTGGAACTTGGTGATGTCATTTGTGTTATGAGATACGATGCACACTCCTCGATCAATATGCTAGATCGTACTAAATATGCACCTACAGAAATTGAGTTTTTAAATTTAGAAATTGTGGGGATTTATCAAAATCATGCCAATATACCAGAGGATATTAGTGAGGAGTGGGTTCCTAATTCAGATGCACATCCACAAAATGTCATCCTTATTCCATCAAACACACTACATCAACATTACTTATATGTAGAGAATGCTTTGAACCAACAACTTAATAGTGAACAAGTAGATTATGGGTATTATTATAGTGATGTTGAATTAAAGTTTGACGAGCTAATAATCGAGCTACGACTAGGTGTAGACGTTGATGAATTCACTCAAGACCTTGCTGATTTAGGTGTTGATTATCGATCAATTAATTTAGTAGAAAACATGGACCAGTTACTTGGAAATCCAGCATATTATGAAACATATAAGAACTACAAATCACGCTAAGAAGTTAAGATAATGCATCGAAACTTCTTTTTTTTCTGGAAACTAAAGAAATTATTAAGATTTTATTAAATCATGTCAACTCTATTGAACTAGACTTTTGTTGATGTATAATTATACTAGAGCATTAGATCGGTGTATTCTATGTCGAAAATGAAGTGAAATAGGCCGTTTCTTTTATTTTAGTATAAAAACTGATATAATGTTGTTAAGATTTATGCACAAAAATACGAATTAAGGAGATAACGGGATGGAAAATAAAAAAAACTACCTTGATGAAATTGCAGGAGAAGTCGAAGCAAAAAAACCAGCAAGTTTCAGTGAAGAGAAATTTGAAAGAATTGAAAAACCAGGAATAAAATTAGATCCAAAGAAAGTAGGTATTATTGTTGCAATTGTGTTTGTACTAAGTATACTTGCTTATTTCTTGTTTTTTGCACCCAACATTGAAATGCCAGATTTTATCGGTCAAACGAAGACTGATGTTGGAGCATGGGCACAACAAGAAAAAATTGAATCAACAGGGATTGTATTTAAAGAAGAGTATAGCTTTGAAGTTGCAGAGGGTGAAATAATTTCTCAATCAGTCAATCCGGGTACGAATATCGATACAGCAGCCAAGATTACATTTACAGAGTCACTGGGGCCAGATCCAACAGAAGCTATTCCATTCTTAGATGATGTGTTATCACTTTCTCGTGATGATATTGAAGAGTGGGAAGACGAGAATAAGTTATTAGATGTCCGTTATGAGCAAGCGTATAGTGATACTGTAGAAGAAGGAAATGTAATTTCATTTTCACTACATGGCACGGATGCAGCAGATTTCGTGAGAGATAGCCGTGTAACATTCAACATTAGCCGCGGTCCACAACCAGCGGGAACAGTAACATTGGAAGACTTTGAAGATAAAACATTAGCGGAAGTTGAATCTTTTGCGAAATCAAATAACATCGTACTTAATGTAGTCGAGGTATATGATGATGAAGTCGATGCTGGTGTAGTTATTAGTCAATCAATTGCATCTGGAAAAACAATGAAAGAGGGAGAAACTTTAACAGTAACTGTATCTAAAGGTGTCTCAATTGTGATTCCAAATTTCACAGGATATACAGCAGATATGTTGACTGTATGGGAGTCGGATCCTTTAAATCAAGTCACAATCATTAAAAAAGAAAGATATGATAGTACAGGTGGAGGAACAGTGATTGCACAAAGTATTGCTGCTGGTACAAATGTAGATGGTGGAACAGTGCTAGAACTAACTATTTCACTTGGATTACCACAACTGCAAACTAATTCACGCCAATGGTTAGGTTCAGATTATCTTGAACTTGTAGCATGGGTTGATGAACAAAATGGAAAAGGGGCAAACCTCGCAGTTGGAAACTGGGGTGGAGTAACAAGCTATGATGATAGTTATACAACACCGGGACAAATTACGGGATACCGTTGTTTAAATTCTGATGGAACAGAGATTTCAACAGGGTGTGACCGCCCACTGCCGATTGGAGCAAAAATAGAATATCGAGAAGTAAAAGAGGATTGGTCTTCACCAGAAACACAACCAACACCACCGGAAGTATTTAAACTTGATTTAGTTTCACAAACATATCAATTTATTAAAGCTACAGCAGGAGCATACAACATTACTTTAAGTGATGGAAGTTCAGAGCTAACTGCATTTGGTGATGCAGATGTATATAAAGCAAATTTCTGTATTTTTGAAAATGGAGTAGAAGTAACACAAATCACTGAAGGCGGAACTTATGTAGTTTCAAGTTGCGACTAGATAAAAAGAGGAGGAAGAAATTATGAATTTTTTAAATCGTGCAATAAAGAATACGACAAGAAGATTAAGCAAAGCAATATTATTAGCACTCACATTCTTTGTGATTGGTAATTTCGTCATTATTGGACTTGGAGTGAGTGATGCCGCTACTGAGGCGAAGAACTTAACTCGCCAATCAATGAACCCTGTAGTTACTTATAATGTTGATTATGACGCAATTAATAAATACATGCAGGAACTCGACCTTGATTATGCAGCAATGACTGATGAGGAGAGAGCTGAGTATGAAGCACTTTCACGCCAATTATATAACATTACAACTGAAGAAATCTCAACATTAACGGCAGATGAACGTGTTGAAATGGTAAGTGCACTTCAAGTTCGTCAAGGTTATGGAGTTAATGTGTCGGGTGTGCCGATCGGAAACCAAAGAGAAGAGGAAGATAGTTACTCAGGTAGTGGCACGAGTTGTTATACTGATGAAAACGGCGAAGAAATCTGTGAAACTTACGTATACGTGGAGCCAGATTTACTTGTAAAGACGAATTTATTTCCTGGAATGATTGAATTTGAATTAGAACAATTTGTACTTCTAGAAGGTGAGTTCTATACTCAAGAGCATATTGATAGTGCAGCAAAAGTTGCATTAGTAACTGATGCATTTGCAGATCACAATAACTTGAATGTAGGGGATACGTTTGAAATTACAGTAGGTCAATCTTTAAGCGATCTTGAAAATGGTTGGTATTCTCGTTTTGATATTACAGAAGAAGATCTTGTTATGGAACTTGAAGTTATCGGTATTTTTGATAATAAAGAAGAAGTTGACCCTGCATCAGATAATTTTGATTGGATGTCAAAATACGAATCACCAGAAAATATTATTTTATTGCCAACAATGACTGAGGCGGAAAATCAATTAAACCTTCAAACAATTATATGGGAAGCAGACAAACTAAATTATCCAGATGATCCATATTATACGGATGAAAACCGTCCAACTATTGAAAATCAAATATACATTGATGAAGCAGTTCTTTTAATCAACGACCCTCTTTCAGTAGAAGGCTATGTAGATGATCACTCTATTGATTTAGAGGCTAACTATAGAGTACTTGATGCTAATAACGAAGAGTTTGATACATTGTCTAAACCTTTAGATACAATTAGTATCTTTGCACAATTTATTGTTGTTTTAGTTGTAGTAAATGCTATTATCATTATTACATTAGTTACTGCGCTTACACTTAAAACTCGTGAGTATGAAATCGGTGTACTGTTAGCGCAAGGTGTAAGTAAAGGTAAAATCATTGCCCAATTCTTTGTGGAACTTGCAATTGTAGCAGTTATTGGATTTACACTTGCTGTTGCAACAGGAAGCGCAGTAGCTGGGCAAGTAGGGGAAGCTGTCCTTAAGATGCAAATCTCTTATGATGGAGTAGGTGAAGAAGTTGAAGAAGATCCATTCTATTATAATGATCCATTTAGCGCAGATTATTTCACAGAACTATCAATTGAAGATTTAGTTGATCAATATGAAGTTAGTATATCGCCAATGATTATTATTCAAATCTATATTGCAGGACTTGGAATTGTATTAGTTTCAATTTTAATTCCATCAATGATGATTATGAGATTTAATCCAAAACGTATATTAACTGGTGCACAATAAGGAGGGCGTCAATATGTCAATTTTAAAATTAGAAAATATCAATTACAGCTATATTGACGGTGGAATGAAGCGTCAAATACTGAGCAACTGTAGCTATGAATTCGAAAAAGGAAAATTCTATACAATACTTGGACCTTCTGGTTCTGGGAAGACAACATTACTTTCAATTATTAGTGGATTAGATAATCCAGAATCTGGAACATTCTATTACGATGGTACAGATGTAAGTAAGATTGGCCTTGGGCAATATCGTAGAAATAAGATTGCAATTGTATTCCAACAGTTCAATTTGATTACTTATTTAACGGCAATGGAGAATGTTGAGTTAGCAATGACTGAAACAGACAATGAAGTTCCTAAGAATAAAAAAGAAGTAGCGTATGCACTACTTGAAAAGTTTGGGATTGTACGTTCAAAAGGTGACCGTATGGTGACGAAATTATCTGGTGGTGAACAGCAACGTGTAGCAATTGCACGTGCCTTAGCATCAAATGTAGACTTAATTTTTGCTGATGAACCTACGGGTAATCTAGATACTGCAACTGAGCAGGAAATCATCAAAATCTTCAAGATGTTGACTGAAGACTTTGGAAAAACCGTTATTGTAGTAACACATAGTAATGCTGTATCTGCATTTAGTGATCATCGTGTTTTATTAAAGGATGGTGACCTACACGACGTTTCCGCAGATTAATACAAAACATATAATTACATGAAGCAATATTCTAGTTAATGATACTGGAATATTGCTTTTTTTACTTTGCAAAAGTCTAAATACAAATATACGTTGAGTATGGAATTTGAAAATTAACATATACAATACATCTAAGATGGTTAAATTTGTGGTTAATTAATAAAAACATAGAAAAATATATGGAATTAAGGAGTTAATACTGTTTTGAAAGTCAAATTATTATGAAAATATATATACAAAATAATATAAATACTTTGAGCATATCAATTGATTTTAAAAAAAACATATGATAATATTTTGCGGCATAACATTTTAGTTACTTGAAAATTACTTGTTATTTCCTTGTTTTTAAAGGGGATTAGGTAGTGTAATCGATTATTTGATATAGTTTATAAAATTTCAAATATACAACGTAACTATTGATGTAACTTTGATGAAGAGGGGCTCTGAAGTGATTTCACTTCGGGATATGAGGAGAGAGTAGAATGAAAACGAGTTTTTTTAGAAAAGTATGTATTGTCTTATTAGTAGGGTTAATTGGACTTACTCAGTTTGATCTATCAATTTTAGCAAATACCACAACACAAACAGAAACAACTACAGAGAACACAACTGTGGAAACAACTACAGAGAACACAACTGTAGAAACAACTACAGAGAACACAACTGTAGAAACAACTACAGAGAACACAACTGTAGAAACAACACAAGTTGCTCAAGAAAATAGTGTTCCTATGGTTGCCAGTTTTTTTGGTTTAGTACCAGTATATAATTCACAAAGTCGTGTAGTTTTCTTTGTGGATTTTGTTGATGATAATGGAACTGTACTTGCTGATAATGTTCCATTTTATACAGGTGGTGGTGTAGCTTATCCAACTGATGATGCAATCGACTTAGGGGATCGCCTTACAGGGTGGAGTGATGCTTCAGGTAACTTAGTTGATTTAAGTGCAGTTACAGTAAACTACACTCAAGAAGAGTTAGAAGCTGATCCATTTGTTGCTAAAGAAGTTACACTTCGTGCAACATACATCAGTGAGGTGGTTACTTATACTCGTCAAATATTCTATTTGTTTGAAGACGCAACGGAAGATCCTACTGATAACCAAGAGGCTTATCCACATGCAACGGTGGTTATTGAAGATGGAACAGAGGAATCAATTGTTTCTCCCGCGATTCCTGGTTCTTTATTAAGTGATTCATCACAAACTGTTGTAACATTAAATGAATCTTCAAATCTAATCACATATGTTTATTACACACAAAATAATAATATTGAAGTAGGATATCAAGTGCGTCACATTTATGAAGGTATTAATAGTGAAGCAGCTATTGTTGAAACGCAACAGTTGACAGGTGTTGCAAATACACTTACAAATACAACTGCACAAGAAAAAGCAGGTTTTTCTTTAAGTGGTGCTATCCCAGAATTATTGATTAATGCAGATGGAAGTACTGTAGTTGAGATTAACTATTCAAGAAACTCATACTTTATTACATTTGATTCAAATGGTGGAAATCATATTGAGGCAATGGAGTTTAAATATAATGAGACTTTAACTACACCAGTAGCAACTCGTGAAGGGTATACGTTTGTGGGATTTAAAGATACAGATGGTGTCGTTCATCAAACTTTAGATGGTACAATGGGAGCAGAAAACCAACACTATACATTAGAATGGCTCGGATCAGAGGCAAATTATCAAGTGGTTTATTGGGTTGAAAATGCAAATGCGTTGCCAAGCGTTGACATGGATACACAACCAGACAGCGTTTTAAAAAATACAGATCAATATTCTTATGTGAAAACTACAGTCCAAAGTGGTTTAGCTGGAACAGTACCTACAATTAACTCAGCTTCTTTAGATAAAATGACAGTGAACTATGTTACAGGAACTTCCGAATTTGCGAAATATAGTTGGAGTGATGTAGGTTCTAAAACAATTAACGGGGATGGAACGACAGTGGTAAACGTATATTTCACACGTGAATTATATACAATTACATTCACTGGACATAATGACATCATTTCATCTAATACAAAAATTAATATGAATGGGGAAACATATAATGCAGGTGATTATGTAATCAATGCAAAATATCAACAAGATATTACAGGACTTTGGCCAAATCAATCGGATGTTAAGCTAGTAGGCAATTTATCGAGTAAAAACCATATTGGTTGGGTATATCGAGTTGGCGGAACATTTGGAATTGTAAATTCTACAGACCGTTTTGTTTTAGCTGCTGATTTACTTCCTCCAGGGAATAATGTTTATGTAGCAGATCTTATTTCTCATTTTGACTACACTACAAAATCAAAAGTAACCTACTATTCTGAAAAACTAGATCATGAATCTTCGATGGTGCCATCTGTAATGTTAAATGGTGTAGAGTACATCATCATGCAAGAGTATTCGCAAGAGTATAATGATGAAAGTTCTAATCCATTAGAAAGCAAATCAATCGAAGGATTTAAGGTAGTTTATAACAATGAAGATAAAGATGATCAAGAAATTTATTATGATCGTAATTTAGTATCAATTTCTTATAATGTACAAACTTCAAATGAAGTAACTGGAAATTACGTAGCACCGACATATGAAAATGTAAAATATGGTGATTTACTAAGCAAGTATGTACCGACTGAGCCGACTCGCACAGATGGTTATGAATTTGGTGGATGGTACTATGAAGCAGAATGCAAAACACCGGTTGACTTTGTTTCAGGAATTGTTCCAAATGCAGTGAGTGGTGAAGTTGTGTTCTTCGCAAAATGGATTGCACCATCACATGATGTAATATTTAATGCAAATGGTGGGTCATTTGATGTAGTTGCAACTGCAGAAGTAGAAGCACTGACATCAACTACAGTATCAGTAGAACATGATAAAATAGTTGGAGGATTAGATGATGTTATCTTAACGCATCCAAATGCAGTGTTTAATGGTTGGTTTATTGATACAAACAACAATGGTATAAAAGATGCATCAGAAAAAGGTTACTCATTAAATGACCAAGTAGTAGAAGGTAAAGAAGTAACTGCAAATTGGATTTTTTCAAATAGTATTAGCTATACTGTAAGACACGTTCTTGAAGGAACAGAAGAAATATATGAAATTAAAGTAAGTGGAAATATGATTGGGGATAAGGTAAATGTAAATGCCCTAACATCTTCAGAATTAATGCAAAAAGGTTGGCCGAGTGGTTACTATACTGCAGATTTATCAACAGTTGAAACAACACTTAATGCAGATAATCAAATCATCACATTTACTTATACTCGTGCACAAGATGCATCATTCCAATATCAAATTGTATGTGTGGATGAACATAATCAAGTAATTTCATCAAACACAATGACAACAGATTCAATGATTATTATTGCTCAAGCTCCGGGTGTAAGCGGATATACACTTACAAGCAATGCAACACATCGTCATGTGATGAGTTTTGATGAAAGTAAGAATGTAATCACTTTCCAATACGCAAAAGTAATCAACGATGCAGAATACAATGTAGAATTCTACTCACCAGAAGGCGTAAAAGTTGGAACTGATGTACAAGTAGCAGCTCAACTTGGGAATAAAGTAATGGTGAGTGAAGTATTAGCTCAAACAAATGTTGCGGATCAAATTAATAGTACAATAGTAGCTAATCCAACATGGGATACGCCGACAAACACAGAATATGATTATAAGATCATCGCCAATGGAACAACGTTTGAATTACATTATTCTTATACAAATGTATTTGTCGATTACTACTCATACACTGGGGAGTTAGTACAAAATGATGTAAGTGAAGTAGTGGGATCAGCTCCTAGTTTGAGTGGATTAACTGGACTGCAAGCTGGTACAACTTTCAAATATTGGGCAAATACGTTGAATGGAACACAAGTAAATGCGGTTGCAAAAGATACAACAGCATTGTATGCAGTGGTAAGTCATGAAATCACATTTATGAATGGATCAACAGTTTATGATAGAGCTGAGTTTTTCCATGATGAAAAAGGAACATTTCCAACGATTAATCCGACAAATGGACCTAGATTGTTTGTGGGATGGTCAACTGTGGATGGTGACGCAACTCATATTCTAGAGAGCTATACAGTATCAGAACCTAAAACTCTATATGCTATTTATCGCGATGCAAGCTTAGGTGTAAATGATTTAGAAAATAGTGAAAAAGAATATGATGGATTACCACTTGTCTTTGATGAAAATTCAATTGAATTAAAAGATAAAGATGGAAACCTAACAACTGCAGATCAAGTTACCTATGAAAAATGGGATGCAAATACAAATACATGGGTAGAAGTAACATTAGAAGAGGTAAAGGCAACAGATGTTGCAGATAGCAATAAATTCAAAGTAACTATTGAAAAAGATGGTTATACAGACCTAGTCATTGATTTTGAACTTACAATTAGTCCACGTAAAGTTGATATTGTGATTGCAAATGATAAAAAGACTTATGGTGAAGTTGATAAGGCAGGATATCAAAGCTATACAATGCCAAATCAACAACTGGTCACAGGCGAAGAAATTGATGTTAATATAATGCGTACTAATAGTGAAGTAGGATCTGTAGGTTTCTACGAAGATGTTTTAGTAGGTAAAGTTGTAGCAGTTGGTAGTACAAAACTTGAAAACTACATATTTAATGTGATTGATGCTAACTATACTATTGAAGCTGCTGATTTAACACTAGTAAGTGTTGGTGATGGGCAAGATTTAACTCAGGTATATGATGGAACAGCATTAACATTCAGTGAAGCTGGAATCGAACTTTTTCATCAAGGGGTTGAAGTAAGCGGGTTTAGTGTTGAATACTATGCTGATGCAGCTAGAACTCAACGTATTGTATCAAATGCAGATATTCAAATCATCAATGTAGCTGATTCTAAAGAAATTTTCTTAACAATCAAAAAAGATAACTACAATGATATTTACACAAGCGTTGAATTAAGTGTAACTCGTCGCCCGGTAATGATTAACATTGCTTCAGCAAGCACAACACTTAATAATGCTCTAACAGAAGCACAAATTGAAACACTTGGACTAAATGCATTAGCTCAAGCAACGACAAGTGAAGTGGGTTCAGCAATCGTGAATAGTTCAGATCTTGTATTGGATTCAACTCATGTTGACTCAACAATATTTAACACAGTTCTACACCATCAAGATGTAGTAAGTTTAACGTTTGAAAAAGCGGATGGTACGTTAGTGACACCAGAAAACTTAGTGCCTAATATTGAAATTAATGATAACTATGAAGTAGTTGTTGCATATGGAGATGTTTTTGTGAGTATGCCAGTAATTGTTGAACCAGAGGTTTCTACACCATCAACCACAACAACTACTGCATCTTCAACAACTACTACAGGTATCACTACAACACAAACTGAAGTAGAGGCAAATACTACGACAACTCAAACAACGGTTCAAGAAGAAACAAATTCATCTTCAAATACACAGACAACACAAGTTACTGATGCACTAGGAGACGAAGAAACACCATTGTTTGCGGCACCATCAAATTGGTCGCTAGTAAACTTAGTAGCAACATTTGTAACCATCTTAATTAGTCTTGTGCTTCTTGTGGGAACACTAAGAAGTGATAAAGAAGGAAATGAAGAAAATCCAAATGTAGTTAAAAATCATAAAATGCTACGCGTGTTAAGTCTTGCCTTTGCAATGTTAGCGTTCATCTTGTTTATTTTCACTCAAGATGTTACACTTCCAATGGAAATGGTAGATAACTGGACAATTTACTTTGTATTAATTACTGTAGCTCAAGTAGTTATGGCAGTTCTTTCAAAAAGAGAAGTAAGTGAACTAGAATTAGAAACAGAATAATTTAAATGAAAAGGGAACTCAAGATGAATTCCCTTTTTTGCACTCTAATTTTGCATTGCATAATTTGGTGGTACATGTTTTATTTTGTGTTAACTCTCTTAAGTACAAGTTCATACATGACATACATCATGATTAATAAAACACCGATAAATGCAGGATATAATGAAAAGCTAATTGCTTTTCCAATCACACCAAATAAAGCGGGCATAATAAGTGTTCCTGTGTATGCACAAGCCATCTCGATGCCTGTTATGGCTTGGGAGTGGGTGTGCCCAAAGTTTACAGGTGTTGAATGGATAATGCAAGGAAATACTGGTGCTGATCCAAGCCCAATGAGCGTAATTCCAATAAATGCAGTATATTCACCAAATGGAATGAAGAGTATGGCAACACCGCAGGCCATCAATGCACTACCTGTTCGAATCATTTGCGTATCATTATATTTCATCGCAATAAATCCACAAATTCCTCGACCGATAGTAATTCCAAAATAGAACAATGCTGAAAATCCAGCGGCAACTTCTGCGGCAATGCCACGGTTGTAGACAAGATAACTACTTGCCCAAAGTCCTGTTGTGTGTTCAATTGCACAGAAACAAAAGAAGGCAAAGGCAATTTGTTTAACACCTTTAATTTTTAGTAACTCTACTAAAGGTAGTGTTTGCGTATTTGGGTCTGCTGTCGTACTTGCCTCAACTTTTGATTTCCATATTGGACTACTCATAAAGATAATGAATGATAGCGTGATTTGAATAGCAAATAAAACAATATAACCAGATCTAAAGTTATGTCCTCCACTTAAGGCAGTGGCCATAATGTAAGGACCAAGTGTTGCACCTACGCCCCACATGCAATGAAGCCAACTCATATGTTTACTTTCAAAGTGAACGGCAACATAATTATTGATGGCTGTATCAACACTCCCTGCACCTAACCCATAAGGAATTGCCCATAGACAAAGGAGGAAGAAAGAGGAGCTAGTTCCAAATCCCAAAAGGGCAATTGCTGTAATAAGAACACTAATAGAAGTAACGCGATGTACACCTAATTTGTGGATTAGCTTTGTACTATTTAGGCTAGATATAATTGTTCCGCCTGAGATAATCATCGTTATAATTCCCATATTTGAAATTGAAACCCCGAACTCCGTACTCATGAGTGGCCATGCAGAACCTATGACTGCATCGGGTAGGCCAAGACTAATAAATATAATGTAGATAAGCGCTAAAAGTATGCTAAACATATTGTATCCCCCATTTGAATTGATTATAATATTATCATCAAAAAAGCATGAAATCTAATATAAAAACACTAAATTATATGATTATTTCGCCAAGAGGAGGTATTATGGATAAAATCTCATGTGGAATTGTGTTGGATGAAACACAAAAGGAAATGGGTTTAAAAGGAACTCAAGAACTCCCTGTTTCTATATTCAATGATAATCTAATTCTTGAACCAGTGCCCTATCACTGGCATGATGAAATCGAATTGATTGTAGTGATAGAGGGACAAATGGAACTTGTTGTAGAACTAGAAAAACATGTGATTCTACAAGGAGAAGGAGTTTTCATTAATTCAGGACGTCTGCACTCATGTGCAGCTGTTGAACAAAACGAATGTGTTATTAAGTCGTTTGTATTTCATTCGCGTTTTATTTATGGAGATATCCAAAGTAATATGTATGAGAATTACTTTCGTGAGTTTCTATCAGAGGGTTCAACTAGTACCTGTCACTTATCTAAATCAGGATGCAGTTTGGTATTGAATGCCTATGATGAATTTTTAAGAAAAGAATTTGCTTATGAATTTTTAGTTCGTCAAAAACTTACAGATACCCTTGTGGATATAATTAAAAATACTGAAAAACAAGAGTTAAAAATTGATTCAAAATTAAGACGACAATTTGATCGATGTAAACTAATGATGACTTTTATTCAGCAGCATTATCAAAGTGAGATTAGTTTGTTAGATATTGCTCAAAGTGCACAAATTAAAGAAAGTGAAGCTCTTCGTTGTTTCAAAAGTGCTTTGAAGACATCACCCATTAAATATTTGAAAAACTATCGCTTAGAGCAGGCTGCACTACGTTTAAAAAATACAAATCATGCAATTATACATATCGGCCTTGATTGTGGTTTTTATGAGATGAGCTACTTTGCAAAGAGTTTTAAAGAACATTATGGTTGTACACCAAGTGCATATCGAAAAAACTACGAGTCATAAAAAGGAAGCTTGATGGCTTCCTTAATTAGCTACTATAGTATGTTGTTTGATTGCGTCCGTTTTCTTTTGATAAATATAATGCTTGATCGGCGTGTGTCAACATTCCTTCATAATGTTCTTCATAACCAGGATTGTATAGCGTAACACCGATACTAAAGGTAACGCGTTGGTAAGGAGATTCTCTATGTGGAATCTTTAGAACTTTAATTAATTCATTAAACTCTTGTAAGAGAAGGTTTAATTTTATTTCGTCTTTACTTAAGAATAACATGACAAACTCTTCGCCACCGTATCGATAAAACTTCACATTATAGTTTCTTTGGAGTGCAAGGAAACATTGTCCAATTTTATATAGGCAGTCATCACCTTTTTGATGACCATATGTATCATTGTAGTTCTTGAAATAATCAATATCCAACATTGCAACAGCGAATATTCGCTCTTGAGATTCTTTTGCCTCTACTCTGGCTAAGTCCTGGTAGAGCTTTCTGCGATTAGCAATCCCTGTAAGTTGGTCCGTTGTCGCTTGTTTTTCCATTGCTGTTTTTCTGGTGATATTGGATAAACGGTCTTGTCGCACAATTCCTCCAATTACCATCGCGAGTGCTGCAACTGTAGTGATGTGAACAAACTCAGCATAAAAAGAAATTTCAGTTTTAAATAAGTAGGCAACAATTAAGTAAATAACAGTTGAAGTAATAATATACAAATTTATATTAACACTTTTATCTGTATAAAGCGTGGCAATCATGAAGAGCACGACGATGAAATTTACACTGACCGCATCGGGTGTAATGAAAGAACAAATAACGATTGAATATAGGATTGCAACAGTATTGAAAATGTAGGTCATTCGCAAGACATTTTTCATTTTATAGAAATGTACTCGAATAAAAAACAAGCCACAAAATATAATGATCGCAATATAAGACCAGCGAACTGCATCTAATTCTGCACGTATGAATAAATCTGAGAAAAAAGAGGTGATGAAACTCAAACCAAACACTAATAGAAAGGCCAAAGAAACAATTTCTAGTACTCGGAGATTTTCAGCATCGATTTCTTTTTTATTGGCTTGTAAATCTTCAGTTTGTTGAAGTAAGTTTTGATTTACATCTTTGAAAAAACGATTCATGCTACACCTCCTTTTTCCATATTATAACAAATGTAAGGAAAAATGAAACTGTAACTTCTATTTATTAAGATATAGCGAAAATCATATTATCGAAGTCCTATAAGGTTTTTGATTAGTACTAGAAAAAAAATAAAAAAATATGTATTATTTAAGGAAGGAAAATTATATTTTCCAAGTTTAAATAAAATTAGGTAGCATAGTATAAAAAAGAATGGGAGCTTAATATGGAATTAATTGTTTCGAATTTGACAAAAAAGTATAATAAGAAAATAATATTAAATCAGTGTAATTATAGTTTTGTAGAAGGCAGGATTTATGCATTATTGGGAAGAAATGGTGCAGGAAAGACCACTTTTTTCAATTGTTTAAATAAAGATGTAGATGCAGAAGAAGGAGAAATGACACTAGATGGTCAGAAACTGGGTAATGAGCATATTGGTTATGTTGTGTCAACAATTGTAGTCCCTGAGTTTTTAAGTGCGCGAGAATTTATTGATTTTTTTATTGAGGCAAATAAAGATGAAATTCAAGATTTAAAAACGGCAGATGAATACTTAGAAATGGTGCTCATTCAAGAAGAGGATCGTGATCGCTTAATTAAAGACTTTTCACATGGAATGAAAGTAAAGGTACAGATGTTAGTTAATATTATGATTAAGCCTCAAGTTTTACTGTTGGATGAACCACTTACCTCTTTGGATGTCGTTGCCTCAGAAGAGATGAAGAAGCTGTTTCGATTACTTTCAAAACATCACATTATTATTTTATCAACACATATTATGGAGTTAGCATTAGACTTATGTGATGAAATTGTATTATTGAGTGAGGGGCAACTGATGAAGGTTGACAGTGAGGATCTAAATGATGCACAGCTTAAAGAAAAAATCATCGCTAAGTTAAAGGGCGAGTCATATGAGTAAGGAAGCAAGCATACTTCGTCGTGTTCGCTTTGCGATTGGTGTCAATCACTTTGTCACAATTTTGCGTAGTATACCTCTCATAAAATCCATAATACCTTATGATTTTATGAGGTCCAAATCAACTAAATCGATACTTGGTAAAATTGTTTTTGTTCTACTTTTCACATGGCAGGTATTCAAGAAAGTAATGTATTTTGGTTTTGTATATGCACTATTAGAGTTTGTGTTTGGAGGGTTTAGTGCTGCGAAATTATATCAAGCAATGATTGCGCTCACTATTTGCGGTGCACTTGGGAATTCGCCTTTATTGTCATATGATGAAATTGTAGAAACTGTGGTACTGTTTCTTCGCGTAGATGGCAAAAAAACAATATTAAGCATGGTGTACTCTAACGCACTTCATCTTGTGATTGCGCTAATCCTCTGTGTGTGTTCAAAGCTGCCGCTTATCCCTTTTGCGCTCGTTACAACACTCATGATTGCAATGAAGATAGCGCTGCCGGCATTGGTGTTGAAAATTTATACACTTACAGGTCAAATGTATAGCAATGCAAACATTAAGGCGGCACTTCCAAGTCTTAGTTTAATCGTCATTAGTTTCGCACTCATGTATTATGGGATGGTTATGCCAGAATGGGTAATGATCGTTGTGGTTTTATTCAGTGTTATTGGGGCGATTGTGGGCTTAAATTATTTATATCGATTCGATGATTTTTTAGGGGTAATCAAAAATACATATGCACTTATGCAAGGTTTTAAAGCAAATAAGTCAACAATGGAGTTCGTAGCTAGAGAAAACTATGTAAAAAAAATAAGTGATGATGGAAACATAATTTCAAGGAAAAAAGGGTATGCAAGATTCAATGAGATTTTCTTTCGTCGTCATCGACGATTAATCTCGAAAAACTATAATCTGATTTCACTCTTTCTTTTAGCTGTAGTGGTTCTGTCATTTTTTGGCATAAATGTAAGTTCAGTATTTAAAGAAATACTTTATATTGGGTTGAGTGAATCACTAGGCTTTGTGTTGATTCTAGCTTATTTCCTTAATACATTTACACAGGTAACGCAGATAATGTTCATGAGCTGTGATGTGACAATGTTAGGATATAATTTTTATCGTAAACGTAAAGTTATTTTAAAACTATACATGGAGCGATTAAAAACATTAATTTATTTGAGCTTAAAGCCAGCAGGCATATTAGCTGCAGGCTATACCTTACTTCTTTATAGTTGTAGTCCAAATGTGATACTACAAGATCTTGTGCTGGGATCAATGTGCATTATTTTTTGGATGATTTTCTTTTCTATCCATAGTTTAACAATGTATTATTTATTGCAACCTTTCAACAAAATGCTTAAGCAGAAATCATTTGTCTACTCTATTGCTTCTACATTAACTTATCTTGTGTGCTACAGCATATCTCAGATAACGATGGAATTGAGTTCATTTGTGAATGTTAGTATCATTTTTTGTGTGATTTATATATTAGCCTCAGCAATACTTGTGTATTTATTTGCACCAAAAACATTCTGTTTAAAAAAATAGAAGCCTTTTGATTAATAAGTAACGAAAAATATATTGATGTATCAATAAAATTTTAATGTATAGATTAATCATCTTGAAATTTCCTTATCTTTTTGCAAGTACAAAATAGATGAAGGAATTTTTATTTTGCAGACGGAAGTGATGATTAGAAGGTAAAAAGTTAAAAAAAATGAAAAATTTAACCAAAAACTGTAAAAAATAAATCTAAATATGATAAACTCAATCCATAGTATCATCGATTAGGCGATGTTCAATGAAGAGGGAGAGAAAAATGAAACGACAATTAAAACGATTTATTGCGGTTTTTAGTGTACTAGCTTGTTTACTTACGATATTACCAGCTAGTCCGATGAATGTTTTTGCAGATGAGTTAAATCCAAATTTAGCACAATATGAAAAAACATATGATGGGAATGTATTAGAAATACCACAACTAGGGGACCTTGTGAAGGGAAGTATAGTAGCACAAGTAGATAACGCAGATATAAATCGTTATTTAAGTAGTGCGATTAAAGCAGCGATCAACACGGTCGATTTTTCGTCGATTAGTTTAGCTGAATTGGCTGCAGGAAAAAGTGTTGCAGGATTTACAATTCAACTTATGGGGCATGATCAAAAAGCAGCAAGTACAAGTCCATATACTGCCAACATTAGCGTGATATTTGGTCAAGGATTTCTTAGCTATGATTTTGGTGTTTTTCCACTTTATCAATATACAATTAATCCAAAACCACTACAAGTTGTGGTGAGTGATATGGAAATTCAGGCAGGAAGCGCTATTCCACAAGATAGCTTCTATAATTTTACTGTTCAAAGTGGAATTGCAGGAGAAAGTATTACTTACACAGGAGTTCCAACTTTTACAACAACATATACAGAATCAAGTGTAGAGGGAGAAATTGAAACAATCTCAATTTCTAGTGTAGGAAGTTTAGATACATCAAATTCAAATTATACATTCACTGGAGCAGATTTGAGCTCACAAGCTAACTTAACTGTGACAAAAGCAGCAAATTTTGTGAAGGAAGTGACGTTGACGCAGGCACCAAACCTTACATATCAAGCAACGGATGTCACTGCACAAGTTAAAGCTCAATTTATAAGCGATATGAAATCAATGATAATAGCGAGTTATCCAGAATTTGCAACTATTTTTTCAGCTGTAAGTGATGAAGTACTTGCAAGTTTAATTGTCGTAAATCAAAGCGGGAATGTAAGAGATGCTCAAACATACGAATTAGCGATGGACTTAACAAGTCAAATTACAGGAATGCCAAATGTGGGGGATTATGATAGTTATAGCTTCCATGTTAAACAAGCACTTAATGTAGAAAAATATAGTGGTATTCAAATCTATATCAACAATAAAGTTGGGGATGTAGTGACAAATAGTACAAACTATAAAATTATAAAAGCGAGTGAGTTAAATCAAGCAGAAGCGGACTTACTTGATTATTATGTAGTAATCGATGATGCAAATGTTGATGATGCAATAGTTAATGAGCTAAACCAAGGAAGCTTTGAGTTGAGTGTGACAAACACAACAAACATCATTGGATTATTTAAAGAATCAACAGTGGGTGCTAATTTTACGTCTTCTGCTTCTTCAAATTATGAATTTACTGTACATACTGGAAAGTATTATTCAGGGGATTTAATTGATGATTTAATTGCAGGAGTTGAAAATGAGTTGGGGAATGCAATCAGCCAGTTTATTGATATTCCGGTTGATTTAGGTAGTCTAAATAAAAAATATGATGGTAATGCATTTGCAAATGTAGATGAAGAAACAATGAATGAATTCTCAAATGAAGCACTTGACTCTTTAATGGGTGTGTTGGATAACCTACAAGGTGGATTAAGTTCTACAAATTTACCAGATGAAATTTCGATTCCAAGTATTCCAGGATCAATTGATATTGCAGGAGTAAATGTAGAGTTAGAAGGTGAAGTTGCTGATCAAATTAACCAAGTGATTCAGCAAATTAATGGTGCACTAACTACAGTGAACCAAGGGTTTGATACGGCACAATCCTTCATTGATTATTTAGAGGGATTAGGAAACGGTGATATTTCGATTCGTGTAGAAGAAATTGGTGCAGGACTTGCGAATACAATCGAAGTAAGTGATAAAACAACATTGGATGTGTATGTAGATATTACACTTGTGATGAATGCAGCTGACTTATTAGAAAATATTGATTTAGATGACAGTATCAAAAATATCATTTCGAAATTTTTTGATTATGATGTAACGTTGACTATTCCTTTACATGTAGCAACAGCCGATTTTGGTGTAGATCCTCTTCCAGTTACAATTTATTATTCTGAAGAAGTGAATAATTCAGAATTTGTGAACAATGCAGGTGTATTTGATATGATTGACCCTGCGATTATAGAGGCTCAATTTACAAATGATCACTATGTTGTGGTGAATCCACTTTATTACTATTTCTTAAGTGATGAAGTTAAAGCAGCATTGAGTGCTGATGTGTTAGATACAATTAGCCAATCAACACTTAATGAGAACTATGAGGTAACAATTTTAAAAATGAGTGAAGATACAATCTTTGGTGCACTTGTAGAAGATATCAAAGATGGACTTGACTTTATAGAGGGTGAAATTGATAAAGTAAAAGAAGAAATTGAAAAACTAGATCAATTATTAACTGATGTAAAAGATTTAACTAAAGAAGAGTTAGAGCAATTATTGGGACAACTTGAAGATTTATATGAAAAGTTAGAAGATTTAGAAAATGCTGTTGATGAAAAAATTGATGATTTATTAGAAAAAGCAGATCAAATGATTGATCGACTTGAACCAGTTTTAGGAGAAGCTTTTGAGGATATTAATGATATTAAGCAAGCGATTGAAGATTTACTTGATGGTAAATTCAATGATATTATTCGTGATCAATTTAAAAATAAATTGGATCAACTCAAAGAAAAGCTAGAAGCAGTATTAGATGAAGCAATTTCAGATGCACTTGAAAATTTGGGTCTAGATGAAAAATTAAGTGATTTATTAGAACAGTTTGAAACTGATATCAATGGTTTTATGGATTCAGTTAATAATCAATTACCGTTAGTTAGTGATTTAGGTGGTTTATCAAAACAATATGATGGAACATCATTTGACGTAAATGACGATGAAATCATCCAAAACTTAATCGATGCAACAGCATTATTAAAAAATGAAGTTGATCAATACCAAATTACTGCTTTATCTCAAGTAGATTTGGGTGAGTGGCTTGTGTCTACAATTCCAAGTGATGTGATAAGTGCCTACAACAAATCAAAAGAGATCCTTGCAAGACTAGGTATAGAAATGCAAAGTGTAGAGGATTATGTTGCCTTGCTTGTGTCTGAAAGTAATACAGCTAAAAATGAGGTTGAAAGCTTCTTAAATGGTGAACTAGATAAAGTTGTAGAAGAAATTCAAGCCGTTGAGACATGCTTAACGCAAGTGAATGATTTATCACTTAGTGAATTACAAGCTGAAGTTGAAAAACTAAATAATCAGTACGTTCGTGTTGTGTTTGAGGGTAACACAGCAGTTGAAGATGCACCAGGAAGTGACCTTGTGATTCGCGTGTATACAAAACTATTCAATCAAGAAACTGAAGTATTGACGATGTCATATAGTCTAGAAATCACACCAGTTGAACTTCAAATTGAAGTGATGGACCAAACTTTAAAGGCTGGAGAACAGCTTAATGGTTCTTTATTTACAATTTTAACTACAGTAGATCCTTCAATTAGCCAGGAAGCAATAGATAGCATTGAGTTATTTGAGGAAAATGGAAAAATACTAGCAAGAGTGAAGCAAGGTGTAACTAACTTTACTGTTGTCGTGAGCAAAGTAGGGAATTTGGAGCAAGTAAGTGAACCAGTTACAACACCAACAACACCAACAAACTCACAAGCACCTACAAATGCACCAACTGAACAACCTCAAGTTACAACTTCAACAACAAGTGGTGGAGCGAGTACTACGACATCGACGACAACAACGACAACAACGACAGTAGAAGAAAGTGAATCACAAACAAGTGCTGAAACGACACAAGTCACAACAGCAATTAGTGAAGAGGCAACACCGGAGGTTGCGCAAAGCACAAGTGGTTGGGCGTTGATGAATGTTATCTTGGCACTAGTGGGGGTTGCATTTGCAATACTAGGTGCTTCAAAAGCGCGCAGCAATTCGACAAATGTTGTGCTTGCGTTAGTACCAACAGCTGTAGCAATCATTGCTTTAGCATTAACACAATCATTTACAGGAAAAATGCAAATGTTAGATAGCTTCACAAGTTTATTCGCTGCTACTTGTGTAATTCAAGTTGTGCTCTATGTGATGTTCGCACGCCAAGAAAACGAAATAAGCGAATAAGTTAAAAAAAATTATCTTTACATTATGAGTTTAAACATGATATAATCCATAGACGGGTAGATAGTTACTATTTACTCCTTGCCTAAGAGTAGGCCAAAGACCATAAGGAGGTGCACAAGATGAGAAAGTATGAAGTAATGTACATTCTAAATGCATCAATTGAAGATGCAGCACGCCAAACGAATATCGATAACATGCACGGTATTATCACTAACAATGGTGGTACAATCGTAAAAGTTGACGATCAAGGCGTGAAAGAATTAGCTTACGAAATTAATGACATGAAAAAAGGTCATTATGTAGTAACAACATTTGAATGTGACAATGCTGCACTAAACGAATTCAATCGTTTAATGCGTATCAACAGAGATGTTGTTCGTTTCATGACAATCAAATTAGAAGACTAGTTAGGAGCGTGCATAGTTATGATTAATCGAGTTATATTAGTAGGACGTATTACAAAAGAAATCGCCCTAAGAAAAACAGGAAGTGGTACTTCAGTTGCTTCGTTCACAATAGCGTGTAATCGCCGTTTTTCAGGACAAGGTAATGAGCAACAAGCTGATTTTATCAACTGTGTTGCGTGGAGACAACAAGCTGATTTCTTAAATCAATATGCAGCTAAAGGAGCTTTAGTTGGTGTTGAAGGACGTATTCAAACGCGTACTTATGATGATCAAGCTGGTAAACGTGTCTATGTAACGGAAATTGTATGTGATTCAGTGCAATTGTTAGAGAGTCGCTCAGCAAGAGAAAATCGTCCTGCTCAGCCACAGTATCAACAACAGGCATCTGGTTACTCGCAAGGGTATTCACAAGATCCGTTCTCGATGGGTGAACCACAAAGTTATGCACAAGACAATAGTTTTGACAATTTTGACACAGGTCCTACACTAGATATTTCTAGTGATGACTTACCATTTTAATAAATAGACGAAAGGAGATCTACCATGGGATTCAAAAAACAACGTATGGGACGTAAAAAAGTTTGTTATTTCACAAAAAACAACGTTACGTCAATTGACTATAAAGATGTAGAATTATTAAAACGCTTTATCTCTGCGAATGGAAAAATTGTTCCACGTCGTGTTACAGGTACTCGCGCTAAATATCAACGTATGTTGGCGACTGCTATCAAACGTGCTCGTCAAATGGCTTTACTGCCTTACGTAAACGATTAATTCAATTTATCCTTCGTCTTTGGGCGAAGGATTTTTTCATAGATAAAGGAGCATAAATATGAATAAAAATGTTAGAAAAATTACTGAAGGTGCAATGATTTGTGCAATTTATGGCATGTTATTATTTTTGAATATGCAATCAGGATTTGTATTGGAGTATCAATTGATGTTTGTATTACCACTTGGTATGATTGTTTATCGTGTTCGCCACGATTTAGCAAGTTCAATTGCAGTTGCAATATCAGTGCTTTTTCTAACTTTTTTAATGGGAATACCCACTACTTACTTCTTGTTTGGTGCTTCACTCATTTCTGGAATTATTTATAGTAGTGCTCTTTTAAAACAAGTAAGTCGCCGCCATCTTTTAATTATTGCGATGGTTACTTCGTTTCTTCTTAATTTTATAGTGAGTTATGGTCTTGCAGGCTTCTTTGGCATTGATATCGAAGCTACATTTAATGAAATTGAGACTATCACAAGAGAAATGTATCCAGGATCACTAGACTTAATAGAAGGATCACTCGATGATATTATCTTTGCGAGTTATATGATTACTATTGCATTTACAGCTATTTTTGAAGGATTATTGGTGCATTGGAGTTCACAAATTCTATTTAAAAGACTTAAAATAAAAGTAAATACAGTGAATAAACCAATTTCAATTGTTGGTTCTCGTCCACTAGGGTATGTCGCTTTCATCTTTTTTTCATGTGGAATTATCTTAAGTTATGTTAAAATGAATGAGATGGTAGAACTTTTAGGGATGGTTTTACATTATATATCTATGGTTTATCTGTTTCAATTTGGTTTTATCGGATTAACCCTTTTGGGTGTTGTGTATTTAAAACGTAATATTGCAATGATTTTAGTTGTTACATTTATGATTCTTTTTCTAACTACAAATATCGCGATTTATTATATTTACTTCATTTGTTTTGTAGGTTTTATCTACTTAACAACTGACTACAAAGACCGTATATTTATTATGAGGAGGTAATGCAATGAACAAGAAGTTTTCGCAATTGCGCATGATTTTAGTGGCTGTGTTTGTAGTACTTACATTGTTGATGTGGGTATCTACAATGATTACTGACGATGGCTGGATTATTGCTGTACCGATGTATTTAATTGGGGTAGGGACAATTTATTTTGTCTATTATAATTACACAGAAGATAATCAAAATCGTGTACTACAAATTAGTGATGTCGTATCTAGTGAGATTTCTGAAGCTTTAACTTTAGGGCAAGTAGGGATTCTATCTTACGATAAAGATTATGTTATTACTTGGATGAGTGAATTTTTTGAAGAACGAGGAATTAATCGTATCTCAAAAAAGCTTTTTAGTTGGCTTCCAGAAGCTCAAGCGATTTTTAAAGGAGAAGTAGAAACAGTAATTATTGAAGTCGAAGATGTTTGTTATGAAGTATCACGTAAGGAAGATAGTCAAGTGCTGTACTTTAAAGATGTGACCGATTTGACTAAAATTCGTACCAAATATAATAATGAACAACTCGTAATGGGAATCATTCATTTAGATAACTATGAAGAGACAACTCAATATTTGGAGGAACATGAAGTTGCAAATATCAACAGCAGTATCCGACAACCCATTTTTGACTGGTGTCGTAATCATGAAATGCTTGTTAAGCGTTTAAAATCAGATCGTTTCTTATTGATGCTTGATGAAGAAAAATTTGCACAAATTGCAAATGATCGCTTTACTATTTTGAAGCAAACTCGTAATCGTTCAGCTGAATTAGATGTAGCCATTACATTATCAGTGGCATTTGCGCGTGGGACAAATAATTTATTAGAACTAGAGGATACTGCTAATAGTCTTCTGGCCTTAGCGATGTCGCGTGGTGGTGACCAAGTGGCGTATCGTAAAAAAGGAGAAGATGTCCGCTATTTTGGTGGTTCAAGTGAAGCATTAGAAAAACGTTCGCGAGTTCGTGTGCGTATCATTGCCAATGCCATTAAAGGATTACTTGCTCAAGCTAGCAATGTTATTATTGTAGGACATAAAGAAATGGATTTTGATTGCCTTGGTTCAGCGCTTTGTATGAGTCGAATTGCTCAATCGTTTGATATCCCTACTTGTATTGTCTATAAAACTGGTGGAATCGAAGAGAAATTAAATGATGTATGCGTAAAATATAAAAAAGAATTAGAAGAACGTCATCACTTAGTAAGTGAGTCAGAAGCACTTAATCAACTTCGAGCGAATACTCTAGTTATCATGGTTGACCATCACAAAGCTTCTGTATCTAATGGAGCTGCTGTTTTAGCTAAGGCAGCTAAGGTTGTTATTATTGACCATCATCGACGTAGTGCAGAACTAGATGTATCTCCAGTGTTGATATATCTTGAGGCAAGTGCATCGAGCACAAGTGAACTGGTGGCTGAATTTATGCCATATTTCTCATCAAATATTGAAATTGACTCAATCGAGTCTACTATTATGTTGGCGGGAGTTACTGTTGATACAAATCGTTTCCGTGTTCGCACAGGTGCTCGAACATTTGATGCAGCCAGCGCAATGCGAAAATGGGGAGCAGATCCAAGTGCCGTAAATGAATATTTAAAAGATCGTTATGTTGATTTTGAAACAAAAAATAATGTCCTTAAATATTGTGAAATGCTAGAACATGGTGTAGTAGTTGCCCCAGTGAGTGATCGTGGACTAAGTCGCTCAATGATGTCTCAGATTGCGGATATGATTTTATCAGTAAAAGAAGTGAACGCTGCTTTTGTTATTGCTAAGACAAGTGATGTAGAAACAGCAGTAAGTGCTAGAAGTAATGGTACAGTAAATGTGCAGATGATTATGGAGCGCATGAAGGGTGGCGGTCATATGACAGCAGCTGCTCTACAGCGTGATAATACAACAATAGCGGATGTAAAAGTGGAACTGTTACAAACCGTACAAGATTATTTTAAGGAGGAGAAAGAAAATGAAAGTCATCTTACTTAGTGATGTAAAAAAAGTTGGAAAAAAAGGAGAAATCGTAGAAGTTGCGGATGGATACGGAAGAAACTTTTTAATTAAGAATAAATTTGCAGTTGCTGCAACAGATAAAAGTAAGTCAATTTTGGATGATGAAAAAGTTCAAAAACAACTTAATGAAGCAGAATTAAAAAAACAGGCACAAGAAGTTGCCAAAAAATTAGAAGGTATTAAACTGGAGTTTGGTATGAAAGTTGGTAAAGAAGGGCGTGTATTTGGAAGTGTTTCGACAAAACAAATTTGTGAAGAAATGCAAAAGAAACACGGTATCGCAATTGATAAACGTAAAATACTTGACCATGAGCCAGTATCTGGATTAGGAGTAACACGAGTTCGTGTAGAATTGTATAAAGGAGTAGTAGGAACTATTCAGGTACATTGCAAAGAAAAAAACTAAAGGAGTGATCAACATGAGTCGTCAAATGCCCAATAGCATTGATACAGAGCGCGCCCTACTTGGAGGGATGCTCGTCTATGAGAAGAGTGCACAAGCTGCGATTGAGGAAGGTTTGGATATTCAAGACTTTTATTTAGAAGCCCATCGTAAAATTTTTAGTGTGGTTCAATCGATCAATAAAGAGGGTAAATTAGTAGATGTTATGACAGTATCTACAAAATTGAAAGACTTGGATCAATTGAATCAAGTAGGTGGATTAGACTATATTCTTCAACTATCAGACAGTTCAGTTTCTTCAATTAGTACCAAGCACTATGTGCAGTTACTTCAAAAGAAAACGTATTTAAGACGTTTGATTGAAGCTGCAGAGGAAATTGTGGATGATGGATTTAATGCAAATTATCAAGTTGAAGAAGTACTTGATATGGCAGAGAAGAAGATTTTAGAAGTAACACGCACAAGAAAAACTGAAGATTTTAGATCGAGTGAAGAAGTTATGCAATCACTCATTGAAAAAATTTACAAAATGCGTGAGCAAAAAAGTAACATTACAGGAATTAAAACAGGATATTCTGAGTTTGATCGTATTACGGCTGGATTGCAAAGAGGTGATTTAGTCATTCTTGCAGCACGTCCCTCGATGGGGAAAACTGCTTTCGCACTCAATCTTGGTTTAAATGCGGCCCATTATATTGATGAAGCAATTGCGGTATTCTCACTAGAGATGCCGGCTGAACAGTTAATGAGTAGGATGGTTTCTAAGAAGAGTCAAATACCAGGAAATCGTCTAAAAACGGGATTCTTGGAAAAAGATCAATTGGCTACACTGATGGAAGTAGCTACAGAAATGCAAACAATGAAAATATTTACTGATGATTCTGCAAATATTCGAGTTTCTGATATTTTTTCGAAATGCCGTAAACTCAAAGCTGAGCATGGGTTAGCAATGATTATTATTGACTATATTCAATTAATTTCAGGTAGTGGAAAATCAGGTGAGAATCGTCAGCAGGAAGTATCTGAGATTTCAAGGAGTTTAAAAGCACTAGCACGTGAAATGGATTGTCCAGTAGTGGCACTTTCTCAGTTATCACGTGGAGTAGAACAGCGACAAGTAAAAAAACCAATGATGTCTGATCTTCGTGAATCGGGGTCGCTTGAGCAGGATGCGGACATTGTCATGTTTGTATATCGTGATGCTTACTATAACAAGGATGAGACGACTGAAGAGCCGGATGAACAACCTGTTGACATCATTATTGCTAAGCACCGTAATGGGGCAACTGCAGATTTAAAGTTGCATTTTAAAAAGTCGATTTCAGGCTTCTATGACCCAGCTGAGGGAACGACGTATGAACAATAATAAGAATTTAAATATCATTACGATAATTATAGGCTTAGTATTTAGTTTATTAGTTGTCGTTTTTACGCCAACAATCGAATGGAATGGCAGTAGCGTAAATGCCCAAGTTCAACTTGAAGAAGAGTCAATTATTTCGCAGGATATCAATGGAATACTTACACAGCCTCAGGAAGTAGTAAAAATCTACAACGAAGGAGATTTAATTGGTGTAATCAGTGATTATGCAAAAGTAGATAATTTACTTAAAAGTGTATATGCTGAAAATTATCAAGAATCTTTCCCAAACACAAGTATTGGTTTAGATGAAGATGTTTACATATCAAGAGAGTTAAGCTCATATCAATATGAAAATATTGATGATCAAATACTAGATTATTTACTAACTGAACAAAACTTCACAGTAGAGGCAAATCAAGTTGATTTCAGCAATGAGTTTGGGGTTTATGCGACAATATATGTGGAGAATGTAGATGATTTTTATGAGGCGAGAGATCAATATTTATTGAATTTTGTCAGTGAAGAAGCTATTTCTCTTATTGGGACAAATCAAGAATTACCAGAATTACAAACGTATGGTAGTCGTGAACTGAATGTTGAAATTCGTGAAACGATTACAATAACAAGAGGATTGGCAAATCCAGATGAAATCTTGAGTAGCCAAGACGAAATATTCATGTTTTTGGCATATGGTGAAGACACTTCACCTACTCTGTATACAGTAGTAGAATTTGATACTGTTGCCGGGGTTGGAAAAAAGAGTGAGAACTTTTTAAGCGCTGAACAAATCGTTGCGATTAATCCCGGCATTCTTACAAGCACTGAGCAAGTACTTGAGGTAGGGTCACAGCTTAATGTGCGCTATTTTGATTCGCCAATTACGGTGGAAGTAACACGTGAGCAGATCACAAAAGAGATTGTTTATCCCGGTGAAACACTTTACTATGAAGATGCTTCGGTAAGACAGGGAATGAGCTATGTTGCCCAAGAAGAAGAGAACGGAAGTCAAAATGTACTCTACGAAGAAACTTGGATTAATGGTGTTTTAGTAGAAGCGGTAGAGCTTTCATCAATAGTGACGAAGCAACCTATCAATCGTATCGAATATTATGGATCACTCTATGTACCGGGAGTTGGAACTGGAAGCTTTAGATGGCCTGTAGATAATGCTTATGTTTCATGTGGTTGGTTATGTTATAACGGGCACCTTGCGGCTGATATTCAAAATCAATATGATCGTTATGGTTCAATTTATGCAGCAGATAGAGGGACGGTTATTGAGAATTCATATGATCCAATTGGTGGATATCATATTGTGATTGACCACAACAATGGATATGTTACTTATTATGGTCACATGGCAGGTCCTGGGTTTATCCCAGTAGGATCAAATGTAGAAAAAGGAGAGGTAATCGGAGATATTGGAATTACTGGAGTCACCACAGGACCCCATGTGCACTTTTCCATTGAATATAATGGTGCGAGATATAATCCGATTAATTACTTACCTTAATATGAAGTTTTATTCATTAGGCAGTGGTTCTAAAGGAAATTGTATGGTGATTCTGCATGAAAACACATGCCTTGTGGTAGATTGTGGTCTTAGTCAAAAATATATTAAACAAAGACTAGCAGAGTTAGAAGTTGATTTATCGCAAGTCAATGCACTTCTTTTAACGCATGGGCATAAAGATCATATTGAAGCAATCAACATGTTTAAAGGTATAAATCAGTATGCTTGTTTTGAAAAAGATGGAGTTAAGCAGATTGATGCAAACCAAAAGATAAAGATAGCGGATTTGAGCGTGCAGGCAATTATGCTTTCGCATGACAGTCCACATACATGTGGATACATCATTGAAGCAGGTTATGAAAAAATGGTATATATGACAGATACAGGATATGTACCTAAGCGTCTATTGAGTTCAATTCATAATGCTCATTATTATTTTATTGAGGCAAATCATGACATTGAAATGTTGATGAAGACGCAACGACCACATCATGTAAAAGCAAGAATTTATAGCGATCAGGGACATTTATGTAACGAAGATTGTGCAGCAGTCTTGATGCAATGTATTGGACCGAGCACTCGACAAGTTACTCTAGCACATTTAAGTGATGAGGCAAATAGTCCACAATTAGCACTACAAGTAGTGAGTGATGCTCTAAGCAAGCATCCACTGTATCCTCGTGTACATGTTCAAGTGGCGCTACAAAATGAAGTTTGTGAAGGAGGAAGTCTATGAACAAGATACTCAGTACTATCATCGTTTTATTAATTGCATGGCTAAGCTATTTGAACTTTCGAGTGGATAGTCTTAATCAAGAGCTTAAAGCAGACCAACTTCCTTCAACGCATATTCAAGAAGTTAATGTATCCGGATTTTCAACGGATTTAACGGAAGTTGTAAAGCTTACTCAAACGGCTGTGGTAGGAATACAACTGAGAGATAACCATGGTACTTATGATACTGGAAGTGGAGTTATATGGGATGTAAGAGATGAGTTTGTTTATGTGGTGAGTGATTCAAGTATTGTGGTTGATGAAAATGAGATAATCATTGTGTTTGACAATGGAAGTAGTTATAGTGGATCACTTGTAGGAATAGATGAAGTGCTGGGGTTAGCTCTAATATCAGTTCAACCAGAATTTAGTGTAGAACCTATTATTCGAGGGGATTCAACTCTACTTCAAGGTGCTGAGTGGGTGATTGCCTTAGGAAGTAGTCAAACAAATGCTAGCTATGGTTCAATCTCTGTAGGAGTTGTGTCTAAAGTTAACTTAACGCAAACTCTTGATTTAGATAAAGATGGAATCAATGATTGGGAAAGTCTGCTTATCCAAAGTGACTTAACATTAGGTCGAGGAAATACTGGAGGTCCATTCATTAACATGAATGGTGAGATGATTGGCCTGGGTAGTACGATGATTACAAATGCTGGAAGTACAGGTGCAACAATCATTCCAATAGAAGAGATTGAATTATCAATTGAGCATCTCATTACAAAAGGAGAAGTTAGTCGATATTGGTTAGGGATTGATGTATTAGATATCTCAAAAATGGCAAGTTATCAAAAGAGTTATCATGGAATCAACTTAGATCAACTCGAAGGAATGTATGTGCAAAACATTCAGTCCAACAGTGTTCTAGCAAGTATTGGAGTAAGACGTGGAGATATTCTGGTTATGATCAATGATACAAGTCTACAAAGCTTTGAATCATATCGTCGTTTGTTGTATTCTGAAACTGAATTCCAAATTGAAAGTGTTACGCTCCTACGAGATCAAGAACAAATTGTATTGGAGAATAAAGAAAATGATTAAAATTGTAGCTGTTGGTAAAGTAAAAGAAAAAGCATTGCAAAGCTTGATTGACGAATATCTAAAGCGCTTAAAACCGATTGCTAAAATTGAAATAATTGAAGTACAAGAACAAATTGCTCCACAAACGAATTCAGATGCACAAAATGCTGACGTGCTAAAAAAAGAAGGGGAAGCACTACTTTCAAAAGTGAAAAAAGAGGATGTAGTAATTACCTTAGATTTACATGGCAAAGTCTTTGATTCTATTGCTTTTGCACAAAAGATTCAATCGATTCAAACATATCAGACACCTGATATCACTTTTGTGATAGGTGGAAGTTTAGGTCTATCACCAGCAGTGGTAGAGCGCAGTGATATCCGATGGAAACTATCGGATCTTACTTTTCCACATCAAATGTGTCGCTATTTACTTGTTGAGCAACTATATCGAGCTTATAAAATATTAAGAAATGAACCGTATCATAAGTAAGATTGAATATCTCGTGATAAAAAAATTGAATATGCCTTGTAAACAATAAGTAAATGAGTTAAAATTAACGTAGTCAGTTATTAGGAGGAAAAATAAATGAAAGAAATTACAGTAGTAGTTGTGGATCCAGTTGGATTACACGCTAGACCTGCAACTGTTGCAGTTAATGCCGCTAGCAAATTTAAAAGTGAAGTAAAAGTTACTTACAAAGGACGTTCAGTAAACATGAAATCAATTATGGGTGTAATGTCTTTAGGGATCCCTACACAATCTGAAATCACTATTGCATGTGAAGGTGAAGATGAAGAAGTTGCGATCAGTACAATCGAAGATGTACTACGCACTCAAAAAGTAATCGGATAGTCACGAAAGATTCTCGTAAAAGAGAGTCTTTTTTTTGTGCAGATTTGAAAAATTTGATATACTTAATAAGTATACAATTAGAAAGAGGTAATTATGGATAAAGTACAAGTTTGGAAAGAACATCGTAACTTAGATTCAAAATTAAGAGAAGAATTAGATATTCTTACACCAACTCAATTGGAGGATGCTTTTTATACGAATATTGAGTTTGGAACTGCAGGAATGCGTGGAATCCTAGGTGTAGGAACAAATCGTATTAATGTTCATACGATACGTAAGGCAAATCAAGGATTTGCCCAATATATAGTAAAATGTGGAAGTGAAGCAATGGCTCGTGGAGTAGCAATTGCTTATGATAATCGTCATATGTCATATGAGTTTGCGATGGATTGTGCACGCTTGTTGGCACAAAACAATATTCGCTCATATGTGTTTGAGAGCTTACGTCCAACACCAGTATTGTCGTTTGCAGTACGTTACTACAATTGTTTTGGTGGAATTATGATGACGGCAAGTCACAATCCAAAAGAGTACAATGGATATAAATTGTATGATGAATTTGGATGTCAATTAATCCCAAGTTTAGCATCACAAGTAATTGATAATGTAAATGCAATTGAAGATGAACTTGCAATTACGGTAGATTTATCAGAGGAACAAGAAAAGCTAATTCAAATCATTGGCAAAGAATGTGATGAAGCTTACTATGAGAAGGTATTAGCGATTCAAATGAATCCAAATATTGATAAGAAAAATGTAGAAATCGTGTTTAGTCCAGAGCATGGAACAGCTAATATTCCAGTGATGGAACTTTACCGTCGTAGTGGATATCGTGTTATTCCAGTTTTAGAACAATGTTCACCAGATCCTGATTTTTCACACACACCAACACCAAATCCTGAAGAAAAAGGGGCATATACAATGGCGATTGAATATGCTAAAAATAATTTATCTGATTTAATTTTAGTATGTGACCCAGATGCTGATCGCATGGGGGTAGGGGTACTACATAATGGTGAGTATATCTTATTGACAGGAAATCAAAGTGGAGCGATTTTAATTGAATATATTTTATCGCAGCTGCAAGCACAAGGAAAAATGCCAGAAAACCCAATCATGTATAATACGGTTGTAACTGGGGATTTAGGGGAAAAGATTGCCGCTAAATATGGTGTGATTACTGGCAAAACACTTACTGGATTTAAATTTATTGGAGAAAAAATTCGTGAAATTGAACAAAATCATGAACATAATTATGTATTTGGATATGAAGAAAGCTATGGTTCATTGATTGCACCTTTCGTAAGAGATAAAGATGCACCACAAGCCTGCTTAATGTTGTCTGAAGCTGCATGCTTCTACAAAGCCCAAGGAAAAACACTAGTAGATGTATTGAACGACTGTTATAAAGAGCACGGAACATATGATGAAACGCAGTTCTCAATTACACTTTCTGGTAAAGAAGGGGCAATGCGTATTCAAAAAATTATGACAACACTTAGAACTGAAGGTTTGAGTGATGTTGCAGGAGTAAAAGTTGTGAAAAGTGAAGATTATCAAAATGCGATCACAACGCAAGATGGCAAAAAAACAGCATTAGAAGGATTTACTCAAGCTAATGTATTAAAATATTATTTAGAAGACGGTAGTTGGATTGCGGTAAGACCATCGGGAACAGAGCCGAAATGTAAAGTGTATTTCTGTGTTTGTGGTAGTGATCCACAAGTAGTAAATGAAAAGACACAAATGTATCAAGGTTTCATGAAAACAAAAGTGGCATAACATAGTTTTATGCCTTTTTCACATATGAGAAGTAAGAGAAAATAGGGGGATAAGCATGAATAAATTTGCGATTGTTGAGAGTTTTCATCAAGGACACTGTATCAATGCCTATGAGTATTTTGGGGCACATTGTACGTTTGAGGAAGTTGATGGAGTTAGATTTACGCTTTGGGCACCACACGCTAGTCGTGTGCAACTTTTAGGTGATTTTAATGATTTTGGGCAACAACAAATTTGGTTAGAAAAGATATCGGATCAAGTATTTAGTATATTTGTACCACAGGCAAAAGAGGGCGATCATTATCGTTATTGTATTGAAGGTAGAAATGGAAGTTGGCAACATAAATCAGATCCATTTGCATTTTATAGTGAGTTAAAACCAGGGACATGTAGTCGTGTTCACGATATGACAAAATTTAAGTGGAGTGACACACGTTGGATGAAACAAAGAGGTAAAAACTTTGATAAAAAGTTGAACATTTATGAAGTCCATGCTGGTGCATGGAAACATGAAGATGGGAAACCACTAAGTTATTCTCAGTTAAAAGAGACACTCATTCCGTATGTAAAAGAGATGGGATTTTCACATATTGAATTTATGCCATTGAATGAATATCCTTTTGATGGTTCTTGGGGTTACCAAGCTCATGGTTACTACAGTTGTACATCACGCTATGGTACACCAGAGGAGTTTATGGACTTTGTGAACGCTGCCCATCTCGCTAAGATTGGGGTAATTATTGATGTTGTCCCAGTTCATTTTGTGAAAGATCACCATGGACTTGCTTACTTTGATGGTGAGCCTACTTTTGAATACTCAGCAAGTCAAGATGCACTAAGCGAGTGGGGTACACTCAACTTTGATTTGTGGAAGGAAGAAGTTCGCTCTTTCTTGATGAGTATGGTCGGATTTTGGTGTGAGAAGTATCACATTGATGGTATTCGTATGGATGCAATTTCCAATGTGATTTATTGGAATGGGAATAAAGATCGTGGAGTAAATGAAGGTGGACTTGCTTTTGTGCGTCGTATGAACTATTACATTTCTAGTGCATATCCTCAAGTTATGTTAATTGCTGAAGATTCAAGTGATTTTGAAAAGGTGACGCATTCTACGTTAGATCATGGATTAGGGTTTGATTATAAATGGGATTTAGGGTGGATGAATGACACTTTGAAATACTATTCAATGGATCCAATTTTTCGTAAATTCAATCATCACTCATTGACATTTTCTATGGCTTATTACTATTCTGAGAAGTTTTTACTACCATTGAGTCATGATGAGGTTGTCCATTCTAAAGGAACAATAGTCGATAAAATGTGGGGGAATTATGATCAAAAATTTGCCCAAGCCCGAAATTTATACACTTATATGTATACACACCCCGGGAAAAAGCTAAACTTTATGGGAAATGAACTGGGAGTATTTAGAGAATTTGATGAAGCCAAAGAAAATGATTGGTTTATGTTGGATTATCCACGTCACTTAGCATTTCATGAATTTTATAAAGATTTAGTTGAGGTATACAACAAGAATGATGCCTTATGTGCTAAAGATTATGAGTCAGCTAGTTTTCAATGGATCGATGCTGATAATATTGATCAATCTATCTATAGTTACATTCGAGAAGATGATAAGTATTTATTGGTAGTTGTGTTAAATATGACACCAGTAGAATACCGTGACTATAAAATAGGAGTACCGATACTTGGTATGTATAAAGAAATATTGAATAGTGATAATGGAAAATATGAAGGTTATCATGTGATCAATGAAAAATCACAGAAAGCTAAAGTTGATCCATCACATCGCTTTGATTATTCAATAAAAGTTGACATTGGTCAATTTGCAGCAATGATATTACGAATAAAAAAACCAGTGTAGGAGGATGAATTATGTTTAAAAACACAAAAGATTTTGTCACAACATTTGAGCGTAAAATGGTAAGTACTTATGGACGCTCAGTGGCCCAGTCACACGTAACTGAACAATATTTGGTATTAGGCGAAATGGTACGCGAGTATGCTGCAAAACACTGGAAAGAATCAAAAGATTTGATTGCCTCTACAGAATCAAAACAAATGTACTATTTTTCAATGGAATTTTTAATTGGAAGACTACTTACTAACAACCTGATGAATTTAGGTGTGTATGATATAGTAAGAAAAGGCTTAAATTCGATGGGAATCGATGTCAACAAGTTAGAAGATTTGGAATCAGATCCAGGACTTGGAAATGGTGGACTTGGAAGATTAGCGGCTTGTTTCCTTGATTCACTTGCTTCACTACAACTTCCAGGGAATGGGAATTGTATTCGTTATCAATATGGTTTGTTTAAACAGAAAATTGAAAACGGAATTCAAGTTGAAGTACCAGACCAGTGGCTAAAGCTTGGCAATGTGTGGGAAATTAGAAAGCCAAAACATGCTGTCGATGTAAAATTTTATGGACGTGTTGAACTTGTGAGTTATCCTGGGGGAAAACTTGGATTCCGCCAAGTTGATTGCGAACATGTACGTGCAGTTCCTTATGATATGCCTATCGTAGGGGAAGGGACTAAGAAGACAAATACACTTCGTCTATGGTCTGCTGAGGCGAGTGATGTCATTCCTAAAAATAAAAACTTTAGAAAATACCTACAAGAATTAGAAGAAATTTGCCTGAATGTTTACCCAGATGATTCTAATGATGAAGGAAAAATGTTGCGTTTGAAGCAACAATATTTCTTTGTGTCTGCAGGACTTCGTAGCATAGTAGATTCGCATCTTAGAATTTATCCAAATTTAGATAATTTCCATGAGAAAGTAGTCATTCAATTAAATGATACACATCCTGTATTGTGTATTCCTGAGCTTATGCGTTTATTGATGGATGAATATTACTATGAGTGGGAACAAGCATGGGAAATTACGACAAAATCACTGGCTTACACAAATCATACAGTTTTATCAGAAGCACTTGAAAAGTGGCCAGTGCATACTGTACAAGTCTTACTTCCACGTATTTGGATGATCATTGATGAAATTTCTCATCGCTTCAAGGAAGAGGTATTAGAGAAAGTCAATGATGCTGACTTTGCAAACCGTGTAAGTATTGTAAAAGATGGGCAAATCCATATGGCTAATCTTGCTATCGTGGGATCGTTTAGTGTGAATGGTGTTGCTGCACTTCATACTGAAATTCTAATTAATGATGTTTTTAAAGATTTTGTAAAAATTTATCCAGAACGCTTTAATAATAAGACAAACGGTATTACTCATCGTAGATGGTTATTGTATTCAAACCCGCAACTTCGTAAAATGCTTAATGATTTAATTGGTAATGAGTTTGAAGGTGATATGATAAAACTTGAAACACTTATGAATTATGTGGATGACAAAAAAGTGCAAGATCGCTTCTTAAAAATCAAACTAGAGCGCAAACAAATATTAGCTGACTTTATCAAGCAAGAGTGTAAAATAGATGTAGATCCAAATTCTATTTTTGATGTACAGGCAAAACGTCTTCATGCATATAAGCGTCAACTCTTAAATGTGTTGCATATTATTTATTTGTATCAACAATTTAAAGCAGGAAAACTGAAAGATTTTGTACCACGTACATTTATCTTTGCAGCTAAAGCCGCTCCATCTTACGTGTTTGCTAAACGAGTAATTAAACTTATTAATAGTGTTGCAGAAGTAATTAATCATGATAATGAACTTAATAAGTTAATTAAAGTAGTATTTATTCCTAACTACCGTGTAAGTGTGGCAGAAATCTTAATGAATGCTGCAGATGTTTCGGAGCAAATCTCTACAGCAGGAAAAGAAGCATCAGGTACAGGAAATATGAAATTCATGATGAATGGTGCTTTAACACTTGGTACACTTGATGGTGCAAATGTTGAAATTGATGAACTAGTTGGACGTGAAAATGATATTATTTTTGGAGCAACAGTAGAAGAAGTTGCTAGGATTAAAAAGAATTATCGTGCCTATGAGTGGTATAATAATGATGAAAGAATTAAAAAAGCAGTAGAATCATTAATTGATGGTACATGGTCAAATGATCCACGCGAATTTGAGATTATCTACAATGATTTGATTGTGCATAACGATGAGTATTTAGTTCTTGCCGATTTTGCGAGCTATATTGAAGCTCAAGAAGAAGTAGGACGTCGTTATCAAGATCGCAGTGGTTGGGCAAAAATGATGCTATGTAACATCGCTAAGAGTGGCTATTTTACATCAGATCGTACAATTAAACAGTATGCGCAAGAGGTTTGGAAAATTGAACCTATTTGCATGGAAGAATAACAAAATATAAACTGCTTACTTATGATTAAGGTGGTGTAAAAGATGTCAGGAAGTATTGAAGCGTTTTTAGATGATTATCGAAAGATTGTGGTCCAAGTATCAGAGTATTATTATGGAGGACATTGCGACCAGTTTTATTTATTAAATGAAAAAGATGAAATCATTGAAACGAGAATTGTTCATAAATATCAAGATGCAGGATATTGGAAGTATGAACTCAGCGTAATAGAAGATGTAGTAATGGGCCATGACTATGATGTGCTTTGTAATTATGGGTATCGTACTCATCTACAGTTTCGAGGTGTCGTGTTTACGAGTCGCTTCGAGGACGAATATTTTTATGAAGGTAATGACTTGGGTGCTAATATTTATGATAAATCGACAACATTTAAATGTTGGGCTCCAACGGCAACCCAAGTTCGCCTTGCGTTTTATTTAGATGATAAAGAAATGGTCATTAATATGCGTCGTGAACAAAAAGGGGTTTACTATACGAAAGTTCCTTTTGATTTGCATGGGGCTAGGTATAACTACATTGTCCACGTCAATGGCAAAATAAACAAAACCATTGACCCTTATGGAAGGTCTACTGATTGCAATGCAAAATCAAGTGTCGTGGTCAATGTATTGAAGTTAAAACAACAACGAACACCACATGTGAAATGTGTAAATTCAACAGATGCAATTATTTATGAGGCATCTATTCGCGATATGACTAGCTCACCTAGTGCAAACACAAAGTCAAAAAGTACATTTGAAGCATTATGCGAGCTTAATACATCATATCAAGGTGTTTCAACTGGATTCTCCCATATTCAAGAGTTAGGTGCTACCCATGTTCAATTGTTGCCTGTGTGTGACTTTGTGACAGTAGAGGAGGCACATCCTCATCTTTTATATAACTGGGGATATGATCCAAATCATTATTTCTCGCTAGAAGGAGGCTATAGCGAAAATCCGCATCAAGGGGAGAAAAAATGTGAAGAGTTTATGCGTTTGGTTAACTTGTTTCATGAGAATGGGATGGGAGTTGTTATGGACATGGTGTTCAATCATCAATATGATCACCGGCTATCTTGTCTGGAGTTAACAGTCCCATTTTACTACTTTAGATTTCATGATAACCTTGTGATGTCAAATGGATCATACTGTGGAAATGATTTGGAAACACGTCGAAGAATGGTAAGGAAACTCGTAATTAGTTCATGTGAGTTCTTTAGTGATGTGTATGGTATTGATGGTTTCCGCTTTGATTTAATGGGAATTATTGATGTGACTACAATGAATCATTTACGTGATGAACTGCAAAGAAACAATCCTTATGTGCTTCTGTATGGAGAAGGATGGAATATGCCTACAGCATTAGCAGAAGATGAAAAGGCCAATATCAATAACTATCAATATATGAAGGAGATTGGGCTATTCAGTGATATGTTTCGTGATGTCATGAAAGGTAAAACACATGAATCTGAACGCGAGCAGCAAGGTTATCTAACAGGAAATTTCTGGCTTCAAGAAGCAGCTCAAAGTTGCATTGGTGCACGCCGTTATCCATTTGCGAAAAGAGCATTTGATGATCCAAGTGTCACGGTGAACTACATGGAATGCCATGACAACATGACACTTTGGGATAAAATTGAGTATTGTTGCAAACATGAGGATTTTGAAAAGCACAAACAACGCCAAAAACTATGTATCGGTGTGATGCTATTATCGCAAGGAATTCCCTTCATCCATGCAGGACAAGAATTTTGCCGCACAAAGAATGGAATAGATAATACCTATAATATGAGTGATGAAATTAATAAGATGGACTATCAAAGAAAATTGGAGTTCATTGATGTGGTAAACTACACAAAAGATTGCATAGCACTTCGTAAAGAATATGCTGCCTTCCGTTTAAATACACCAAGTTTATGCAGTCATCATATTACTATGAGAGTGGATGGAGAAGTGCTGATATATCATATAAAGCAATTAGAAAAAATGTGTAATGTAAAATCAATTCAAGTCATTATTAATCCGTCGAACAGTGATTATTTCAGGGATACTAAAGGATTTTTATGTGTTCTTGATCAAAGAGGAAAATGTGAAAGATACGTAGACCAAATTGAGATAGAAGCTTGTTCAATGGTTGTGCTTGTAGAAAAATAAAGTGAAGTATACAAATCTTCACTTTTTATTTGGGTAATGAAAAAGTTTAGGGGACAAGTTTAGACTTTCGGGGTCTAACGCAAAGGAACCTTAAAAAGTTTAGGAGTCAAAATATAGAAAAAAGGCAATATAACTCCAAAGTTTTTCGGGTCTAATATTGCCTTTTGCTTATGCCAAAGTCCTTTCTATTATTTGAAATTTTATAGGCTCATCTTTTCTACACGACCAAAGAATATGTTTCCTAAAGGTGTCAAAATTAGTATATCCTCTAGCATTTCGCTTAGAATCTTTTATTTTGCGATTGAAGGATTCTATAGGGCCATTAGAAAGGCGTCGAGTAGTGTTACCGATATGAATAAAGGTAAATGAATTAAGTATGCCAACTTTATTAGTTTTAAGTAAAGAAGCAAACTTTCTGAAGAAATGTAGTTTAGATTTACTGTACAAAATAATGAGTTCATCTAATCTAACGGATGCATCGTCAATGGAATTAAATACGGTAGAGTTAAACTCAATATAAAGTTCTTTCATTTCAAAAATAAATTTGAACTTTTCATTAGCAGCATAATACAGCTGAATAATCATTTCAGTATCAACTACTTTACCAATAGAAATATTATTCCTAGCCTGAGAATAGAGATGAACATCAGATCTGTTTTTAAGAATGACCCAAGAGTACTTATGGATTAAATTATATTGATACTTGAGCTGAGCAAATTCCTTTTTTTCAAAGGAGGATAATGGAGAAATCTCATTGAATTCACAGATTTTTTTTCTTATAGGTCGTTTAACTGAGTTGATATAGTTATTGATTTCTCTTATTAAAAAACTGATGATATGAAAAGAATCAATAACATACTTAGCATTAGGAAACACTGATTTAACAAGGCTTTTGTAAGGTTTATACATATCAGCAATTAGATATTTCACTCGCTTTCTTTCATTGATATCTATAGAATAGAAATAGGGAAGCATATCTTGAGTATGACGACTAAAAACAATATCAATGGGCTCTTTAGAAATAAAATCAAGTAATACAAGTGAGTATTTTTTATAGTTGTCTATATCAGAGAATATCTCATCAATATCAGATATTTCATATAAAGTACTATCTAAGCCAAGTAAATTCATGATAATATTATTTTGTATATATGATTGAGGCATAAGCTCCTTCATTATAAAAGATTAGAAGTTCCGATAAAAGAGAATTTCTAATCTTTTATTTAATTAAGTCCCCTAAAAATTTTCAAATAAAAACTAATTTATAACAGACCCCCAAAGTAGCCTCCTAAAGTAACTATCCCCCTAAACTTTTTCATTACCTTTTTATTTATCATACAATGATGTGATTAATTAAATTCATTGTACAATAGTATAAAAAATGATATTATATCAATGATTATAAATGGAGTGAAGGTGGGTCAATGAATCAATTTAGAAATAAAGTAGCGGTCTTTTTAATTATTGCAGTAACACTTTTAATCGTGATGATTAGTATACAAACCTACACGAGTAAAATTAATCAACAATTACAAGAGAGCGTAGAAGATAATTTAAGAGATAGTGTCGCATTGCAAGCTGATAACTTTGAGACAATTTTTGAGAATGACTTATTGTTGCTAAAAAGTTTTGGACAAACTATTTTAACAATTGGAGGTAATAAAGAAGAAATATTAATTGCAGCAGATGAGTTCGCGCAGACAACTTTTTATGAAGAAATTATTATCGCAGACATAAATGGTGATGCAATTAATAAAAATGGTGACTTTTTTGATGCAAGAAGTATTCCAATTTTTGAGCAAGTTATTGATAATCAAAATATTATTAGTAATAAAGAAATCTCATACTTTAGTAATGAAAGTATCGTCTATATCGGAACACCGCTGCATGAAAATGGAAATGTCGTAGGTGCTTTATTTGTAGAGCTGAGTATAGATTATTTTTCTAATAAATTATTACCTGTTTATGATGGTGAGGGATATACCTTCTTAATTAATCAGACAGGAGATATTATTGCCCATACACAGAGTGAAAATGTTATTGCGAAAGGGGATAATCTGTTTCAAGAGTTGAATAAAGTTCAATTCATAGATAAAATGAGTGTTCAACGTGTTGTTGAAGAAATTCAACATGGAGTATCTAACACAATCAATTATTATACATCAGAAGAAATACGTTATGCTGTGTATGAGAGCATTGGAGCTTCGGGATGGACAATTTTTACAGTAATTCCAGATGAAGTGATAAGAAGAGATGCTTCTGCAATTTTATCGCAAACCTATGTATTTAGTGCAATTGCACTTGGCTGTATTATCATTTTGGTATTGTCAATTCTATCGTTCCAAAATAATTCAATGAGAGAAATTGAAACAGCAGCATATATTGATGATTTGACAGGAATTCCTAACCTTGTCAAGTTTAGGAAAGAAGCTTCAAGAATACTCAAGCGATTCCATGATAAAGAGTTTACAATTATTAAGTTTGATTTTGTAAATTTTAAATCGATTAATGAGTTAAATAATTTTGAAATTGGAAATAAAATTTTAATTGCTGTGGCTTCAGTTGGAAAAGATGTACCTGTTAAGCCATTTCTTCAAGCTCGTGTGGGAGTAGATGAATTTTTATTATTTGCACCAAAAGAATTCTTTAAGGATTTTGAAAAATTGAGATCGATCTATGAAAATAACTTTAGACAAAAAGCATTAAGTATTTGTGGTCACCGTTTTGAATTCAGATATGGACGATATGAAATTGAAGCTTGGGATAAAGATATCAATGAAATTATTAGTAAGGTAACTTTGGCACATAAATATGCAAAAGATAATAAATTAGAGGGTGCCTGTGATTATGACGCTGATTTTAATCAAAATCTAATTCGCGTTTCTCAACTTGTAAATAAAATGGAAGCAGCACTAAAATCAGGTGAGTTTAAATTATTCTTACAACCAAAGTTTAATTTAAAGACAAAGCAAATTGTTGGAGCAGAAGCTTTGGTAAGATGGATTGAACCTACTGGAAAGATAATTTATCCAGGTGATTTTATACCAGTATTTGAACAAAATGGTTTCCTTACAAGTTTAGATTCTTATATGTTAAGAAGAACTTGTGAAGTAATTCAGAGAATGCTGCAAGAAGGGAAAGAGTGTGTACCAATTTCGGTTAATTTCTCTCGTGTACACATTCAAAATCCATTCTTTGTAGAAGAAATCACGACAATTACTGATTTACATAAAATACCTCGTAAGTTCATCGAAATAGAAATTACGGAAAGTGTTATCTTAGATAATGAGGATACGATTAGAAGAGTGGTTTCTGAACTTCATCGTAAAGGCTTCACATTATCAATGGATGATTTTGGATCAGGATATTCATCTCTAAGTTTATTAAACAATCTAGATGTAGATGTAATTAAGTTAGATCGCTCATTTTTCAAGAGTGCAGTAGATTCTGAGCGCGCAAATACAGTAGTAGAACATATTGTTAGTATGGCACGCGAATTAAATATTACTACAGTAGCAGAAGGTGTAGAGACAATTGAACAAGTTGAGTTCTTAAACGAAGTTAATTGTGAAATTGCTCAAGGATTCTATTTTGCAAGGCCGATGCCGGCAGATGAATTTGATAGCTTCTGTGAAGAGCATCAATCGAATAATTAGGTAGCAAAGCTACCTTCAGACCGTTGACAATATGGCCATTTAGAAAATTCTAAATGGTCATATTTTTCATTTTCATGCTTATTCTCATGAATTTCATCAATTCATTCAATATAGTTAAAGGCATTGTGGAATTTTTACTTATCCACAATGCCATTTTTTTAAGATTATGGCATCCAAAAATCAACCAGC
>CAYJEY010000014.1:0-8226 GCA_964369385.1 uncultured Holdemania sp.
ACAGCGCCCTTTCACGGCGTCATTCACGGGTTCGAATCCCGTACGGGTCACCAATTTGCAAAGTATAGAGTTGCGATTTCAAGAAATATCTTGAGTTGCAACTTTTCTTTTTGTATTAATAAAAAATTAACAGAAAATTAACAAAACATTAACAATATTGTTATAAAATTAACAATAGATTTACAATTATTTTTGAAGAATCAATTAGGGGAGAATATTGGCATGGAATTTAGTAATGTATTATCATTGTTGTCGGGACTAGCTTTATTTCTATATGGAATGAAGATGATGAGTGATGGTCTTGAGTTGACTGCAGGAGACCGACTAAAAGGTTTATTAGAAAAAGTAACAAGTAACTTATTCATGGCTGTACTTGTAGGGGCTCTAATCACTGCTCTTGTACAAAGTTCAAGTGCAACGACAGTGATGACTGTAGGTTTTGTTAGCGCTGGATTAATGACGTTAAAGCAAGCAGTTGGAGTAATTATGGGTGCGAACGTTGGAACAACGATTACTGGACTATTAATTGCACTAGATATGGGGGAGGTTGCACCATTATTTGCGATTGTCGGTGTTGTTATGATTATGTTTATCAAAAATCATAAAGTTAATTCATTTGGACTTGTATTAGCAGGACTAGGTATTTTGTTTATTGGTATGGAAACTATGGGGGATGCAATGAAACCTCTTCGTGATGAGCCAGCATTCGTGAGTATAATGACAAGCTTTTCAAATCCGTTCTTAGGAGTTGGTGCTGGAGCTGCGTTTACTGCAATTATTCAAAGTTCATCAGCGAGTATTGGTATTCTTCAAAACCTTGCAGATACAGGTTTGATTACGTTAGGAGCAGCAGCATTCGTTTTATTTGGACAAAATATTGGAACATGTATAACAGCGTTAATTTCATCGCTTGGAGCAAGTAGAGATGCTAAGCGTGTTGCTTTTGTACACTTGGTATTTAATGTAACAGGTGCACTGTTGTTTATTTTCTTGTGTATGTTTACACCACTTGTGCAAATTGTAGAGTCATGGTTTCCGTCAAATGTCAAAGCTCAAATTGCAAACATGCATGTTATCTTTAATATCGCTACGACATTAATTTTATTACCATTTGCAGCTAAGTTAGAAAAGTTATCTAAAGTAGTGCTAAAGGATGAAGGTGAAACAATTGGTGCAGATGGACATATTAGCATTCCAAATATGCGTTTGGGAAGTGTAACTGTAGCTTTATTTGATTTAAGAAGAGAAGTAAGTGAAATGTATCGTTTGTGTGCAATTAATGTTAACCTTGTGATGAATAAAATGATTCAACAGGAAGCAATGCCGCAAGAAGTTTATGATAATGAGGAAAAGATTAATCAAACACATCGTGAAATTATCCGAGCGATTCCAAAGATTACATCATTAACAATGACGATTGAAGAATCAAAAATGCTGAATTCGCTTTATAAAATCAACAATGATATTGAACGTATTGGAGACCATGCGATCAATTTAACAGAAGAAACTGCAGAGTCTATCTCAAAAGAATCAATATTCTCTCCTGAAGCAAAAATGGAACTAGAGAAGCTTAGAAAAATTCTTGAAGAGAGTTTAGCACAGTTTACTCAAATTGAAGAGTTTGATGATGCGAATAAATTTGATGTGCTTTCTAAAAATGAAGATTTAGTAGATAGCCTTTGTGAAGATTTCCGTCTTAACCAAATGGAAAGAATAAAATCTGGTTGTTGCGAAGCAGAAGCTAGTGTAATTTATAGTGAAATATTGATAAATGTAGAACGTATTGCAGACTACGTGTTCAATATTGCACGTATGACTTATGCAGACTACTCTTTAGAACAACTACATAAGAAAGATTAAGGTGTTTGACCACATATATTTGTGGTCTTTTTTTATGAATAGTAGTATAATTATAAATATGATCCCTTAGCTCAGTTGGTAGAGCAACTGACTCTTAATCAGTGGGTCTAGGGTTCGAATCCCTAAGGGATCACCATTTTGATCGAAAATAAAAGAGTTTTTTTTAATAGTCTGATTATATCAGACTATTTATTATTATAAGAATTCTGCAATAGAAAATGTGGTGAGATTACTCAAGGTAAAGCGGAAGTTGTGGTTACTTTGTTTACAAGTAGGAGAAAAAATGTATAATTTAGAGAGAAGCTAAGGGACATAGTGATGATAAAAAACTTAAAAAAATTCTATAAATTTGCGGAACTGAAGACAATTGAAGATTTAACAAACATACGCATGTGTCAAAAAGAAATCGACATAAAAAATAAAGAAATCTTGCAAACGATGCTATTTTGTGTGAGTTTTGTACTAGGTGGCTGGTTATTGATGTCCTATATAACTGACTTTTACATATTTGCTCAAGCAATCGAGTTAAGAACACCTTATTCTATTGTCGCGGTATTTTCATTTCTAACATTCTTATATGTAAGATTTTTTCAAAAGAAGTATGTTACAGAACTGACTTATATAGTAAATACTTCTGGGGTAATTTATGCATTTTATGTAAGTTCATTTGCTGAGTATAATGTTGTGAGTGTCACATTTTTGTTTATGTTGTTTGCAATATCTACATTGTATATCGATTACGGATGGCGAATACACACATTCATGTTGATATGTACTTGTTTCTATGTGTTTGCGATTTCCTTCTTCAAAACACAAGAAGCATTTCAGGTAGAGGCAATGAATTCTTATATTATTTTATTGTTACTTTTCTTAATTGGAACGATTGTACGCCAAGGACGACTTGATATGTATGTTGCGCAACATGAGTTAAAACAAATTGCCTATGTTGATCAACTCACAGGAGTTGCAAGCAGAAGAAAATTGTTTGAAAATCTTGGTGTGATGACACAAAAAGATTTGGGAGAAAGTGTAGTTGCATTAGCAATGTTGGATGTAGACTACTTTAAAAAATATAATGATAAATACGGACATCAACTTGGAGATGCTTGTTTGAGAAAATTAGGAAAGTGTTTAATTCAGTTATCACATAACTATCCACTGCAGGCGTATCGCTATGGTGGTGAGGAATTTGTTATTGTATTCAAACAGTGTAAAGAATATGGAGTAACTAGAGCGATTGAATCACTAGTGATATTAGTAGATGAGCTAGATATAGTACATGAGTCATCTTCACATAATAAAGTTACTCTTAGTATTGGAGTTGCGGTTGTGGCAAATACACCAGAAGTAAACCTAGATAGTTTGATTAGTAAAGCAGATCAAGCGTTATATGAGGCAAAGAGTGAAGGACGAAATAAAGTAAATTATGTTCAATACAACAATAAAGAAGAGCTTGATGCACCGCAATCTTTAAGGCAGCGAAGAGAAGCAAAGATTGATTAGTTAAAGCATGAGAAAAGGGACATTCAGATTTGGAGTGTCCCTTTATTTTATTTATTTTGTTTTACAACTTCTGATAATGCTGAAAGTGTTCCAGCAATATCTTGTAGGTTACTAGGGATAATTAATTTAGTAGATTGTCCATCGGCTACTTTCTCAAGTGCTTCATAACCTTTGATTGTTAAGTAAGATTGACTTGGGCCTGCAGCATTAATCAATTCAATCCCCTTAGTTTGGGCAAGATACACACGCTCCATTGCTTGTGCTTGACCTTCTGCTTCAGTAATCATTGCTTGTTTTTTTGCGCTTGCTCGAAGAATCATTGCTTCTTTTTCACCTTCTGCAGTTAAGATTGCAGCACGTTTTTCACCCTCTGCTTGTAAGATTTTTTCTCGACGTTCGCGCTCTGCGCGCATTTGTTTTTCCATAGAGTCTTGAATATCGCGAGGAGGAATGATGTTTTTAACTTCAACACGACTTACTTTCACTCCCCATGGGTCCGTTGCTTCATCGAGAATAGCGCGCATTTTTGTATTAATGACATCACGTGATGTCAGTGTCTCATCAAGTTCTAGTTCCCCAATGATATTACGAAGGGTTGTTGCTGTTAAGTTTTCGATCGCACTTATCGGGCGCTCGATACCATATGTGTATAATTTTGGGTCAGTGACTTGGAAATAAACAACGGTGTCAATCATCATCGTTACATTATCACGTGTAATAACAGGTTGCGGAGCAAAATCTTTCGCTAATTCCTTAAGAGTTACTTTGTTTGAGATGCGATCCAAAAATGGAACGAGTAAGTGTGGACCGTTTCCCCATGTGTCTTTAAATGTACCTAGGCGCTCAACTACATATGCTGAACTTTGTGGAACAATTCTGATTGAATAAAGTAGCACTCCGGCTACAACAATGAACAAAATACCAAAAATAATATATTGCATAAAATCATCCTCTCTTATATGGATTATACCATATATTCTATAAATATTATTAATTTACTGCTTTGACAACTAGTTTGCTTCCTTCGATTGCTACAACTTCAACAATTGTACCAGCAACTATGTTTTGACTTTGAGTAGAAATCGCTAACCATAAAATTCCGTTTGCTTTTATTTCTCCATATTCCCCCGGTCTTATATCCTTAAGCAACTCGGTACGAAGTGAAATGATACGATCAGCATTTGTTGCTACATAATTTCCACGCATATTCTTGAGGAAAATTGGGCGTATTGCTACAAACAATATGAGTGATACTGCAAAGAAGACAGTGACTTGAATAGCAAAAATGAAATTGAGTGAGTTTACAGCAAGTGCAACAAGAGCTCCTAAAGCAAACCAAATACTAACAAGTGCGGTTGCGGTGAATAACTCGATGAATATTGATGCTACGCATATAATAAACCAAAACCAAAATAGAAACATTTGATAGCCTCCTTTCTATTTTATTTGAGTAGTCAAATCGATAACCAACATTTTTTCTTTTTCATCAAATGTAGCCATGAATTTTTGACCATTAAGCGTTTCATTAAGTAAAGTAGAAACCATGTCCAGCACCACTTTATTAGAGATGCGTCCATAGCCTTTACCAATTGAAACTTTGTGTAATTGAGTAAGTGGAACTATATTTAAATCAATTTCACGCTTAGAAACAGGTTTGATTGCAACTTGCTTATCGATTTCATTAATTCCGATACAGCACCAGCGATAATCTTTAAAATAACTTGCAGCTAAGTTGTTTAACGTAAAATTGTTAGCATACAGTGTGACGATACTATGATTTGTATATCCTTCAATCCAATTAAACATATGAACCATCCTTTCTATCTTTATTATATTACTAAACTTACTAAATTGCAATTTCTTATTCTTCTTATTTTTCTTTTTGGCCTTTTTCTTTTCATTAACGAAAAAATTGCATATAATAGTAATGATACATGGAGGCGCTATGACCACAATTAAAATAAATAATTTAAATATAAATATGAAACAAGAAGGCTGCGGAAAATATGATGTAGTTTGTCTTCATGGATGGGGACAAAACTTAGAAATGATGAAAATGGTTTCTGAGCATCTCAAACAAGGTTTTCGCGTAACCTCAATTGATTTTCCAGGATTTGGAGATTCACAGGATCCTCAAGAGAGTTGGAATGTTCAAGATTATGCTGATTTTTTACATGAGTTATTGAAAAAATTGCAGATAGAGAATCCAATACTGATTGGGCATTCATTTGGCTGTCGAGTTGCTATACGCTATGCAGTCAATCACTCAGTACACAAAATGGTACTTACAGGTGCTGCTGGAATACGTCCAAAAAGATCAGTAAAGTGGTATGTGCGTACTATAACTTATAAAGTGATGAAACAGTTACTGAAACTTCCATTCCTAAAAGGACAACAAGAGAAAGTCAAATCTAAATTTGGAAGTAGTGATTATAAAAACTCAACTGGTATAATGAGACAAACCTTTGTGAAAGTCGTAAATGATGATGTGAGTGATTTACTATGTAAAATGGAAATGCCTGTATTTTTAGTGTGGGGAGATCAAGATGACGCAACACCATTATGGATGGGAAAAATGATGGAAGCTAAAATGAAAAATGCAGGATTAGCCATCTTTGAAGGTGATGGGCATTATGCTTATTGGCATCAATGGGATCGTTTTAATCGCTGCTTAGATGCATTCTTAGGACAGGATAAGGGGGAGAATGATGAGTAATTTGTCGACAATTTGTTTTGGAATCATCGTTTTGTTGTATATGGTTGTTCCAATTAAACATATTTTGCACATGTTCCAACAAAATCGTTATGAACCAGGACGCTTAAGTAATTGGATTTTATTACAAGGGAAGCAAAAAAAGTTTGATATTTTAGCGCTAGTAAGTGCTTTAGTTATAGGTGGAACATACTTTGTCGAAGACATAACTATTCGTAACATTATGTGTGTCTGGATAGTCGTAGCAAGTGCTACAATTCGTACTCTTGATGAAGCAAAAAAAGAGAAACAATACATCAAGCCACTTCATATGACTGCACGAGTGAAACGTCAGGCTGTAGCAATGGCCGTATTAAACATTCTGTGGATTGGGATAATGTTAACTCTTCTTGAGCCGAACATGTGGTTTGTTCTAATTTTAGTTGCAACGTATATTAACTGGGGACTTGTATACATGATGGCAATCTGTACAACACCTATTGAAAATCTTGTGAAACAATTCTACATGAACAAAGCTAAAAAGATTCTAGCGAGTTTTCAAGGTAAAATTGTTGGAATTACTGGTAGCTATGGTAAGACAAGTAGTAAAAATATTATGCAAGCTGTGTTATCTGAGCGCTTTTATAGTTTAATGACACCCGCTTCATTTAATACACCCATGGGAATTACGATTACTATTCGTAATAGTTTAAAGAGTATTCACGATGTGTTTATTTGTGAGATGGGAGCAGATCACGTGAATGACATCAAAACACTTATGAATTTTGTGAAGCCACAAGTAGGTGTAGTGACTTCAATTGGCCCACAACACTTGCAGACATTTAAAACTCTTGATAATATCATAAAAGAAAAAATGAAGATGATTGAAATGTTACCACAGGATGGAATTGGAATTTTAAACAAAGATAATGAGCATATTCGAAATTATCAAATTAAAAATACTTGTAAAGTCGTTTGGTACGGAATTGACCAAGATGATGTTGATTATCGTGCTATAAATATCAACTATAATAAAAAGGGTTCAACTTTTGATGTAGTGGATCGCGAAGGGTGCGTAACATCATTTCAAACAATGTTGCTAGGTGAGCACAACATTGCTAATATATTAGCCTCAATTGCGCTTGGAAAAGAAATGGGTTGCACTTACCCACAACTTCAAGATGCAGTACGTAAAGTCCGCTATGTTGAACATCGCTTAGAAGTGAAAAAAATTAATGGTTATACTTTCATTGATGATGCATTCAATAGTAATCCTGTTGGATCATCAATGGCCTTAGATGTGTTAAAAATGATGGATGGCAAACGCTTCGTTGTAACACCAGGAATGATTGATTTAGGTCCTAAACAAGATGAACTCAATCACCGATTTGGTACTTTAATGAAAGATAAAGTGGATGTTGCAATTCTGGTTGGAGTGAATCAAACAAAGCCTATTGTAGAAGGGCTTTGTGAGAGTGGGTTTGATATGGAAAATGTTAAAGTATGTAAGACAGTTAAAGAAGCGTTTAATCTTGTCTACTCAATGGCTACTCCAGAAGACACAATTCTGCTAGAAAATGATTTACCAGATGCATTTAATTCATAGGGCAAGTAATACTTGTCCTTTTTTACACTAAAATTTGAGTGGATTGTATTTTAGAACGAAGGATCTAAATGAAAAACCGCATGGAATGTATTGACAAGAAAATTCATATAAGTTAAAGTGATAACAAGGTTATTAAAAATAAATTTGTTATGTGAGGTGATATACTTGAGCTACTCTTCTGAACTTACAAAAGAAAGAATATTGGTATGCGCGAAAGAGGAGTTCCTTAAAAAAGGTTTTGTAGAAGCTAATTTAAGAGAAATCTCAAAAAATGCTAGAGCTACTACAGGGGCCATATACAATTATTTTAAAAGTAAAGAGGATTTGTTTGAAATGATTGTTGGTGAGTTTGCTACAAAACTATTTTCTTGTTATGCAAGTCTACACGATAGTGTATCAGAAAACTATGACTCTGCAAGTTATCAAACGATGAATGACATTAATAAGGGAACTATGCTAATATTAGATTTAATTTATCAAAACTTTGAATTAGCAAGGTTATTATTTTGTTGTTCAAAAGGTTCAAAATATGAAAAGTTTGCAGAAAAGATGATTGAAATAGATG
>CAYJEY010000014.1:8326-56037 GCA_964369385.1 uncultured Holdemania sp.
TGTTCAAAAGGTTCAAAATATGAAAAGTTTGCAGAAAAGATGATTGAAATAGATGAAAGATCAACAATTAAAGTAATTGAAAAAAGTGGAAAAAAGATGGAAAAGTTAGACTATTTCTTTATCCATGTTATTGCAACTTCAGGCTTAAATAATATGCTTGAAGCTATACATCACAATCTTAGTCGTGATGAGGCTATCGAGTATATGAATAAAATCCAAATGTTTTATAGTGCAGGAAGTAAGGCAATTTTTGAACAGTAATAAGTATTCAAAAAACATAAGGGAGGATAACTCCCTGTGTTTTTGAAAATAAAGTTAACTTAAACTAACTTTATATATTAGGGAGAGCGAAAATGAAAAAACAAAAACAAAAATCACTTTTACAAAGGCTGTATGCTTTCGCAGGAAAGTATAAGCACGCAACAAACTTGGGAATGGTTTTATCAGGTGTCAGTGCTATTATGGTAATCTTCCCAATCATCTTTATCTTTTTAGGTGTCACTGAAATCATAGAACTTTATCCAAACATCACACTTACGGAAAGTATTGTAAGAAATGCGTGGCTTGCGGTGGGAAGTGCAATAGGTGCAATGGTTATATATATGATTGCATTGATGTGTACGCATCTTGCTGCTTATCGTATTGCAAAAAATATGCGTAAAAAAGCATTGAGTCATATTATGACACTTCCTCTAGGCTTTTTTAGCGATATGGGAAGTGGTAAGCTTCGAAGAATTATAGATGGAAGCGCATCAGCTACTGAGACATATCTTGCGCACCAGTTGCCTGATCTTGTTGGTGCGTATGTTACTCCAATCGCCGTTATAGTAATTCTATTTGTGTTTGATTGGAGACTAGGCCTAATTAGTTTAATACCCCTGATTTTGGCAGCAGTTTCGATGATGTCAGGAATGGGGAAAGGTCAACCTGAAAGAATTAAACAGTATCAATCTGCACTTGAAAATATGAATAACGAGGCAACTGAATACGTACGAGGGATTCCTGTTGTGAAAACTTTTAATCAAAGCATTTTTTCATTCGAACGTTTTTATAATGTTATTAATGATTATAAAAAATACGTGTCACAGTACGCCTATCGGATGAGAATGCCAATGACATTGTTTCAAGTATTTCTTGCTAGTACACCAATATTCTTAGTTTTATCATCGATACTAATGATCACTGGACAAAATGATATGAAAGATTTTTTCCTTAACTTTTTCTTTTATTTAATATTTACTCCAATCTCATCACTGATGCTTATGAAAATTATGTGGGTAATGCAACATTCAATGCTTGCTAATGACGCGGTAGAAAGAATTGAAAAACTAATGAACGAGAAGCCATTAGCAAGTACAACATCGCCAAAAGTTCCACAGAATGCAGATGTCAGCTTAGAAGATGTCACATTCACCTATCCAAATAGTGAAAAGAATGCAGTTGAGGGTGTAACAATCAACATTAAACAAGGACAAACTGTTGCATTTGTAGGACCTTCTGGTGGAGGGAAAACTACTCTTGCGACACTTATTCCAAGATTTTGGGATGTAGATAGTGGATGCGTTAAAATTGGTGGTGTCAATATTCAAGATATTGATAATGCAGAACTTATGAAAAATATTTCTTTTGTTTTCCAAAATACAAATCTTTACAAAGCAAGTATTTTAGATAATCTTCGTGAAGGCAAACCTGATGCTTCTAAAGAAGAAGTTGAAAATGCATTAAAAGCGGCAAGATGTGAAGATATTATTGCTAAGCTTCCAAATGGTGTTGACACTGTCTATGGAACAAAGGGAGTTTACTTATCGGGAGGAGAAGCCCAAAGAATCGCACTGGCTAGAGCAATTTTGCGTGATGCTCCGATTGTCTTACTTGATGAAGCGACCGCTTTTGCAGATCCTGAAAACGAACATCAAATTCAACTAGCCATGAGCGAGCTTACTAAGGGAAAAACTGTGCTAATGATTGCCCACAGACTTTCTACTATAAAAAATGTTGACATGATATATGTAATTGAAAATGGAAAAGTTGTAGAGCAAGGGACACATGTTGAACTTGTCAACAATAAAGGATTATACAGTGAAATGTGGGCTGAGTACAACAATACATTTATTTGGAAAGAAAGTGAGGTAGTTGCATAATGAAAGCATTTTTAAAAAAAGTATTTGCCCTAACTGATAAGGGGGCAAGCGAACTTCTTAAAGCGAGTATTATCACTATTCTTATCAATTTGGTGATAATGGCTGTAAGTGCAATTTCATATTATTTTATTAGAGATACATTAATTCCAATTTTAGAAGGAAGCGAACCAATATATACGATGTTATTGTATATCGGCTATGCTCTATTCATCTTTCTATTACTTAGTGTATTATATTATTTTCAATATAACTTTTGTTACATTTCAGCATATGAAGAAAGTGCTAACATGCGTATCTCACTTGGGGAAACATTAAGAACATTACCACTTTCATTTTTTGGGAAAAAGGACTTATCAGATCTGACGAATACGCTTCTAAGTGATGTAGCTATGATGGAAAACGCGTTTTCTCATTTTATTCCAGGATTCATCGGGTCAGTTATTTCGACAATCATTATGGGGCTTGGGATGTTTATCTTTGACTGGAGACTTGCTGCTTCACTAACATGGGTAATTCCAGTATCGTTTTTACTTTGCGTTATGAGCAAAAAACTATTAGATTACTATGTGGTAAAGACGAAGACACTTCATCTAACTTATCTTGATAAAATTCAAGAATGTTTAGAGAATGTGAAGGATATCAAAGCAAACAATAGAGAAAATACACACTTAAAAATCATGGACACTCATTTTGATCAGCATGAAAGCATGAGTATGAAAAGTGAGTTTGTCACAGGTACATTTGTGAATTTGTCACAAATGATTTTAAAACTAGGAATCGCGACAACGATGATCGTTGGAGTTAGTCTATTAGCAACAGGAGAAGTAGATTTATTAACATTTCTTGTCTTTCTAATGATAGCATCGAGAATTTATGATCCACTTGCAGGTGCACTTGTAAATTTGGCAGGAATATTTATCTCATTAAACAGTGTGGATAGAATGAAAAACTTTGAAAATACAAAAGTACAGACTGGGAAAGAAACCATGACACCACAAGGATACGATATCAATTTTAATAATGTTAGTTTTGCTTATGACACGAGTGATACAGTATTAAATGGAGTAAGCTTCATCGCGAAACAAGGGGAAGTCACAGCACTTGTGGGCCCTTCAGGTAGTGGTAAAAGTACAGCTATGAAATTAGTTGCCCGCTTTTGGGATGTCACAGGTGGGAGCATTACAATTGGTGGAGAAGACGTAAAGACGGTTAACCGGGAAACTTTACTTAAGGAGATTTCTATCGTTTTTCAAGATGTTACATTATTCAATAATACGGTGATGGAAAACATCAGAATAGGTAAAAAAGGAGCAACAGACGAAGAAGTCACTGAAGCAGCTAAAAATGCAATGTGTCATGACTTTATAATGAGTATGCCTAATGCTTATCAAACACTTATTGGAGAAAATGGCTCGAAGCTCTCAGGTGGAGAACGACAACGATTATCAATTGCTAGAGCACTTTTAAAAGATGCTCCTATTGTACTTCTTGACGAGGCAACTTCGTCTTTAGATATTCAAAATGAGAGCAAAGTACAGGCTGCAATTTCAAAGTTGACAAAAAACAAAACAGTTATTGTTATAGCTCATAGAATGAGAACTATTGCCGGTGCAAATAAAATTGTTTTATTAAAAGAAGGGAACATTTCAGCAGAGGGAAAACATGCTGAAATGTTAGAAAAATCATCTGATTATGAAAATATGATTAATCTACAAATAGAAAGTACAAATTGGATGCTTAAGTAAGTTTTATGAAAAAATATAAAATATTAATACTAAGTAATCATGGTGGCAGTGGACTAATAGAGGATACGATTCTAAAAAATGCATTTGAAAAGGATGGGCATTCAACAACTTTAGAAACTGTAGGATATGATAAAAAACTGGATGATATGTATGATGTCATCATAAGAAGAAATACATGGGTATTAAATGAGGCAGACACATTTGATTTGGAAATAAAAAACAAGATTTTAACTGAAAGACTAGTTAGTAAAAATAAAAAAACAGTCAATTTAATAGGGCTTGATGGACTTGGTAAAAAATATTTGTGTGAGATATTTCAAGAAAATGATGATGTTATACCCACTATTAATACAATAGAGAAATTACATCTAATATCTAAATCAAAAAATATGTCATTAAAGACATCAAGTCATTTGGAAATGGGTTCTTTCAAAGAATTGTAAAAAGTGAGGAGCTATTAGGAACCTACAAGGAAGGGGATATTATTCAACCTTTGATGATTTTCGTTGCCGAAGTACAGTTCTATTTTGTTGCAGATAAATTATTATATACATTTGAGTAAACACCTTCAAAATATCCGAGCTATCCTGAACCCAAATTAATTGAGTTAAGTGAAAAGGAAAAAATGCTTGCAATTAAATATGCAAAATATTCTAAATTAAAATATGGTTTTCAAAGAATTGATTTCATTAGATTAGAAGATGGAAGCTTGTTACTAATGGAAATCGAAGATCATGCAGCTTTTATGAATTTACAAAGCTTGCCTTATGAATTGCGACGCACTGTGTTAGAAGAGTATAAGAAAAATATATATGAGCTATTAAAGGAATAAAATACATATATATAAGTAAAGGAGTACTTATGGAGATAAATTTAATATATTCAATTCTAGGTTTAATTGGTGGGGTGATATGTGCTATTGGTGATATTCTGTTAGATTTAAAAGGTAAAGATAATATTAAAGTGAAAAACTCTTTAATTATTGAATCTAATTGGACAAAAATGGCAAATTGGAGGTTTAAACTATCAATTGTATTTGGATTTGTTGGATCTTTTATGTATAGTCTAGGGATTTATTCTCTAGGAAGGCAACTTTTGTTAGTTGATGAAAAATTATCAGAGGCAATGATTATATTTTCGATATTAACGGCAATGTCAGGATTTTTTATACATAGTTTAATTTGTATATGCCCAATTATATATAAAGCTGTGTTAAAAGGTAAGGATGAAGATTTAGCTGAGCATTCTATAAATGAGCTTGTTTCGTCAGTGAAAAATATTTTTGGTGTATTATATTTATTTATAATCATGGCACCAACGTGTTTAACCATCTTTTGTATTGTTAGCGGATTACTTAGCGTACCAAGTTGGTTTGTCTTATTAAATCCTTTGGTGTTTTTATTGATTGGGCTTAGTCTTAAAGTGATAAAAAGAGAGTGGTTTTATGAATTGCCTTCAATTTGTATGCCAAGTTTGGGTCTTGGTATGTTTGGCGTCATTGGCATTATCAATTTAATAGAAAAAGGAGTATAGAAAAAGGAGAAAGATAAATTAAATGGAGTTCCTGACACTTTGTTCATTCCTCTTGTGGCGCGCATATACATTTCGAAAAGATTTCCACAATACTTTTATGACGAAAAGGCACTTAGTTTAGAAAGTGTACTTCCACAAAACGTCATAAGTGAAAAAAGCAGTGAGTATGCCATGATGGGTTCTGCTTCAAGAGCGGTAAATATGGATAAAATTGTTTCAGACTTTGTAGATAGGCATGACAAGGCCAATGTTGTTTGCATCGGATGTGGACTTGAGACCATGGCTTTTAGACTTAGCCATTTATCTGAAAAAGCTCATTTTTATGAGGTTGATTTTCCTTCTGTAATTAGTAACAGAGAAATGGTGTTAGGGAAACTGTCAAATGAAACATTAATCGAAGGAAATGCAAATGAAATAGATTTTTCACAGTATGTTGATTGCGATATCTCAACCATTTTTGTGGTAGCAGGAGTCTTTCATTATTTCAAAGAGCATGAAGTTTTAGAACTTATAACAAAACTAAAAAGTCAGTTTAATAACTCTGAAATCCTATTTGATGCTACTGATGAATATGGAATAAATTATGTAAATAAATATGTGAAGAAGACAGGGAATACAAATGCAAAGATGTATTTTTATATAAATGATCCGAAACAATTTGCGAATATAGCCAACATATCGTTAATATCTGCAAGTGGATTTTATGAGAATGTCGCAAAGGAACATCGAAAAAAAATGAAATTCTATACTAAAATTGCAATGAAAATAGCTGACAATAAAATGCATGCTATGATACTTAGGTATAAACTTTAAAGGTGGTGGTAAGATGGTGAGAAATCAATTTTTATTTCAGGCGAAAACACTATTGATTGATAGTTACGGAACTGAAAAAGGAGAATTAATTGCGAAGTGCTCTTTGACTAGTTTTTTAGAACTGTGCAAAGAGAATGAACTTGAATCCAAAAAAATGTATCCGTATACTAGGGGGAAAATATACCCATGTATAGCTATCTTAGATGCACAAGTACAAAATGGTGTAAGTAGAGAAGAAGCGATCGCATTTAATTTTAAGTTTATTGAGTGGCGTAGTTATGAAGGTGCAAAAATTGTATCAAAAATTATGAAAATACCAGGAGTTTATAAAAAAATGCCTGTCTTCTTTGGGAATATGACAAAGAAAAAGTTTGGTGTAAAACAAAACTTTGAAGCTACGTTTTATGAGGTCTCTTCTAAAAAAATGCGATTTGATATGACTAAGTGCCCGTATGCGGATTTGTTAAAAAGATATGGATATCCCGAAATCACAAAAGCATTTTGTAGAGGAGATGACATTGTGTATGGGAATATGCATGAAAAACTTGTGTGGGAAAGAACAAAAACGATTGGTGATGGGAATGAATGTTGTGACTTTAAACTAACATTAAAAGAATAGTAATAGATATACTCTGATAAACAAAAAGCATAAATCTATCTTAATATAAGGATTTATATGTAAATAGTATTAAAAATATAAAAATTCGAATTTATTTGAGCATTTGTCTATACATCTAAGCAATTTAAAAATAAAATAATAGTAATAAAGAAAAATAAGATAAGCTCTAGATTAAGGGGGAATGTAAATGGATGAGAATATTATTTTTGCGTTTTCACTAACGCTTTTTGCAGGATTATCCACAGGAATAGGAAGTCTAATATCAATTTTTGCTAAAAAAACAAATACAAAATTATTGTCATATGCACTTGGGTTTTCAGCCGGGGTTATGTTATATGTCTCTTTTGTTGAAATTTTACCAAAATCCATTGAATCTCTAGCACTTGTTTATGGTGCTAAACAAAGCGAATGGCTCGGAGTCTTGGGATTTTTTGTAGGAATATTGATTATTGGTATCATCGACCATTTAATTCCAGAGTCAAATAATCCTCATGAACTCCATAGTGTAGAAGAGATGGATGGTAAGAGTGAGCATCATAAAAACAGTTTAATGCGTATGGGTGTATTTACTGCTCTAGCGATTGCTATTCATAATTTTCCTGAGGGCCTTGCTACCTTTAGCGCAGCGTTAGCCGATCCTAGTTTAGGTGTTTCGATTGCACTAGCGATTGCCATACACAATATCCCTGAGGGAGTTGCAGTAGCTATACCGATCTATTATGCAACGCAGGATCGTAAAAAAGCGTTCACTTATTCTTTCCTGTCTGGCTTATCTGAGCCGGTGGGTGCAATTATTGGGTATTTGTTGCTCTCTAACATTTTTAATGAAGCGACTTTGGGTGTGGTATTCTCTCTTGTTGCAGGGATTATGGTATACATTAGCCTAGATGAACTTTTACCCGCTGCCCGTGAGTATGGGGAATCTCATATATCAATGTATGGTATGGTATCTGGTATGCTATTGATGTCGTTAAGTTTATTGTTGTTATAAAAAAAATCGCTCTTGCGATTTTTTATTTGAATACTTTCTTTAAATAATGAAGAACACCGTGTTCATCATTTGTGATAGTCACATCGTCTGCGGCTGCTTTTACACTTTCCATCGCATTTCCCATGGCAACGCCACAGCCGGCGTTTTGAAGCATACTCAAATCATTTTCTCCATCACCAAAGGCAATGAATTTTTCAAGTGGAATATCTAAAATTTGACTCACTGTATTTAGTGCATGTCCTTTTGAATTTCCTTTGCGTATGACTTCCATCCAGTTTTCTGATACAAGTAAAATATCAAATTTATCAGCATACTTAGATTCGATGGCTTGTTTTAGTTTAAGTAAATATGGTAATGATCCAGCAAAACAAATTTTTCTTAAGTCTCGTACGACAGCTTTTTCAATGTGCTTAGTCGTGATAACAGTATGCGAGTGAACTTGCTTGAAAATCCAACGAGCACGCTTAAGTGTACGAATCAAGAAAAATAATCCATGCTTAAACCCAATGGATGCAATCGATTGGTAGTAAGATTCATCGTTATCTACATAAATAATTAGTTTGTTTTGCTTAGCCATTGCAATTAAATCAAGTGAATCCTTGATAGAGAGACGTTCTCCTTCAATAAATTCATTATTACTGAAGTTTAATATGGATTGTCCATTACAAGTAATTAAAAAACTACGATGCTCTTTTAGACATACTGTATTTACAATGTTTCTAAGACTAGTGGCGTTACGACCAGTTGCAATAATGACATGTTTGCCATTTTTTTGCAGTTGATGAAGAAACGCAATGGTTTCCTCAGATATAATTTGTGATTTAGGGAGCAATGTTCCGTCTAAATCACATACGATGACATCAAAATCTTTATTCATTTTCTTCACTCCATGTTATTGCACTTTTGCTTACTTGGTGTTTTTTTTGAATTAGACACCAATTGATAAATTCTTTTACTAGTTTGTAAAGTAGAGCTGTTGTTGGAACGGCAATAATCATTCCACCAAAACCGAACAGTCCCCCAAACACAACAATCGATAAGAGTGTCCATATTGCAGGAAGACCAACTGATTTACCAACTACTCTTGGATAAATTAAGTTTCCTTCAAGTTGTTGAACAACTTGGAAGAAAACAATGAACCAAAATGCTTCTACTGGGTCAGTGGCAAGAATAAGTAATGCGCCAAACAACATTGCAATAGTAGGACCAAACATAGGAATAATGCTTGTCACGGCAACGACAACACCAATCAAGATTTCATAGTTCTTACCAAGTCCAAAGAGAATCATTCCGGTATAGATAAGCAATCCGATGATACAGGCTTCTACAAGTTGACCAGCTACAAAATGAGAAAAGATTGTATTGGCATCATCACCTATATCAATGATTTTTTTAGAGACACGCGTAGGTAAAATGGCAACGATGATTTTTTTTAGTTGATATACGAATGTTTCTTTATCAGCCAATAAGTAAAGACTCATCATAAATCCTAAGAAGATTGTCCCAATTTCAACTGAAATGGCAACTGCATTTTGAACTACTGCACCACTAATTCCAGAGATAAGGGATGTAGCAGAGTTAAAGATGTTTTCAACATTTTTGGCAAGTGATGCATAAAAGTCTTCTACAATATTTTCATTAAATTCGATTGAATAATCTTCGAAATTTATTGTTTCTAAGATATTGTTGATATAGTTAACGATGTTTTGAGTATAAGTTATCAAGTTATTAGAAAGTAAGACAATACTATCTACAACTTGTGGAACAACGATACTTAGCAAAATCATAATCAATATAATAAAGAAAATAATAGTAAGAAATGTTGCGATTGCACGAGTTTGCTTTAAAACACGTGGACGTCCTTGAAAAAGTTTCCTCAAGAGAATCTCGATTCTCGACATAGGAATATTTAAGATATAGGCAAAACACACAGCATAAATAAATGATTTTGTTAAATCAAGGACAGATTGAAAGAAACTTTCAATTGTATCGATGCGAAACAAGATATATGCAGCAAATAAGATAATTCCAATCAATATTAAGCGTGGTTTTATGTAATCACTTGTTTTTTGATTTATTTTCATAAAATGACTCCTTTATATAAAAATAGTACAATGATTAGGCGGAAAACACAACAATTTGTGGTACTTTAAAAGTTGATGAAGTATAATAGTTAAGAATAAGGAGTTGGTGTAATGAAAATTAAGTGTGCAATATTATTTGGTGGAGACAGTGTCGAACATGAGGTGAGTATTATCTCAGCGATTCAGGCGATGAATGCATGTGATAATGATAAGGTGGAGGTTATCCCTATCTATGTTTCTAAACAACGAGATTTCTATTATTTCAATGAAATTCCTGAAGTATCAGAGTTTAGTAACATGGAAGAAATGAAAAGAAATAGAGATAAAGTATGTTTGGTGCGAAAAGATGGACATGTTGTAGTTGAGCCAATAAACAAAAGATTATTCCAAAAAACATACACTACATTAGATATTGCCATTCCTGTAATGCATGGGACAAATGGAGAAGATGGATCTATTCAAGGGTTATTTGAGATGTTGAACCTACCATATGCGGGGTGCGATGTTGTGGCTGCGGGATGTGGACAAGATAAAGTAGTAATGAAGCATATATTAGAAAATAGTGATATTCCTACAGTACCTTGGTGTTGGTTATATGCGCATGAATTTGAGCGAAATGAGCAAGATGTAGTTGCACGTATTGAGAAGTTAGGATATCCGGTAGTAATTAAACCAGCAACACTTGGCTCAAGTGTTGGGATTACAATAGCTAGATGTGAAGAAGATTTAAAATCAGCAATCAGTGAATCAAGTCAATATGATCAAAAAATAATTGTGGAAAGCATGGTCCAAAATTTACGTGAAGTAAATGCTTCAGTATTAGGTGATATAACACAATCACAAGTAAGTGTGTTGGAAGAAGTAAGTAAAGAAGGTCATGAAATATTAGATTTTGAAAAGAAATATTTAAGTGGTGCTAAAGGGGCAAAAGGAACTAAGCCTACAAAAGGTGCTAGTAAGTCATCAGGTATGGCTTCAACCGCTAGAATTGTACCTGCACCAATTAGTGAGGAATTAACCAAAGAGATTCAAGAGTTAGCTTTAAAAACATTTTCAGTGCTAGGGGCAAGTGGTGTGTGTCGTATCGACTTCATGATTGATAATCAGACGAACGAAGTCTTTGTGAATGAAATTAATACAATTCCGGGGTCACTGGCTTTCTATTTATGGCAAGAAACTGGAGTTGATTTTCCAAGCTTGATGGATCATTTAGTAAGGCAAGCAATTGATCGTCAGCGCCGACGTGAAAAGATGATTACTTCATTTGATTCGAATATTTTGGCAAGCTTCAAAAAGTAGAAGAGGTAAAAACATGATGTGGGGAATTATTGCAACATGGAGAATGGCAAAAGAGGGCTGCGAAAAAGCAGCTCTTCTTTTAAATCAGAATGTAAGTGCAAAAGAGGCAATCATAGAGGCAATTTGTGATGTTGAAGATAATCCTTACTATAAATCAGTTGGTTATGGTGGATTACCCAATGAGCAACAAGTCGTTGAATTAGATGCTTCGTTTATGGATGGAGATACACTTTCATTCGGTGCTGTAGGTGCAATCCAAGATTTTGCCAATCCGATTAAAATTGCTGCAAAGTTAAGTGAGGAAGATGTAAACTGCTTTTTAGTAGGACGTGGAGCAAGTGAATATGCTAAAAGATATCATTTTGAAGAGAAGTGTATGTTGAGTGATCGAGCGAGTGCTTACTATCGTAAACGAATTAAAGAGATGAACCAAGAACTAATTCCTTACAATGGTCATGATACTGTGGGGATGGTGAATTTAGATACTCGAGGTTCAATGTGCGCGGCAACGAGCACAAGTGGATTATTCATGAAAAAATCTGGACGTTTAGGCGATTCACCAATAATCGGATCAGGTTTTTATGTAGATAGTGAAGTAGGTGGTGCAAGCACTACGGGGTTAGGTGAGGATTTAATGAAAGGGTGCATCTCATATGAAGTCGTGAGAAAAATGTCTCAAGGTAAATTGCCACAAGCCGCGTGTGAAGAAGCGATAGTTGAACTTCAAGAAAAGCTCATAAAAAGAAGGGGTAAGGTTGGTGACTTATCAATTGTAGCTATGAATCGACAAGGAGAGTGGGGGGGTGCTTCCACGCTTGAACAATTTTCATTTGTCGTGGCAACAAAAAAAGAACCACTACAAGTATACTTGTGCCAACGAACTAATGGAAAATTCTCTCATGAAGTAGCAAGTGATGCATGGTTAGAAGAATACATGAGTTCACGTATGAGACCAATAGAGGAGTAGGTGAAAATATGAAAAAAATAAAAACACATTTAGTATTGCGAGCCATTCTGATTTTAATTACGTTTGTGATCCAGTTTGGTATTTACTTTTGGGGAGTAACATCGCATGGAGACTTTTCGATAATATTTAGTTTCTTCTTGTTTTTTCTAAGTTTTTCAAGCGCGTTAATCATACTTACAAAAGATATGTATTCAGAGTATAAACTCGCTTGGATTATTTTCTTCTTGTTAGTGCCCATTGCAGGGGGACTTGTTTACTTAATGTATGGGCGAGTGAGTATACCTAAACGTAAACTGAAATTACACCAAGCGATTGAGAAGCAAATTGATGAGGCAGTAGAAAAACTTCATCGAAAAGAAGTGGAACAACTCATTGATGACGCTGCTGCAACTCGACAATCACTTTATTTAAAATTGAGAGGAAAAGCACCAGCCTTTACCAATACAACGACAAAATATTACCCATTAGGAGAAGAGATGTTAAAGGGAATGTTAGTTGAACTTGAAAAAGCAGAAAAATTCATTTTCATGGAGTATTTCATCATTGAGCAAGGTGAAATGTGGAACTCGATTGAGGAAATACTAATTAAAAAGGCGAAGCAAGGTTTAGATGTACGTTTGATGTATGACGATTTAGGGTGTATCTTAACACTTCCAGCAGACTTTGAATCGAGGCTAAATAAACTAGGAGTTAAGGTGCATGTCTTTAGTAAATTCACTCATGTATTTAACACTGAATTTAATCATCGAGATCATCGTAAAATTTGTGTAATCGATGGAAATGTAGGATTCACTGGTGGTGTTAATTTGGCAGATGAATACATCAATGGAATCATCAAGCATGGACACTGGAAAGATACGGCAATCAAGCTTGAAGGAGCGGCTGTATATAGTTTAACTATTATGTTTTTATCGATGTGGACAAGTTGCACTGGGAAAAGTGAAGTTTATGAAAACTATGCGCCAACTAAAACTGTGGTCGCTTCTGGTATTGTACAACCATTCTCGGATTCACCTTTCGATGATGAGCCAACGGGTGAAATTTGTTATATGAGTATATTAAACACATCAAGAGATTATGTTTATATCACAACACCATACTTAATTATAAGTAGGGAAATGATGGTCTCCTTAATTAGTGCAGCAAAATCATCTGTGGATGTTCGGATTATGTTACCTTATGTACCAGATAAAAAATATGTGCATTTCTTGTCTCGATCTTACTATGCCTCTCTAATTGAAGCAGGGGTTAAAATCTATGAATACACGCCAGGCTTTGTGCATTCTAAAATGTTTGTATCAGATGATAAGACAGCTGTCATTGGAACAATTAACTTAGATTATCGTAGTCTATGCTTGCACTATGAATGTGGCGTGTGGACGTATAAAACACCACTAGTAGATGAGATTAAACAAGATTTCTTGGAAACTTTAAAGTTCTGCCATGAAGTGAAGCTCGAAGAAACGGTAGCTAAGAAAAAATTATCTTGGCTGATGTTAGCATACTTAGCGGTGCTTAGAACACTTGCTCCATTGATGTAAATCATATTCACAGAAAATAATGTGTATGCTATAATTAGAAATAGGAAAAGAAGGAGGACTATTATGTCAACACCACATAACGCAGCCGAAAAAGGCCAAATCGCAAAAACAGTATTAATGCCAGGAGATCCACTTCGTGCGAAGTTTATTGCGGAAACATTTTTAGAAAATCCAGTTGAATTTAATACAGTTAGAAATATGTTTGGATACACTGGTACATACAATGGAAAAGAAGTTTCTGTAATGGGATCAGGAATGGGAATGCCAAGTATTGGGATTTACTCATATGAATTATATGCATTTTACGGAGTAGAAAATATCATTCGTATCGGTTCTGCTGGAGGATATACAGCAGATATGAAATTATACGATGTTGTCTTAGCTACAAAAGCTTTCAGTGAATCAACATTTGCAAAAGTTCAAGGCGGACATGAAGGAAAAACGCTTGAACCATCTGCGGAGCTAAATGAAAAATTGGAAAAAGCAGCTGATAAATTAGGAATTCCTGTTGTAAAAACATGCATTCACTCATCAGATGTATTCTACCGTAGTGGTGAAAATACATATTTAAATGAATTAGTAAATGAACATGGTTGCCAATGTGTAGAAATGGAAAGTTTTGCACTATTCGCAAATGCTAAGTCATTAGGTAAAAATGCAGCTTGTTTATTAACGATTTCTGATAACTTAGTTACTCATGAACTAACTACAGCTGAAGAAAGACAAAATAGTTTCACAAATATGATGAAAATCGCACTAGAAGTAGCAGCTGAATAAATTAATCAAGCCATCGTAAATTTACGGTGGTTTTCATTTTCTGCAAAAAATATAAATCATCTCCATGATATACTTATAAGTATAGTGAAAAAGGGGAGGATTAGAGATGAATGAAGCAAAAGCAAAAGAATTGATTGAAACTGGACGAAATTTCATGAAGTTTAGCCATGAAGATGAGTTTGGTGACTATCAGTCAGACCAAGTACTAAAGAAACCACAACCACCACTTACCAAAAGTGCAATGAGTAATGAAATTATTGATTTAGATAAAAGTTTCGATGATTTAGCTATCACGAAGGATATCACAAGTATTTTTAGAGAAAGAAAAAGCTCACGTGTTTATACAATGGAAAACATGACAAAACTGCAATTGAGTTATTTATTATGGGCAAGCCAAGGTGTAAAAGATATTCGTGGAAAATCATATGCTACAATTCGAACTGTACCATCAGGTGGTGCTCGTCATGGTTTTGAAACTTACCTTGCGATACGAGATATTGAGGGGATTAAACCAGGAGTTTATCAATATGTTGCCCTGACTCATCAGTTGGCTAGAATTGATGATTTAGTAGATTGGGATGAAAAAATTGCTCCATCACTTGTTGGACAAACATGGGCAAATAAGGCTAATGTAGTTTTTTATTGGTCATTTGTAGCTTATCGTTGCGAATGGCGCTATGGAATTCATGCTCACCGCCCAGCAATGATTGATGCAGGACATATTGGCCAAAATTTATATTTAGCATGTGCTGCATTAAATCTAGGTACATGTGCTATTGCAGCTTTTGATACTAAATTATGTAATGAGTTATTTCAACTTGATGGTGAAGAAGAATTTATGGTCTATGCTTCACCGGTAGGAACAATTGCGATACAAGATTCGCAAAAAGAAAAAGCATTTTATCAATTTGTTGAAGATGAAGGGTTATAGGAGAAAACAATGAAAAATATCGGGCAATTTCAATATGATTTCGTAGAAAAACTAAGTTTCTTACGTTATGGAGGAACAAAGGATGAATTAAAAGCTGCAAATATTATTCAAGATACAATTACACAAATTAAGGGTACATCTAAGATTGAGGAATTTGAAATTCCAGCATTCAATATTGACTCTGCAAAAGTAACATGCAATGGTAAAGAAATTCCCTGCATTGGGATTGGAAGAAGTGGAAATTTAGTACCAACTACATTAGATTTATTATATGTAGATGATTGTGATGTAGCTACATTTCCTCAACATGGGGATTTATCGAACACTGCATTAATGATAAATGAGCTTACTTTTGACAACTATAAGTTGATTTGTGAGAAAAAACCAGCAGCATTCATTTTACTATGTGGAAAATATTATGAAGATGAGACAAATTCTGATTTTGTCCCAAGATCACTTCGAGATATGTTTCTTAAGTTTGGACAAATTCCTGGCTTTCAAATCCGTACTAAATTTGGAATGGAACTTGTTGAAAAGGGAGTAGATAAAATCACGCTGGAACTAAACCAAACTGAATTTACTAATACATCGAGAAATGTTGTATCAGTTGTCGAAGGAAGTGAAAAAAATGATGAAATCATTGTTCTTACAGGACATTATGATAGTGTTTTAGTAGGTACTGGATCATGGGATAATGCAACTGGCTCATCAACATTACTTGGTTTATATGATTACTTCCTTACTCATCAGCCAAAGAGAACACTTTACTTTGTGTGGTGTGGAAGTGAGGAACAAGGTTTACTTGGAAGTAAAGCATTTATTGAACAACATGAAGACTTAATAGATAAAATCAAAGTGTGTTTCAACTTTGATATGAATGGGACAATACTAGGACCAAACATGATCTTTGTCACTGGGAAACAAGAAGTAGAAACATTTGTAAAACAATTCTGCAATGAGCAGGGATTCTTAGCGAAAACACGCTTAATGGTTCACTCAAGTGATTCTGCGCCATTTGCTGATCGAGGTATTCCGGGGATTGGAATTAGTCGTGGTTCTAAGCAACATGAAATCCATACACGTCATGATGTAATGAGACCATTATGTCCAAAAGAGCTAGGAAAACTAACACAGTTTGCATCATCAATGATTGAGCGCGTTGCCAACAGTGTAAAAGTGCCTGTAGAACTTGGTATGAGTGATGACATTAGAAAGCAATTAGATAAGTACTTCAAAAAAGAAGAAGCAAAAAAAGAAGAGAAATAAAAAACGGCGTTGTACAAAGGTACAGCGCCATTCATATTTTTAAGGGTTGTAGCGGATATTAAGTCCCATTTCACTAGCCCATTTTTTTGATTCATTTGCTAGGGCAATTTCTCCAGTTGATGTATTGATGTGGAAAATGAAATCAACTTTTCCGGCAATTGAAGATTGACCATCTGGAATTGATCCATGATATAAATCAACATAGCTACTTGGGTTAGGGGTTGTCGTTGTATCGGCTCCCATGATTTTAGAGATTGCTTCATCGACTGCAGCAGCTCCACGACTATCTGTGTATGCTGATGGCACTGGGGCAAGAGGAGAAGGAACGCGGGGACTTCGTACAAGAACTGATCCATCATAAGAATGCTGGCCATTAGTTGACCAGGCAATTTCATAAATAATACCTGAAGGGACGTCGTTATTAGGGTCAGAGATTGCAATCTGTGCAGCATCCATTAATTGTGCAGCAACTTGTAAGTCATTCGACTCACGACTGCGCTCTACATATTGTAAGTATTGAGGGGCAAGCACAGTTGCTAAAACAGCGATAATAGCGACAACTATAATCAACTCAACAAGAGTAAAACCGGCTTGATTTGTCTTAAAGTTATTTTTCATATTGAATACTCCTTAAATTTATTTTACTATAGTGAAAATTTGACGCAAGTATTTTACATAAAATAGAACACTTAAAGGAAAAAACTTGTTTTTAATGATGAAAAAACATATACTATTAAATAAAGATTACGTAGAGGTTTTAGGTATGGATGGAAAGTTTAAACAAAAGAATCGATATATATTAACGACATTAGCAGTAGTGATTTCAGCGATTTTGCAAGTATTTGTATTACAAACATTTGTCTATCCAGCACAACTATTATCTGGTGGATTTACCGGGGTGGCTATTCTTGTATCTAAGATTGCTGAACTAAATGGAATTTCTATAAGTGTATCATTAGGGATGATTCTACTGAATGCACCAGTAGCACTATTTTGTTTTAAACATATAGGAAAAAAATTTGTGGTATTTTCACTTATCCAAGTATTTTTAACGAGTTTTTTACTTGGTGTATTCTCATTTACTCCTATTTTTGATGATATCTTGTTAAATGTGATTTTTGCGGGTGCAGTTTATGGTTTTTCAATTGCCCTGGCTTTAAGAGGAAATGCTTCAACAGGCGGTACTGATTTTATCGCATTATATATATCAAACAAGCGCAATAAAGCAATTTGGGAATATGTATTTGCATTCAATGCAATCATATTAATTATCTATGGGGTATTGTTTGGGTTTGAACATGCAGGTTACTCGATTGTATTCCAATATATAACGACAAAGGTTATTTCTTCGTTTTACCAACGATATCACCGTGTCACATTACAAATCACAACGAAAAAACCAAAAGAAGTTGTGGCCGCATATAAAGAAAACATTCGTCATGGTATGTCGGTGTTAGATGGTTATGGAGCATATAGTGGTGAACCTATGAGTGTATTGCATACGGTTGTCTCTTCTTACGAAATTCAAGATATTGTGCAACTCATTAAAAGTGTTGATCCAAAAGTAATTATTAATGTCATCCCTACTGAGACGTTTGTGGGGGGCTTTTACCAAAGGCCAATTGAGTAGACATCTTTATATAAGAAAAGCTAGTGAATTTAAATCACTAGCTATTTTTTTATAGACCACATTTTAGTTGCGCATTGCAATTAGTACATGTGTTACATCCACCGATTTCCTCGACAACTCCTTCAAGACAAATTGGGCAGATGTTTCCTACTTCAGTTCCAATATCACGGTCTTGGCGATCAGAGCGGAAATCTGTTTTTTCTTTTTTCTCTTTTTCTTGAGTCTTTTTGACTTTGATTCCAAAATCTTCAGTGCTCAATTGTCCCCAAGCTTGTTCATCATCGTTACTGAGCGTTAGTACTTGAGAATCACGAGAACCATCAACGTAAACAGTTCCACCTTTTGCACCACCATGGTATAGTCGCTCATAAATGGCTTGAACTTGTTTAACAGAGAAACCACGAGGGGCATTTACCGTTTTTGAAATAGAAGAGTCGATCCAATTTTGAATTGCACATTGTGTATCTGCATGTTCCTCAGGAGATAGTTCCATAGCACTTACAAAGAAATCAGGGAGACTTGATCTTGTATAACCTGGGTTTAATGCAAGCCATTGATCTACAACTGCTGCGTTCACCTCAATGAATTTACCTAATCGGCCACTTCTAAAGTAGCTAAAACTAAAGTAAGGTTCAAGTCCTGTTGATACACCCACCATTGTTCCTGTAGAACCCGTTGGTGCAATTGTTAATAAGTGTGAATTACGTATTCCATATTTCAATACATCTTGACGAAGTGATTCATCCATTTTCTTCATATAGCCACTTTCAATAAAGGCAGCAGCATCTTCAAGGAATGGGAATGAACCTTTTTCTTTGGATAGTTCTATGCTTGTACGATAAGCACTTTCTGAAATTGTTTTAAAGACGGTGTTAATGGTCTCAATTGATTCTTTTGATCCGTATCGTTTTCTATTCCAAATGAGTAAATCATGTAGACCCATAATTCCAAGCCCTACACGACGCTCACCAAGTGCTTGATTTTTATTAGCTTCAAGGAAGTAAGGTGTATCATCAATGACATTGTCTTGCATTCTTACTGTTAAACTTACTGTATTTGCTAACTCATCCAATAAGAGTTCACCTGTTTCTTTATTGACAAAGTTTGCAAGGTTAACTGCTGCTAAGTTACAAACACTATATGGGGCAAGTGGTTGTTCTCCACAAGGGTTTGTTGCAACAACTTTTTGACCATATCCTTTAGCATTTGTCATATCATTTGCATTATCAATGAAGAAGATGCCTGGTTCTGCAGAATAAGTGGCACAGAAACAAATTAAGTCCCAAATATCACGAGCTCGTACAGTGCGATATGATTTTACTGGATAACCCATTGCTTCCCATTCGCGAACATCACCAACTTCATGCCAATTTTCGTCATAAGCCTGCTTCTGTTCTGCTGTATATATTTGTAAGTCTGGGAAACGTAATTGGAATTCTCCATCGTTTTCTACAGCTTGCATAAATTCTTTTGTGAGAGTTACTGAGATGTTTGCACCTGATAAGAAATCAGGGTTGTTTACAGCAAGTGAGCCACCTTCAAGTAAAGTAGTGCGTGCATGTTCTTGGACATCAGTTGGAATTGTATTGTTATCTACGATTGACTCAAGCATTTCTTTCTCTAGACGAGGAAGAGGTACAAATTTTAATTTTTCTTGTGCCAATTGGCGAACAACTTCATCTTTTGAATTTTCACTAAGCCATTTTAGTACTCGAGGGTTTTGCATCTTACTAATGATAAATTCTACAATGTCTGGGTGCCAGTCAGCTAACATGATCATTTGAGCACCACGACGGCTTCCACCTTGTTCTACTAAATTTGTTAAATTAGCAATATCATTGAGCCAACTTACTGCTCCACTTGACTTACCGCCTACACCTTTTGCAGGAGCTCCTTTTGGACGTAATGTTGATCCATTTGTGCCAACACCTCCACCACGCGACATGATTTCCATGACCTCTTTACGATGCTCCGCAATTCCTTGGCGACTATCGTGAATAAAAGGCATTACAAAGCAGTTAAAATAAGTTACTTGTGTTCCACTACCTGCTCCATAGAGTACTCGACCTGCAGGAATTACATTTAACTTTTGAAGCTGTTGAGCAAATAATTCACCATATTTTAATTGTGTAGTCTCATCTGCTTCAGGACGTGCTAGAGCATGACCAACACGGCAGGCAATTTGTTCATAAAAGATTTCAATAGGTTTATCAATTTGAGTGAAACGGCGTTGAATTAAACCAGTTTGTGATTCTATTTCATTTTCTAGAGTCCCTCGAAACTCTTCATCAATTTCAATTGTTACAAGCTCTTGTTGTGCATTGATTGATTTTACTCGACCAATTCCTCGAGCTGGGTATTTTGGATCTTCTTTAATGACTGTGATGACGATATCCCCTTCACCAAGTGATATCAAATCACGGTCTTTTTGTGCATAACGATCAAGCATGACAAGCTTTGATACCCCTTCAAATACAGTATGAAAACTTTCCTCAATTGGTGTAATTAAAGGAAAGAATTTACGAATATCTTCATTTAGTTTTTTTATTGTTTGTATAGTGTACATGTAAATCCCCCTTATGATGTTTTAATTATAAATGTAGTTTAATAATACCACAATTTTTTATACTATTGATAATAAAAAAATGAAATCTGAACTACGATTTATATAGCTTAGAATGTCACTTGAAACTGTTTGACTTTCATTCAATTTCCAACAAGTACGCTCTAATTTCCTAATGTGTGTTCTTAGTACATTCAATGAGGCAGATTGCGGATGATGAATAGGATAAACGAATTTGAAGTCACCATTTTTTTCTTCCATTTGAAGTACTTCCTGTTCCATCGTTCGTATCCAATCTAATTGAAACTGATCATCTTTAATATAGCCAGAAATGATCGCCGCAATGCATGAAAAATGTTCAATTAAATGATGAATTCTGGAATCGTTATAATTAGCTTGATAAGCTACGATAAGAGCGATACACTCATCGATTTGTCCCAACACTTCAATTACTTCATCGCACTTTTTAATGCGTTTAGAAAAGATATCCGTGTGCCCAGTATCTCCACGTTTTGTTGCTACTTTCATAAAAAAATCACCTCAACTATTATCTTATCATAAAAAAGAGAGAAGGATTGAAATGAAACATTATAAATTTCTTGTTTTTGACTATACTAGAAAAGCATAAGCTTTATGGTAAGGAGGTAGTGGGTGTGAGATATCACTTTACAAGTCAAGCACAACTCGCATTAAGTTATGCGAAGAAGGTTGCTAAGCGTTGTCAAAATAGTTATATCGGAACAGAACATCTTTTATTGGGAATAATGAAAGTAGAAGGGGCGAAATTAGTTAGTATTTTACAAGATTATGGTGTTGACTACATCATGCTGTATCAAGATGTGGAATCGTTGTTTGCGTTTAATAAAGAAGTTGAACATGAAATGCAATACACCAGCACAGTGGACGAAATTATTAAAGAATGTGTTAGCATTGCACAAACACAAGAAGATAATATGGCAGATTTAGACGTACTCACACAATGTATGTTGTGTGCGCAAAATAATGTAGCCATTGAACTTTTAAAAAGATATGAAATTAATGTAGAAGAAGTTATCGATAAACTCAAATTAACAAACAGTCTCGTATTAGAAAGATTCCCGGAATTGTGTAATCTAAATAAAAAGTATATGAATCATCTTTCAAATATTGTATGTCGTGACCAAGAGTTGGAAAACATGATAGATGTGCTCTGTCGTAAGATGAAGGCAAATCCGTTATTGATTGGTGAGGCTGGTGTAGGTAAGAGTGCACTTGTCGAGGAGTTAGCACGTCGTATTGCCAACAATCAAGTTCCTTACGAATTAAAGGATTGTGTGATCTATGAATTAAATCTCAATGCACTTGTAGCTGGGACAAAGTATCGAGGCGAATTTGAAGAAAAGATTCAAAAACTACTCCAAAGTGTAGTGAAGTGCCCCAAGGCAATCTTGTTTATTGATGAAATTCACATGATGGTTCACGCGGGAAAAGCAGAAGGAAGTATTGATGTAGCAGGAGTACTTAAACCTTATCTAGCAAGAGAATCTTTTCGATGTATTGGCGCAACGACAATTGATGAGTATCATAAATATATGGAAAAAGATCGTGCTTTAAAACGACGGTTTCAAATAATTCGTATTGATGAACCTTCTTTATCGGCAATTCATACAATGGTAAAGACAAAGATAAAGGAATATTCTAAACATCATGATGTTGAATTTCCTACAAACTTAGTCGAAGAATGCATTCAACTTTCTTCAGAGTATTTGCCACAATACACTTTTCCTGATAAGGCAATGGACATGATAGATATGAGTTGTGTTAGAGCTAAAAAAAGTGGAAAGAAAACGGTAGATCAACAATGTCTATTCGAAACAGTTGATGTATTGAGTGATATTCCTCGATCGTATTATAATTTGCTTCAGTTTCATAAAAGTGATGTTGTGAAGCTGATAGGAGAAGAGGTTTACTCCCAAATTGAAGAGCGAATTTTGATGTTAGATCAAAGTTTAGAAAAGGGAAAACCTATTGATATTTGGTGCTTAAGAGGAAAAGAAGAGTCATATAAGCAAGAAGTAGCGAGACTTATAGCACATATTTTTGCCCGCTCTGAAAAAAATTTAATCGTCTTGGATGCAACTCTCCCCAATATGAGTCAACTAATAGAGCTTTGCGAGTTAAGTAAAAAGCATCCATTTCAAGTGATTTATATTAAGAATTATCTTATGGAAGAGTCAAATGGTATTATTCAAAACTTATTACAACAAGGAATAATTCACTACAAAGACATTCAAGTCGACTTACGTTTTTCGCTTATCTTAATTGGACAATCGCAATCCCAAGGAAGAACACTTGGTTTTGTAAATAAAACGCAACTAGAGGACATGAATCATTTTTGTCTACATGTCGCAGAGGCTGGAAAAGTTCATTAATTAGTGGTACGATATTTTGGGGTGATCGTATGACTTATTCAGTAGTAATCGTTGCGGCAGGAAGTGGAACACGCTTGCAACTTGGATATAATAAAGTATTTTACAAACTAAAAGATGGAGATACAGTACTAGACAAAACAGTGGCTTGTTTTGAGAACCATTCAATGTGTAAACAAATTGTTATTGTTACACAAGAAGAGAATTTTGAGCTATGCCCTAAAAGCAAAGAGACTGAGATTGTGTTATGTACTGGTGGAGCTACGCGTAGTGAAAGTGTCATGAAAGGAATAGCATATGTAAATGAAAAGGTCGTTTTTGTACATGATGGGGCTAGGCCACTTGTGACTAGTGAGGAATTAGATCGTCTTGTACAGGGCATGGAAGTGCATGATGCTTGCCTCCTTGGTGTTGCGTGTAAAGATACAATTAAAGTGGTACATGGTGGCATAGTTGAGAAAACATTAAAAAGATCAGAGCTATTTCAAGCACAAACACCACAAGCGTTCAAAACAAAGTTATTGAAAACGTGTTACGAAAAAATTCAAGATGTAAGTCAACTTACTGATGATGCTAGCTGTGTTGAACTTATGAGTGAAACACATGTCCATTTAGTTGAAGGATCTTACAATAATATTAAAATTACGACAGCAGAAGATATTGATATCTTAAACAGTAAGTTAGTTTAAGTGTGGATGATTATTATGTTAGACGAACACTAGAACTTGAAGTTTATCAGATGTTTTTTATTACAGTTAAAAAGGAACATTTTCTTGAATTCCTAAAAGAAAACCAAGCATGAATAATTTGCTTGGTTTTTGTGTTTATTGAAGAATAGCTTTGGCGCAACTAGTTGCGGTAGAGAAGGCAATTGTGAGGTTATAACCTCCAATTGGACCATGGAGGTCTAGACATTCTCCTATGAAGTAACAATTTTTATGAAGTTTTGATTCCATAGTCTTAGGATGAATATGTTTTATATGAATTCCACCACCACTGACATAGGCTTGATCTAAATCTGCACATTTTGTGATTTGTAGAGGATAATGTTTGATAAGCTCAATTAGCTGTTTCACCTCGCGGTGTATTAGTTGCTTACACTTAGTTTCTTTTTTTATTTTTAACTGTTGAACAAGGTAATCACTGAAGCGTTTTGTAAATATAGTAGCAAGAGCTGTCTCTGGTTTACTTTCACGATGATTCGCAAGTAATTGTTCAAGTTGTTCAATTGAAACATTAGGAGCAAAATCGACGTGGATCTGGTGAATATCTTCTAAATATACATGCTCACTTATTTTCATGATAGATGAGCCACTCACACCTTTATGAGTGAAAATGAAATGTCCATGTGATTTGTGTTTATTGGCTGTTACAGTAACATTAGAGAAGCTTGTTCCAGCTAATAGATTAGGAATAGGTGCAATCAATGAGGTTTCTGCAGGGAATAAATCGACTACAGGATGCTCTAATTGCTTGGCAAACAACAAGTGGTCTCCACAACTTCCAGTATTTTTAAAACTTCCTCCACCACAGGCTACGATGAGATTTTTTGTTTGGTAAGTAGTTGCGCCACAACTCACAAGATACACTTCATCTATATGTTCAATTTTAGTAACAGTTTGATTGTATCTAATTTTATCTTTAATAGGTTCAATAAGGAAATCTAAAATATCTTTAGCTTTATTTGAAATAGGGAAGATTTCATTGTTTTCCTCTTCTTTAAGAGGAACGCTCGTGTTAAAAAAGTCAAAAATTGTGCGGGGCCCACATTGACTAAAAGAACTATAAAGAAATTTTTTATTATAGCTTATTGCATTGAGGCATTCTTGATTAGGTTTCAAGTTGGTTAAGTTACAGCGACCTCCACCTGTAATAAGTAGTTTTTTACCAGCACTTGCATTTCTTTCAAGCACAAGTAAGTTTGTTTGTTTCAAGTGATGAGCAGCCATGAGTCCAGCTGCACCCGCACCAATAATGAGCACATCGTACATAAAATCTCCTTTTAAGCGACTTATAGAGTAAGTAATAAATAAACGCTATAGACTAATAATAATGCAAAACCTTGAATTTTAAAACTTTTCTTGAAAAGAATTAAAGGGAAAGTTGCAATTGTGACAACAAGAAGACAAAATGGAACGTCAAGTTGCAATGTTTCTTGACTAATGTGCAAGTGTTGCGAAGATAATGTGGCACTGATTGGAATCACAAGAGTTAAGTTGAGGATGCTTGCCCCAATAATGTTTCCAATAGAGAGTTGAGTTTCTTTTTTTATTAGAGCACTAAGCGTAGTCACAAGCTCTGGAAGTGATGTACCGATAGCCATCAGTGTGACTGCGATAATACGCTCAGGAACATTCAAATAGTTAGCGATTTCAGTGCCAGCTTGAATAAGTAATTGTGAGCCAAGCACGATGGCAATAATGCCAAAACTAAAAGTAATAAGTTGAAAAAAGAGTTGCTTAAAGTCTAGAGAGGAAGCATCTTGGTGATTATTTGTATTTGCAGCGATATAGATATTAAAGCAGAAAAATAAAAAGAAAAGACCAAAAAGACCATATCTAGCCCAATCAAGAAGAATACCAGTGTGACTTCCGATTTCTAGTATGAATATGGCAAGGACTAAACTAGTGATTTGAAAAAGGTAATCTTTGCGATGTATGGAGACACGAGTAAAGATAAGTGTAATTGCTAAAATTACTCCACAATTTACGATGATTGAACCAAGGGCATTACCAACTGCAATATCTTGAAGGTGATTTAGAGCGGCGATACTTGATACAAGCAACTCAGGTAATGTAGTGGCTACGCTCACTAGAGTAGCACCAATGATAAAAGAAGGGATTTTTAATGTTTTGGCAATATATGTTGCCGCATCGACAAACCAATCGCCCCCCTTAATCACAAGAATTACACCTCCGGCGAAAATTAAAATAGAAGTTACCATAATGCCTCCTTCACTTAGTTAGGATAGTTTATGTAAAAAAGGGTAAAAAAATGAAAGTATTTTAGGAATTTTAATTTTATAGGCAATATATGAAGAGGGGGATGAAAAAAATTGAAATGCCCAAGATGTCTAAATGAAGACGAAGCCTTATTTGCGAAGGGAAGTAAAGGATGTTATTGTCGTGCATGCATTGGATTTAAGCGGATGTTGATAGAAGATGAGTTGCAAGAGAGAAATGAAGAAGTTACATTTCATGAGCCCAAACTGCAACTTGAGTTTAAACTTACACCGATGCAAAATGAAATTGCAAAACAGTTAAGTAAGATGGCAAAACAAAAAGATGTACTATTGTATGCGGTATGTGGTGCAGGAAAAACAGAAATGATGCTAGAGTTAATTCGAGCAACACTTTTGAAAAAGAAACGAATCGCGATTGCAATACCACGACGGCAAGTTGTCCTTGAATTGTGTGAGCGCTTATCGCGATATTTTCCAAATAACCAAGTGATTGCGGTTGCTCAAGGGTTTACAACAATCACATATGGAGAATTAATCGTATGTACAACACATCAACTGTATCGGTATACGAATTATTTTGATGTCGTCATTTTAGATGAGCCTGATGCTTTTCCATACAAAAATAATCCCGTACTTCAAGGGATTGCAAAGGTAAGTTGCAAAGGTATTATCGTTTACTCAACAGCCACACCAGATTTGCATCTAATGGAGCGAGTAAAGACGCAAGAGATGGCGATGTGTTCACTGTATCAACGACCCCACGGTTTTCCTTTAATTGTGCCCAAAATAAAAATTGCTTTATTGAGTTGGTGTTATGTTGAATTGTTTTACTTTGTACAGCGTAAGAAGAAAGAAAAAAGACAAGTGATGGTGTTTTGTGCGACTATTGTACAGACACAACGATTATTTCGTTGGTATCGACACTACGTTAACGCTGGTGTCTGCACTTCAAAGAGTCCTGATAAAGATATGGTGATTCGCCAATTTCGGGAAAAAACAATTCAGTTTTTGTTTTGTACAACAGTACTGGAACGCGGGGTAACCTTTGCTGCAGTTGATGTAGTTGTGTTTCAAGCTGATCATTTAGTATTTGATGAGGCATCTCTTGTTCAAATTGCAGGGCGTGTTGGAAGAAAGAAGGAGGCTCCTGATGGTGAATGTGTATTCTTGGCAACAAGTAAAAAAAAGCATCTTGGAGCTTGTGTTGAGAGAATTCAATACGCCAACAAGATGTCTACTATGCCAAAGAAATAAAGATGAGCATCAAGGGATTTTGGCTAACTTATTTGAAGAAGATGCATTATGTAATAAGTGTAGACAATCTTGGATGCCTGTTTTACATCGAATCAAAGTGGGTGGATTATCAGTGCATGCACTCTATGTATATGATGAACATTTCCAAAAAGCAATGATTCAATACAAAGAGTGCTATGATGAAATTCTTGCACCTATTTTTCTTTCCCCTCAATTAAATCAACTAAAGAGAAAATATAAGAAAGCGCTCTTTATTCCAGCACCATCTTCTTTGAGGAAGAGACAAGAACGTGGATTTCCACATGTAGAAAAAATATTTGATGGCTTAGATATTGAAATAATGCAGTGCTTTGAAAAGACAAAAGAAATAAAACAAGCTCATCGAACTAAAACACAAAGACAAGCTATAGCCAAAGAAATTAAACTTATCAAAATTCCCCCAAGTAATCGAAGACTTGTGTTTATTGATGATGTATGTACAACAGGTGCTACTTTATTGACGATGCAAGATTTACTTAAGCAGCATTATCTTTCGTGCGAAGCTATTGTAGTAGCGTGTCATCCATTGTTGATAAAGCCAACATGCTTCGACAAATTCCTACAATCTGTCTCCTGTATACTCAAAAAGAAGTGAAAGGAGGACCTCATATGCAAGGTAAAGTGAAATGGTTCAATGCAGAAAAAGGGTTTGGATTTATTAGCCAAGCAGATGGGAAAGATGTATTTGTGCATTACTCTCATATTAGTCAAGAAGGATATAAAAGTCTTGATGAAGGCCAATCTGTAGAATTTGATGTAGTTGAAGATGCAAAAGGCTTACAAGCCCGTCGTGTTGTCAAAGTATAGCAGTCAAATTAACCAAAAGTACGGAGCACATAGGATGCTCCTTTTCACTTTTTTAACATAATAATACATAATTTCAACACATATTTATGCTATAATAATTTAGTTATTGGAGGTTTTTATGGCAAATTTATTAAATCAACTCTTTAATGTGGATAAGAAACGTTTAAATGAGTTAGAAAAGAAGGCAAAGCCTGTAGAGGCACTAGCTCAAGAATATGCAGAAAAAACAGATGAGCAACTGAAAGAAAAAACAGTTGAGTTTCGTGAGCGTTTAGCAAATGGTGAGACGTTAGATCAAATATTACCAGAAGCATTTGCAACTATAAGAGAAGCTGCTAAACGAGTAATTGGAGAATATCCATATCATGTACAAATACTTGGGGCAATTGCAATGCATCAAGGAGATATTGCAGAAATGAGAACAGGAGAAGGGAAAACGCTAACTTCTGTTTTAGCAACTTACTTGAATGCCTTAGAAGGCAAAGGAGCACATATAGTTACTGTAAATGAATATTTAGCAGAGCGTGATGCTTCGTGGATGGGATTAATCCATAAATTCTTAGGATTAACAGTAGGATTAAATAAAAGAGAATTAACTGCTGTACAAAAACGTGAAGCTTATTTATGTGATATTACTTATACTACAAATGCCGAAGTAGGATTTGATTACTTGCGTGACAACATGGTTACTAAAGTAGAAGACCGCGTACTTCGTCCTTTAAACTTTGCACTTGTCGATGAAGTAGATAGTATTTTAATCGATGAATCAAGAACACCACTTATTATTTCTGGAGGACAAAAACAAACGGCTAATCTTTATGCGCAAACTGATCATTTTGTAAAGAAGCTAAAATCTGAAGAAGACTATGTTATCGATGTTAAAGGAAAAACAGTTCAACTTACAGAGAGTGGAGTTGAAAAAGCTGAGCGCGCATTTAAAATTAAAAATTTATATGAACTAGATCATACACAACTAGTTCATCATTTATCGCAAGCATTAAAAGCGAATTACATCATGATTCGTGATGTTGAATATGTTGTAGAAGAAAATGAAATTGTCATTGTAGACCAATTTACTGGTCGTTTAATGAAAGGTCGTTCTTATTCTGATGGTTTACACCAAGCTATTGAAGCTAAAGAGAATGTAGCAATTAAACAAGAGACTTCAACATTAGCAACAATCACATACCAAAACTTTTTCCGTCTTTACAACAAGTTATCTGGAATGACAGGAACTGCAAAAACCGAGGAAGAAGAATTTACGAGTATTTATAACATGCGTGTTATTGAGATACCAACGAATCGTCCTATTGCCCGTGTTGATCATGCTGATGCAATCTTTGGAACTAAGAAAGCAAAATATGAAGCGTTGATTGAAGAAGTAGAGCGTTGTCATGAAACGGGACAACCTGTACTAGTTGGGACAATTGCTGTAGAAACATCAGAGTTGATTTCAGCAATGTTGAAAAAACGTAAAATTAAACATGAAGTACTCAATGCGAAAAATCATTTGCGCGAAGCGGAAATTATTAAAAATGCAGGGCAAATAGGTGCAGTTACGATTGCCACAAATATGGCAGGTCGTGGTACCGATATCAAATTAACACAAGAAGTGAAAGATTTAGGTGGTCTAGCTGTACTTGGATCTGAGCGTCATGAATCACGTCGTATAGACAATCAGTTACGTGGGCGATCTGGGCGTCAAGGAGACCCTGGACTTTCTCGCTTCTATGTATCTGTTCAAGATGAATTGATGGTTCGATTTGGATCAGAGCGTATGGAAGGCTTATTCTCACAACTAGGTGATGTTGCGATTGAATCAAAAATTGTTTCTCGTTCAATTGGTGGAGCACAAAAGCGTGTCGAAGGGCATAACTTTGATATGCGTAAAACATTGTTACAATATGATGATGTATTAAGACAACAACGTGAAGTGATTTATGAACAGCGTAATTTCTTATTGGAAAATGAAGATGTTCATACAGTAGTGCAGGATATGTTTAAAAGAGTTGTAGCTCATGCAATTGCAACTCATGTTGAAAGTGGCAAAAAAGAAGATACATTAAATCTAGATGGCTGTATTGAAGCACTTGATGCCATGGGACTTCGTGAAATTGTAAAGAAAGAAGATTTAGAAGATAAATCAATTGCTGATGTAGAAGCATATTGCTTTGAACAAGCATGGAAATCGTATGAAACAAAAGTAGAACCATTCCGCGATCAAGTTTTAAAATTTGAGAAAATGATTGTATTAAAAATTATTGACCGTGTTTGGGTAAACCACATTGATACGATGTATAAATTACGTAGCGGAATTCACTTGCGTTCATATGCACAAAGTAATCCTTTAGAAGCTTATGTGAAAGAAGGGTATGAGCTATTTGAAGAAATGATGTATAATATTTCCCAGGAAATTGTACAATTCTGCTTAAATTTCAAAATTGTCGTGAAAAGGAAAGAAGACTAATGGAATTATATGAAATAAAACAAGGCCTAACTGGATACAGCGAGAAGCTTCTGCAGTTAGGCGACTCTCTTTGACGTTGCTGATAAACAAGCAACTGTAGAAGTGAACGAAGCTACAATGAATGAGGAAGGTTTTTGGAATGACCCCAAGAAAGCACAAGCACTCATTCAAGTAACGAATGCGTTGAAAGAGACGGTGCGCCTTTATTACAGTTTAAAAACTAGTCTAGAAGGATTAAATGAAACCGCGGATGAATTAAAAGTTAGTTATGATGAAGAAATGATGATGCTACTTGAAGAGGAGTATATTCAAGTATGTGAAGTCTTTGATCAATTCGAAGTGCGTGTCTTATTGTCACACCCATATGACAACAACAATGCCATCATAGAACTTCATCCTGGAGCTGGAGGTACAGAATCGCAAGATTGGGCAAGTATGCTCTATCGTATGTACCATCGTTGGGCTGAGGATAAAGGTTATAAAATAACTGTGCTTGATTATCAAGATGGTGAAGAGGCAGGACTTAAGTCTTGTAGTCTTCTTATTGAAGGGGCAATGGCCTATGGGTATTTGAAATCAGAGCGTGGTGTACATCGTTTAGTACGTATTTCACCATTTGATTCATCAGGACGTAGACATACAAGTTTTGCATCCTTAGATGTTATGCCTCAATTTAATGATGAAATTGAGATTACAATTGAAGAGAAGGATTTAGTTATTGACACAATGAGAGCTTCAGGAGCAGGAGGTCAGCACGTCAACAAAACAGACTCTGCAGTCCGAATGACTCATGTACCTACAGGTATTGTTGTGTCGTGTCAAACGGAAAGAAGTCAAATTCAAAACCGTGAACGTTGTTTAAATATGTTGAAGTCAAAACTATATCAACGCACAATTGAAGAGCAAGAAAAGAAACTTGCGAGCATCAAGGGTGAACAAAAACTCATTGAATGGGGAAGTCAAATTCGTTCTTATGTATTTTGCCCATACACAATGGTGAAAGACCACCGTACCAACTATGAAGAGGGAAATGTAGATCAAGTTATGAATGGAAAACTTGATAACTTTATCTTCAAATACTTAAAGAATAGTTTATAGTCCTACAAGTGTAGGATTTTTTTATGTCACAAACTAATAAAATTTGGTATACTCTATATTAGAAGCAACTGTTAAGGAGGAAACAGCGGTTTTAAGCGCCAGAACCTACGGGTTGACGAGGAAAACAGTTATCGAACTTTCGGCGGGTACTGTTTCGGAGTATATTACTTCGTTAGAGATAGGACAAAAAACAAAATCATCTTGTAACAAAAACCTATTTTAAAACACAGAATAATAGAAAAGAAAGAGGAGATTTTTTTATGTGTGGAATTATTGGTTTTGTGAGTCAAAAAACATGTTTTTATCATGTTTTAGTAGAGGGTTTAAAGCAGTTAGAGTACCGTGGATACGATTCGTGTGGGATAGCGATGGTCAATCAATCAACAATGAATTTAATCAAAGCAAAAGGAAAAGTTGCTCTATTAGAAGAAAAATGCAGTGAAGCCGATTTAGGAACAGTAGGAATCGCTCATACTCGTTGGGCAACACATGGAGAACCAAGTGAAGTGAATGCTCATCCACATCAGGTTCAAAATGTAACATTAGTTCATAATGGAATTATCGAAAATAGTGATGAACTACGTAGTCAGTATGCACAAAAAGGGATCGAGTTTGCTTCAGCAACAGATACAGAAGTAGCATGTGCTGTATTTGATGATTGCCTTCAAAAAACGACAAACAAACTAGAGGCTATTCAGCTTGCCACATCTATTTTAGAAGGATCTTATGCATTTGCGATTATCTTTAAAGATGAACTAGATAAAGTTTATGCAATTCGTAAAGATAGCCCACTAGTGTTAGGGACAAAAGAAGGAATGCAGTTTTTGGCAAGTGATATTAGTGCGTTTTTAAGTCATACTAATCAAATAATTGAGCTCCGAGAAAATGAAGTGGCAATTTTATCTGCAGATAAAATCACAATCATGCAAGATGGAAAAAAAGTAGAGAGAGAAGCGCATACGAGTCAATTAAGTGTGGAAGAAATCAAGAAAGATGGATTTGATACGTTCATGATGAAAGAGATTCACGAAGAACCACAAGTAGCTAAAAAGACAATTCAACATTATATGTCAAATCATATTCAAGATTTAATGCAAACTTTGCCAGATATGAGCAAATATGAAAGATTCGTATTTGTTGGATGTGGTAGTGCGATGTATGCTGGTATGGTTGCAAGAACAATGATGGAAAAGAATGCTCGTATTTTATCAGCTGTTGAATTAGCAAGTGAGTTTCGATATAATAAACCAATTTTAAATAATAAGACATGTGTTGTGTTTTTGTCGCAGTCGGGTGAAACAGCAGATACTTTAGCAGCTCTTCGCCTATGTAATGCAGAGGGGATTGATACAATCGGTATCGTCAATGTTTTGGGCTCAAGTATTGCGAAAGAAGTAAAGTACTTTTTACCAACCTTAGCAGGAAAAGAAATTTCTGTGGCAACTACAAAAGCTTATTGTGCTCAAGTTGCAGTGTTGAGTCTACTATGCATAAAAGTGATGATGCAAAAACAATTACTTTTAGAATCAGAAATCAATCGATTAAATGAAGAAATTATGGAATTACCAAAAATGATTAAGACATACATTGATGAAGCAAAGGTAGAAAGTTTTGCCCATCATTTATCTTCTAAACAAAGTGCCTTTTTCATTGGGCGTGGCATTGATTATGCACTTTCTCTTGAAGGGGCACTAAAACTAAAAGAAATTAGCTACATTCATGCAGAAGCATACGCTGCAGGTGAGCTAAAGCATGGAACAATTTCGTTGATTGAACAAGACACGCCAGTTGTGGGTATTATTAGTGATCCAGATCTTGCAGCAAAAACGATTTCGAATCTAAAAGAAGTGAAAGCAAGAGGGGCAAAAATCCTTTTAATGATAAGAGAAGATTTAATGCAAGAACACATCGAAGCAGATGAAGTTATCATTTTGCCAAAAGTTGATGATTTTATGCAGACAATGATCAGTATCATTCCACTGCAACTACTTGCATATTGTGTTGCGAAAGAGCGTGGATGTAATATTGACCAACCGCGAAATCTTGCGAAATCAGTAACTGTAGAGTAGAATAAGTTGCACTAATTTGAAATAACAATTAAAATTAAATAGAGAGGGGATTTGATATGAAGTACATTGAAATTTATGAAGAAATAAAGGCAAAAATTTTGTCTGGTAATTATACTCCTTGGTCAAGCCTTGAGGGGGAAGAAGTTCTATGTCTTCGCTATCAAGTTTCTCGATTAACTTTGCGTAAAGCGATTAATAAATTAAAACAGGAGGGACTTGTCCACTCAAAACAGGGTTCAGGTGTCTTTGTGAATCCAGAAGAGTTTCACTCTAAGCAAGATTTACGTACTTTATCAGAAAAGTATAGTGACCGTCGTGTCACTAGCAAAATTCTATACTTTGAAAAAGTCGAGGCAACAGAGAAGTTAGCAAATATTTTCAACATGAATCGTAATGAAATGCTTTATCATTATAAAAGGGTAAGGTATGTAGATGATCAGCCATTCACAATTGAAGAAACATATATGCCGGTTTATTTATTTCCCAACTTTGAGCAAGAAGCATTGCTTGGATCTGTTATGGGATATATCGAAGAGAAATATAAATTGAAAATTTCACACGACATTAAAAAAATTAAAGCATTAATGCCAGATCAAGATGTTTGTGATGCCTTAGGTCTTGATGAACCACAGCCGATGTTGTCGATACAACACACAGTATATTTAACAAAATCTATTGCTGCACAATATACGACTGAAGTTGAAAAAGAAAACGAAATCACGGTTGCACAAGTAAGATAATAGGATATGAGACAAAAACACGCCCAAATTAATTGGTTTCAATTAGTGGCGTGTTTTTTATAAAAAAGTTCAATTTGGCATTTACAAATTAGTATATACAAATTATAATGGGGATATCATATAGAGGAGGTCTACATGAAAAATTTCAAGTTAAATAATGAGCAAAATGTTGAAGTGAGTGTTAAGTTTGAATGTGAGAAGTCAATCGAACAACAAATTCAAATAATGGAGAACTACACACAAACTTACAAAGCATCACTAGATAAGTCAAAAGCGCAAAGAGAGGTCAATTGTTTAAAGACGATTTATCCCCTTTTATTTAGAAAAATAGAAGATCGTGATTTATTAGCAGGAAGACTTGATGTCTTACCGATTGGTTTTGGTTGTGTTACATCACTTGGTGGAGTAGGACATTATTGTGTCTTCACTAAACTCAATAAACTAAAAGATAAATGTGAGAATAAAGGACAGATTGAACGAATTGAACATCTTTATACTTACTGGCAGGAACATGATACAAAAGCGAAGTATTGCAAGGAATACATCAACGATACAACAGTGGGACCTTTTATTGATTGTGCCTACCCACTTATGGCAACAGCTCGTCTAAGCGGGATGATGTTAGATTATCCTAAATTACTAGACCTAGGCGTTGAAGGGTTAAAACAACTGATTCACCAACATGAAGAAGAAAAAGGGAAATCTGATTTTTATAGTGCTTCAATTGAGTCGCTTGAATTACTTCAAACATCAATTGCTCATTTGATTAATCAAGTGGATGAGCAAATCACAAGTGCGAATGCGTGCCGTAAAATTGAATTAGAGATGATGAAGTCTAGTTTGGTTCATATTCAATACAATAAACCAGAAACATTTCACCAGGCATTACAATTGATTTGGGTGTATGCACTACTTGCGGGTGTAATTAACTATGGACGATTAGACGACTACTTAGGTGTTTATCTTGTCCGTGATATGAAAAATGGAACATTGACTCGCGATCATGCTTATCAAATTATGAAATCATTTTGGACTTTAATTGAAAATCGACGTACAACAGTGAATGGTCGTATTATTGTTGGGGGAGAAGGAAGAAAAAATCCAGTAGAAGCAGATGAATTCGCTCGTATAGCCATCGAAGTAACAAAAGATTGCCACTATGTTGAACCTCAATTTACACTAAGATTTAATAAACAAACGCCACAAGACATTATGGATTTAGCTTATGATGCACTTGGAGCAGGATGTACTTATCCTACGTTATACAATGATGATGTGAATATTCCAGCAGTAATGTATGGAATGCGTGTCAGTGAAGAAGAAGCGCAACAATATGTACCTTTTGGTTGTACTGAGTTTGTCTTACAGGGGCAAAGTGTAGGAACTCCTAATGTGCTTATCAATATGCTTAAAGTTCTCAATATTTTCATGAATGAAGGTGTTGATCCAATGGATCAAAGATATAAAGCAGGACCATGTACTATACCACCACTTTCATCATATACAACATTTGATAAATTTTATAATGGTTATAAAACATTCCTACAATACTTTATTGATTTGTCGATTGAATGTCAAATGGCAAGTTACCGCGTAATGAGTGAAGAAGTTAGCTTCTTATTTACAAGTATTTTAATGGATGATTGCATTGGACGTAACAGAGCTTTACTTGATGGAGGAGTTAAGTTCTTAGGTGGAACAAATGAAACTTATGGGAATATCAATACTTCTGATTCCTTGCATGCAATCAAGAAACTTGTGTTTGAACAAAAACAAGTTTCACTTTCTGAATTAAACAAAGCAATCTTAGCGGATTTTGTAGGATATGAAAAGCTAAGAAAAGATTGTCTTGAATGTGATAAGTATGGAAATGATTTAGAAGAGGTGGATGACTTAGCTAATGACCTCTACGAATTCATTGCCAAAGGAGTAAGACAAACAGGAATTGATGCGGGTATGCAGTATTATCTTATCGTTATCAGCAACAACCAATCAAATACAGATTGGGGGAAACAAACTGCAGCATCACCAGATGGAAGAAAACTCGGGGTTTTCCTGAATCCAGCCAATAACCCGCAAAGCGGAGCAGCTCGTAGCGGTCCTACAGCTATGTTGAATTCACTTCGTAAATTTGACGCAAAGTATCATGGAGGAAGTGTTCAAAATATTAAATTTACTCCAAATATGTTCAATCAAGAACGTGAGAAGATAAAAATGCTACTGGAAACTTACTTTGAAGAAGGAGGTTGCCATTTGATGGTAACTGTCGTTGACCGAGGTATGTTAGAAGAGGCCCAAAAACATCCTGAAAACTATCCTAATTTGATTGTAAGGGTAAGTGGATTCTCAGCTGTCTTTGTTAATTTAAGCAAAGATGTGCAAGAGGAGGTAATGAGTCGTGTACTCTACGGAAACTAAAATCAACATTTTTGACATTGAAAAATTTGCGATTCATGATGGACCAGGGATTCGGACACTCATTTTCATGAAAGGGTGTCCTCTTCGCTGTCCTTGGTGTGCCAACCCTGAGTCACAATCCTTGAAAACACAAGTAATGATTCAAAAGTCCAAGTGTGTAAAGTGCCTGAGATGCGTAGAAGTCTGTCCTAATCATGCAATTCAATTTATGAATAATACCATTCAAATTGACTCTAATCGCTGTCAAGGATGTTTAAAATGCGTAGGAGAGTGTTTAAATGGTACACTCAAAGCTTGTGGAAAGTTAATGAGCATTGGTGAAATTATCAAAGAAGTTTTAAAAGATAAAAAATACTATGAGAAAAGCAATGGAGGCATCACTATTTCTGGTGGGGAACCATTTTTTCAACCAACCCATTTAACTCAATTAGTGCGTGCTTTGAAGCAACATGATTTGCATGTTGCAATAGAGACAACAGGTGTAGCTAACCATGATGCTTTTGTAACACTTATTAATGATGTAGATTTATTTTTAATTGATTATAAACATATCGATGCAACCGTCTTCAAAAAAGTGACACATGCTGATTTAAATGTTGTAATGAAAAATATCAAATACTTACTTGAATACGCTCCTCAAAAATGTGTTTTACGTATTCCAGTTATTCCAAACTTTAATTTCGATGTTGTAGGACAAATGCTTGAAAATTGTGCTAGAATGAATATCGAAAAGTTAGTTTTATTACCATTTCATAATTTAGGAAAAAATAAATATGAAGAATTAAATTTAACTTATCAATATGAAGATGAAAAAAATATGCCAAGTTCACTGTTACAACCTTATGTTGAAAAGGCAAAAGAGTTAGGAATACACTTAACTATTGGAGGATAAATGATATTTTTCTTTGATTTAGATGGAACTTTGATTGAAGGACCAAAAGGCGTACATCAACCTACTGATAAATCAGTAGAAGCAATTCAAATATTGAAACAAAAAGGGCATCAAGTTTTTGTATGCACAGGAAGGTCACTTAGTATCGTTCCCTCACGTGTATATGAAATCGACTTAGATGGACTTATTGTAAGCAATGGAGCTGAAATATATTACAAAAACGAACTATTAAAACGGTTTGAGTTACCACATGCTTTTGTCGACAACATTGTAAAAAGAAGCAAAGTTGATAAATTTGATTATATGCTAGAATACAACTCAGGTATTTCGGTAGCACGAAAGAGTGTGTCTGTCATCACATTTTGTAAAGAATATGGATTACCCATGGAAATCATCAATGAATCTTTATTCAACGTGAAACCAGTAAAGTGCTGTATTGTCTATGAAGATACACATGATTATCCAGAAGAATTGAATCAACTTCATGAAGATTTTAGATTGATTCGTGTTGATGATCGTTCATTTGATTTTATGAATGATGCCATTACCAAAGGTTCAGCCATCGAATATTTAATTCAGCATATTGGAAAAACAAGTGAAGATTGTATTGCATTTGGTGATGGAGAAAATGATAAAGAGATGATGAGTTTTGTAGGAATAGGAGTGGCGATGAAAAAAGCAAGTGACTCACTAAAAGCAATTGCGAGTCATACAACCGACGACGTAGAGGAAGAAGGAGTATATAATTTCCTTAAACTACATGGGTATTTAGACTAGTTTTTAATAATTAACAATGGTAAAATAATACCAGACATAACAAAGAGGTACTAAACAATGGTCGATATTATTACAGATTTTTTAAGAACACTTTTATTAGATGCAGGTAACATTGTCATTCTATTATTTGAGTTAACAGCTCTTGCAGTAATTTTGAGTGCAGGTATCAAAGGCTTATTTCATGTGTTTCACAAGGATGATAATACAGCTCTAGATATTTTAAAAGGTTTTTCAGTAGGTCTAAGTTTCTTGCTTGGGGGAGAGATTTTAAAGACAGTGATACTCCATGATGCAGAAGAACTTATTATTGTAGCAGGTGTTGTAATCTTACGTGTTTCACTATCACTACTTATTTATTGGGAGTTACAACATGAAAAACGTGAATTGGAGCTTGCAAAACATAATCATGATTTTGAAAAACACATAGAAAATAGTAAGAAAACATCTTAGGATGTTTTTTAAATGGGAGGAAAAAAGATGAATATTTTATTTTTTGGAGATTCAAATACATACGGATCAAACCCTAAGGATCATACGCGGTTCGACCGAAATACAAGGTTTACTGGTATCTTAGCGCAAATGTTTCCTAATGATTATCTGATTGAGGAGGGATATTGCGGACGTACAACCGTTTTCCATGATCCTTATGATGCAAATCGTAGAGGCGCAAGTTATCTTCCAGTATGTTTGAAAAGTCATTCACCGCTTGATTTGGTATTTATTATGTTAGGCACAAATGATTGCAAAGATGTGTATAACGTCAGTGCTTATGCGATTGCCAAAGGTATTGAAACATTAATCGGACAAGTTAAAGCAGTCGATGAGAATGTTAAAATTGTGATCATCGCTCCTGTTGCAATCTTAGAAGAAGTTGCACAAGTGGAAACATCATCTTTCTCAACTGAAGCAGTTAAAAAATCACAAGATTTAGCAAGACATTACGAAACGATTGCGAAAGCACATCATTGTGGGTTTCTTGATTTAAATCATGCATGTCAAGCTAGTTTAGCTGATGGTGTTCATTTAGATGCAAAGACGCATGGTATTATTGCTAGACAACTTGCCAATGTAATCAAATATTACGCAAAAGAATCTTAGTTCTTTTGTGTTTTTTTTACTTTCTTTGTAAATATGGTATAATCTCCACAAGAAAGATAAGGGAGGAATACTATGAATTTTGTGTTTATATCAGCAAATTTTCCACAGAATTACTGGCAATTTTGTCAGGCACTACAAGAAAATCAAGTCCGCGTGTTAGCTATTGCAGATGTCCCTTATGATGAACTTTCAGAAGAGCTTAAATGTTCAATTAGTGATTACTATCACGTTTTTAACATGGAAGACTATGATCAGGTTTATCGTGCATGTGCATATTTTATACATCGTTATGGAAGAATTGATGCCCTTGAGTCCAACAATGAATATTGGTTAGAAAGAGATGCTCACTTACGTAGTGATTTTAATATTGAGGGTTTAAATGTACATACAATTGAAGCTATTCGTTATAAAAGCAAAATGAAAAAATATTATGAAATGGCAGGATGCAAAGTAGCTCGTTATCACTTAACATCAACACTTGAAGAAGGTCTTAAATTCATTGAAAAAGTGGGTTATCCTGTAGTTGTAAAGCCAGATAATGGCATGGGGGCAATTTGTACATATCGAATCAATGATCTTCAAGATTTAGAACAGTTTTATCGACAAGAATTTCCTTCTGTGATGATTATGGAGGAATTCATATGCGGTGATCTCATCTCTTATGACGGTATTGCCGATTCACAAAGAAACATTGTCTATGAAACAGCCCATGTATTTGTGACACCTATTATGGAAATTGTGAGTGAGGGAAAAGACTTGACATACTATTCACTCAAAGAAATTGATGATGATTTAAAGCAACTGGGAAGAAAAGTAGTTCAAACATTTGATACACATCGAAGATTTTTTCACTGCGAATTTTTTCGCTTGAGTGAAGATAAGGATGGTTTAGGTAAAAAAGGTGAGCTAATTGGACTAGAGGTCAATATGCGACCACCTGGAGGATGTACACCGGATATGATGAATTATGCAAGGAATATCAATGTATATCGCATATGGGCAGATATGATGGTGTACAATCAAGGTTTTTATGATTTAAATCATCCAAGTCAACATTGTGCGTTTGCTTCTAGAAAAGATCAGTATTCTTACGAATACACAAAAGAAGAGATTGGAAAAAAATATGATAATCAACTCGTGATGAACTATCGTGGACCTGATGCCTTAGCTGGAGCAATGGGAAATGATATTTTTGTCGCTAAATTTGACTCGCTTGAAGAAGTGAATCAATTTATTGAAGACGTCATAAAGAAACAAAATTAGGAGAATGATTATGTTACAAAGGTACTACAAAGAATACAGTCACCAACTTCAAAGAGAAATGGAGTTTAAAGTATATGGGCATGCAGGCCGCCCCATCATCGTTTTTCCTGCACAATCAGGTAGGTTTTATGATATGGAGAATTTTCTTATGGTTGATATCGCTAAATGGTACCTTGAAGCTGGTTTAATCCAACTATTTTGTGTCGATAGTGTAGATGATGAATCGTTTTCAGCCTATACTTGTGAGACAAATCGGATTGAAGTTTATGAAAAATATGTAGGATATATATGTGAAGAATTGGTACCAAAAGTACTTGAAATCCATCATGAAACATCAGGTAGTGACTATCATAGACAAGTTGTAGTTAGTGGATGTAGTCTAGGTGCATACCATGCGTTGAATTTCTTTTTGCGCCGACCTGATCTTTTTAGCGGTGTATTTGCACAAAGTGGGGTATATCAAGCTGAAGTCTTCTTTCCACAATATCAAGATGCGCGTATTTATGATAATTCTCCACTGGATTGTTTAGGAAATATGCCTAGTAATCATCCATTCATTAAGCTTTATCAATCCCGTCAAATACTGGTAAGTGTGGGAACGGGTGATCATGAACAAGAATCACTTGAAGATACCTGTGCTCTTCAACAACAATTTCAGCGTTTAGGATTAACACAGGCACGCTTTGAGTTCAGTGAGAATGAATGTCATGACTGGGTGTGTTGGAGACCTCAGTTTGCCAAATTTTTACAATATTTTTGCGACTAGATAGAGGAGGCGAATTAAATGATTATAAAAGAAATCGTATGGATTGAACCGTTTCAACTTGATAGAATGCTTCATATTTATGTCCCTGACCACCTTTCAGAATCAGAACGTTGTGGTGTTATCTATATGTTTGATGGACATAATTTATTTTCGGACGAAGATGCGACTTATGGTAAAAGTTGGGGATTACTAGATTATCTTGAAACACATCAAATCAATGCAATTGTGGTTGGCATAGAATGCAACCACGCTGATAATCATCGCTTGTGGGAGTTTAGTCCATATGATTTTGATGATTTAATATGGGGAAGTGTCAAAGGGCATGGAAAAATCATGATAGATTGGATAATTCAAGAATTAAAGCCTTATATTGATGATAAACTAAATACATTGAAAGACTCAGAACATACAGCAATTGGAGGAAGTTCAATGGGTGGTCTAATGGCTTTATACGGAGCAAGCTATGCGAGTCACGTGTTTTCTAAAGCAATCTGTAAGTCAGTATTTTATGAACATATTTTTGAAGAGTTAAAGAATGATATCCAAGCATTTCATCCAAAAAATATAAGTTATTATTTAAGTTGGGGTGCTTATGAATTTGAAAGGCATGAAGATTTTGCAAACTTTTGCGAACAAAATCTAACATTCACACGCATGCTTTCGCAGCAGAATCAGGTTTTTCCACATTTGTATGTTGATCAAGACCACAGTGAACAGGCTTGGTCAAATGAATTGGATGTGTGGATGAGTGAATTAAAAATAAAGGAGTGGTAGCATGGTGGATGTAAAACAAATTTTTGCCCAAGCAAATGAAGAAGAAATATTAAAAGTGGTGTTTAGCCAACCTATTCAATCAGAGTATGTGCGAGTTGAATGCAAAAAATTGAAAAAAGGATATCAGTTTGAAAGAAAAACGAATACACAAGTGTTTCATCAAAATATAACTTCTGAGCAACTTATAGAGATGTTGGTGAGTGAATTTGAGCAATATAAACAGTGTCACTGTTTCACTTCAACAAGTGAAGTATCAATGCGCAAGAGTAAAAAAGGAAAACTTCAATATTCACGCAAACAAATGCAAATCCAGACAATGCAAGAACACAATCGTAAGAAGAATTACTTACTACCTGAAGGAGAAATTATTGAACCGTTGGTGGATATGGGAATCTTTAGTAAAGATGGAAAAATCATAGCATCAATGCAAGATAAGTATCGTCAAATTAATAAGTTTTTAGAAATTATTGATGATGGTATCAAGAAATTAGACCAAAAAACGGTGCGTATTGTCGATTTTGGCTGTGGAAAAAGTTATCTAACATTCATTGTGTATTACTATTTAAGACTTGTGAAAAAAGTGGATGTTCATATGGTGGGGCTAGATTTAAAAACCGAAGTGATTAAAAACTGCAATGAAGCAGCAAAACGGTATGGATATGACCAGCTGAGTTTTGAAGTTGGAAATATAGAAGGATATCAAAGTGAGCAACAGATTGATGTAGTGCTATCACTGCATGCATGCGATACTGCTACTGATTACGCTTTGTTTCATGCAATCTCGTGGAATGCTTCTTTAATTTTTAGTGTCCCTTGTTGCCAACATGAACTGAACGCTCAAATTAAGAGTGATGAATTCTCGATTATCACTCGATATGGCATTGCTCAAGAGCGTATGAGTGCCTTGTTTACTGATATCATTCGTTGCAACTTAGTTCAGGCATGTGGGTATAAAACACAATTATTAGAATTTGTAGACTTAGCGCATACACCTAAAAATATGTTGATAAGAGCAAGAAAAACACATATTCCAGATCATGTTAAGAAGCAAATGTTACAAGAAGTGGATGCTTTAATGAAAACTTATCAACTTAAACCAACACTTTATCAACTGCTTTATCCGACAAAACAATCATAGGAATTGAACACATCATGAAAAAATGATGTGTTTTTTAAGAAATCTTTATAATTTCTTTCTGATTTATTGCGGTGTAAATTAATATCTAAGTACTAAAATACGAGTATGAGGTGATTTGAATGGAAAAAGTAAGTATTGTGATACAAAGTAATCATAACCAAGGAAGTATCTACAAATGTGTATTGAGTGCACTAACTCAAAGTTACTCACATATTGAAATCATAATTGTGGATTGTAATTCAAATGATAAAACATCAATAGTTTTAAAACAATTAATCAAACGATATCCTGAGATTTTAATCAGAAAAACATCATCAGTTAATGATGCATATTCTTTAGGGTACCGTCTATCTAGTGGTACATACTTGATGTTTGTGGATGGGAATGATGAAATCCCCTATAATGCTGTAGAGAAGCTTGTAGTAGCAGCAAAAACATACCAAGCAAAACTAGTGTGTGGGGGAAATAAGGTGAAATTTGAATACTTTAGTATCGAATCTAAACAAAAGAAAACCCATAGTTTATCAAGTTTTCAAGCATTAAAGGAAGTTGTGCATGGACAAAAATTAGATGAAGCACTTCATAATAAATTATTTCATCAATCATTATTTACCCAAAATATTCTGCAATCATGGTATGCTTATGGAAAGAATACGCCAGTCATTGAATTGATTATGCAAAGTGATCGTGTTGTGATTATTGCGGATATTGTCTATATCACAAATCATATAAATCACAAGAATAAGCAGAAAAAATATGCCGTCAACCTCGAAGTATTGGAGCATCAAAGTAGAGTAGTGATGAAAAATTATCCTAAATTGCAAAGAATCTATTTAAAAAAGTTGAGACGGGCATATTTTCAGGTGATGTTGACAAGACTAGATTCGCGAGAATTATCAAAGTATGCACGAATGATGTGGATAAAATGTAGTCAACCATTTTACCATATGAAAATATACAAATAAGAGGAGAGAATAAACATGAACCAATATACTGTATTGATTGTAGAAGATGAAATTGAAATCGCAAATGCGGTAGAGATATATTGTAAGAGTCAAGGATACAATGTACTCAAAGCACACAATGGAAGAGATGGTTTAGCATTAATTGAAGAAAATGAAATTCATCTTGCAATTGTGGATATTATGATGCCGATTATGGATGGTATAAGCATGACAATGAAGGCACGTGAGAAATATGATTTCCCAATTTTATTTTTATCCGCGAAATCAGAAGATATTGATAAAATCACAGGACTAAATATTGGGGCGGATGATTACATCACAAAGCCATTTGTACCTATGGAGTTGCTTGCAAGGGTTGCATCACAACTTCGCCGATATTCTAAGTTTTTAGAAATTCGACAAGGTGAGCCACAGAAGATAAATGGATATACAATAGGGGGTCTTGAACTAAATTTAGACCGACGAGAAGTCAGTGTGGATGGAAACAAAATTAAAGTCACACCCATTGAGTTTAAGATTTTAGAGTTATTAATGAGTCATCCAGGCATTGTGTTTTCAGCTGAACAAATTTATGAAACAGTGTGGAAAGAAGAAGCAATTAGTACTGAAACAGTAATGGTTCACATAAGAAATTTGAGAGAAAAAACAGAAATTGATACAAAAAATCCGCGTTATATCAAAGTGGTATGGGGTGTAGGATATAAAATTGATCAATCATAGGAGGAATTATGATTAAAAAATTAGTTGCAGGTGCGATCGCACTAGGTATTTTGTTTGGTGCAGTCACATCAACAGTGTTAAGTTATTCTAGCACTTTAACCTATTCGTATGACAATATCTCGATAGAAACAATTGCTCGCCTAGCTTATGAAGGAAACTTTATCATTCAAAGTAAAAATAATCAGAGTAGTTATTTGGAAGCAAATATTGTCCCGCCTAGTGGACTAACATGGGAAGATGTGGGAGTTGATGTAACATCAGATATCTATATCTATGATTACATTTATGATCCCAACTTTCATATGAGTGTATCTTACTTTGATGAGGCGACATTACAAGATTATACTTATGAAACTAATCCCGGTTTAGAAGAAGCAGAGTATGTCGATCAATTGCCAGAAGGATATAATTGGTATCTAGAATTAAATTTTGATGCTAATGGAAAACTAACTGTTGCAACTACGAGTGATTATTTAGCATTACAATTGAGTGGTGAATCATTAAGTCGTGTGTACAAAAATGAAACGTGGGTATACAATGAGGCGGCTAATGAACTTGATGTGATTGCCGGAATTAGTCAAAGTGATATTGATGCAGTGCAACTTAAAAACATTTCTCTAAAGTTTGGAATACCTGACGAATTAGTAAGTGAAGGAATCACGTATAATGGAATAGCACGAATTGATCTAGAAAACTTGTTTGCTCATGCAGCAATTCTCAGCTGTCTTGTCTTCCTAAGTGGCCTCTTATTTCCAATTAGTATAGTCAAAGAGTGGGGCTGGTTTAAAGCGATATCAAAGATTAAGTTTGATATTCTATTTGTGATAATTGTCGGTACAACATTGTTTGTAGCTACAATGTTGCCACAACTGATTTATGCAGTAGTATATAATTATGAAACAATCGACTCTTTTGTGGAATTTGCGAAACTTGGGTTATGGGTAGTTGTGTATGGAACGATACTTATTGTTGCTTGGGGAATCCGCTTTATCTTCGATGTAGGATTTAAAGGTTATTTCATGGATTACACAATTGCTGGTGCAATCGTTACAGCCATTAGAAAACTACTAAGTTTAGATTTAACTTCAAAAACAAATAAGAAGGCAGGGGCAATCTTATTTGTGAACTTCGTGATAAGTTCACTCATATGCTTTATTTTCCCACTAGGTTCTTATGTAGATATGTCATTAGTAATCTTAGTTCTTGCCATATATAATGTTGTTGTCGGATATTATGTATTGAGATTCATAAATCGTATTGTAAATAACTATAATACTTTAGGTGAAGTAATTAAACGATTATCAAATGAAGATTTCAATGTTGAGTTAAGTGATGATTTAGGTGTATTTGAATCGATGAAAGAGAATATTGAAGAGCTGCGCAATGGCTTTGCGACTGCTGTTCAAGAAGAAGTAAAATCTCAAAAAATGAAATCAGAATTAATTACGAATGTTTCCCATGATTTAAAAACACCATTAACTTCGATTGTATCTTATTCAGAATTACTTAAGAATGAAGAAGATAATCAAAAACGGGAAGAGTATTTAGCGACAATTGAGCGCAATGCCCAACGATTAAAAAAATTAATTGAAGACTTATTCGAAGTATCAAAAGCCAATAGTAAAAATATAACACTTGATTTAGTTCAAGTTGATGTTGTTTCACTAATGAAGCAAGCACTTACTGAAAATCAATCTTTATTAGAGGAGGCAAACTTGGAAGTTAAATTATCTCATGAAGATGAAAAAGTCATTCATTTACTTGATAGTTTCAAAACATACCGAATATTTGAGAACTTGATAGTAAATATATGCAAGTACTCACAACCAAATACTCGTGTCTACATTAGTATTCAAGAAACACCTGAGCAAATTTTAGTCAGTTTTAAAAATATATCAGCCGTAGCGCTTGATATCGATGTGAGTGAGATTACTGAGCGTTTTGTACGAGGGGATAAATCTCGTAATACTGAAGGATCAGGACTTGGATTAGCTATTGTACAGAGTTTCTGTGAACTTCAAAATGGTAAACTACAAATAGATGTAGATGCAGATTTATTTAAAGTAGTTATTCAGTTTAAGAAAGCATAAAAAAACTCCGAAATGAAACGAACCCCAAAAGTTGGACACCCAATTTATAGGAGGTTCGTTTTTTTA
>CAYJEY010000015.1:0-52821 GCA_964369385.1 uncultured Holdemania sp.
AAGGTGTACCTTTTTAACATCTTACCTCTTTACTTTACCATTATTTTCCTATTGTTACAAGTTGGTTATTAAGATTCTACTTTATGAATCCATCTCTCATATGTTGCTCTTGAAACTCCTAGCAAGCTGGCTGCTACTTCTCTACTGATTTCGTTATCTACCTGTCGACTTCTAATTTCATTGAAGTTATGAGGTATATCTTTTGGCGGTCTACCTAAATGAACTCCACGCTTTTTTGCCGCTGCTATTCCTTCAGCTTGCCTTTGACGAATATTTGCTCGCTCTGTTTCAGCAACATAACTTAAAATCTGTAATACTAAATCTGAGATAAACATTCCTGTCAAATCTTCTTTTTTAGCGCGAGTGTCAAGTAATGGCATATCTAGTACTACGATGTTTGCACCCTTGTGCTTCGTAATTAATCGCCACTGTTCCAATATTTCTTCATAATTCCTTCCTAAGCGATCAATACTTTTTACAATTAAGACATCCTCTACCTTTAATTTGCGCCATAACTTTTGATACATAACTCTTTCAAAATTTTTACCACTTTGTTTGTCGACAAATATATTTTCTTTCTTTACCCCTGCTCCTTCCATTGCTACCATTTGTCGATCTTCATTCTGATCTTTCGATGATACACGAATATAACCATAAATCATTTTAAGTCCTCCTTTTCTAAGATAAATCGAGTTATCTCTAATAGTGAAGGAATTCTACGCGTGCCACATCTCTCTTCTAAAGCTATATTTATAAAGAGATTTGGTTGTATACTTGCTGATAAATGTAGCATATAGGATTAATACAAATTACTCAACCCTTTATACTATACCAAGCACAATATCTTCCTTCATATAATAGAAAAGGAATTTCACGCGTGCTCTTATGTAATAAAAAAACCGCACATTTGTACGGTCTATTCTCTATTCTTCAGTTTTCACTTCATCCATAACTTGAGCTTGGTATTCTTTAGAAATTTGCATTTGCATTGTGATGTATTTGCGATAGTATTCTTTTAGTTCTTCATTTTGAACATAAGCTACGTTGCGCTCAATTACTTCAGTTTCACGCGCTACATCTAAAATAGTAAAATGATTTTCAATCTTATACTCAACTACTTCTTTTACTGCTTTCATGCGCTCACAAAACAGTTTAGCCATCTGTTCGTCTATTTTATTGATTTTTAATCGTGCTAATTGAAGTTTATCAGGTACTCTTAGTTTTTTAATCATTTTTACATGAAGGCAATGTTCATCTAAATAGAATTTTCCTTCTTGCTTGTACTCATATTTCTCATAGAATTCTTTTACTGCAACTTGCGCTGATAACTCAGCAGATCGATAGCCTTTCTCAACTGCATGTGCCTCAATCTCTTCAAGTAAACGAGCACCTAAATTTTTTCCTCGATACTGTGGGAGAACACAAATACGCCCCACAATGATACGTTCACCTTTTTCATTATAATAACGTCCAACTGCAACTGGTAAATCATTGTCATAAATAACACAATGCGTTGCTTTGTCATCATTGTTATCTACTTCATTTTGAAATCCTTGCTCTTTCATAAACACCGCTTCACGAACTGCATAAGCATCTTCAAAATGATCTTTTCCAACATAAAACTTAATATCCATTACTCAACACCCCTTTGCTTAATTAACTATTCTATTTTACATTTTTTAAGTATGAATGTAAAATCAAACGAACCTCAATTTCCAGTTTTTTCTTTTTTTTAAAACATACTTGCACCTAATATAGTATAATACATTAAAAGGAGATCCTGTATGGTTAATGTCGTTAAAAATAACTATCGTTTTTATCTTTACTTTGCATTATCTTTAGTATCATTATTGTTTATTGATTTTGGTTTTCGCTTTTTTTCTGAGGCACATAATACATTGATTATTACCTCAAGGTTAGTATTATTTAATACCTCTCTTGCTTTGCTCTTCAGTTTACTTGCTTATGCTTTTCCTATGAAGTTTGGAAAGTACATTATTAGTATTCTGCTTTTGCTTTATGGTGCATATGCAATCACTCAATTGGGTTTTATCAATTTTATGGGAAACTACATGTCAATCAATGCCGCATTTGATGGAGCACAACGTGTGACTACGGAAGTTAGTGGCTTCATAGGAGCACTTCGTATAGAAACCTTTGTGTTAATTTTACCTGCAATAATTTCTTTTGTAATTTGTATTCGAACTAAAAATATGATTGATTCTAAACCTAAATTATCTTTTTATCTCATCAGTGGTATTTTTTTGATTTTAGTTCATGGATTAGGTATTTCTTCTGTCATGTTGATTTCAAATCCGCACTCAATTATTCAAGCGGAACAACTTTATTCAAATCCACAACCCCCTGAATTGGCATTGAGCGAACTTGGCATTAATCGTTTTATGTGGCGAGATGTGATGAGTATTTTCAATGAGAGTGAAGATGTTTTGATTATACAACCAGAATCAACACCTACACCAACTCCACAAGTGACAAGTACACCTGAAACCGAAGTAATACATCGAGAAATCGATGATTCTACATGGATATCAATGATGGATAGTGAGGAAAACACCTCAATATTGAGTGTAGACGAATATCTTATTTCTAGGGAAATTAGTGACTACAATGATATGACTGGGATATTTGAAGATAAGAACTTTATTTATATTATGGTTGAAGCATTTGATTATATGGCTATTGATGAAACTTTAACTCCTACACTTTATAAAATGAAAACACAGGGAATTAGCTTTTCGAATTTTTATTCCCCTAAATACAGCTGTACAACGGCGGAAAGTGAATTTATTGGACTAAATTCGTTAGTCCCTTCTTCAAGTGTATGTACACCAAATACTTATAAAAACAACGCTTACCCACATGCTATCTTCAACCTTTTCAACGACCAACAATATATCTCAACATCCTACCACAATTGGAATGACCAATTTTATGATCGAAATACGTATCATTTAAATATGGGCTCTAGTCGTTATTTAGACATTGATGCCTTAGGTTTACCTATCATTCAAGGATGGCAAAGTGACGCAACAATGATGGAAGCAATTACACCTTTGTTCGTAGAAGATGAACCATTCTTCTCTTTTATCATCACTTCTTCTACCCACTTCCCTTATGACGAATCAAGTACTCTCGGTAATCGTTATCTCGAGGAAGTTGGTGCTGTGTACCCAGATTTAAAAATAAATCTTCAACGTTATGTTTCTAAAGCAATTGAGCTGGATAAAGCAATGGAAATACTTCTTGCTGCACTCGAGGAACAAGGTATCCTAGAAGATACTGTGATTGCCATGTACTCTGATCACCATCCTTTAAAGACTTCATATTCTGACATCGCTTCGTTTAATCAAGAAGTAGATCGATTAGAAGGATTAAACATTGATCGTACACCATTCTTTATCTACAACAGTGAAGTTACCCCACAAGTTGTTGATACATTAGCAAGCACTTATGATTTAGTTCCAACAATTGCCAATATGTTTAACTTGGAATATGATCCACGCTATTATGTAGGAAGTGATGTCTTTGATGATGTTGAGCCACTTGTCATACTCAATAATGGGGATTGGATAAGTGAAGAAGGGATATTCTATGCCTCATCAAGTAGCTTTGAACCTTTTGATGAAGCACTAAGCATTGATTCAAATTGGTTGCAGCAACAAAATGCTAAAGTATCTAATCTTTTTAACATTAGTCTTGAAATCTATGAATCTGATTATTTCGCTCATAGAGAATTTGATGTAACATATAAATAAACAAAGGCCATAGTTTACCTTAACAGGAACTATGGACTTTTTATATCATCATATTTTATCTATATTTTGTTAATTAAAAAAATGAAAATAACACTTGCATTCCACTTGTCATCTTGCTATAATGAATAAGCAATGAAATGCGGATGTGGCGAAATTGGTAGACGCACTAGACTTAGGATCTAGCGCCGCGAGGCATGGGAGTTCGAGTCTCTTCATCCGCACCATTTGAAAAATTACAGAGTGTAAGCTCTGTTTTTTTTATACTAATTTATCAAAAAGTGTAATCATTGATAGGTGATTACACTTTTTTTATATTTTTATACAATAGAAGAGAATAAACTTGCTACCCATTCAGCAATAGCTCCGAATAAGGAAAAATCATTTCCACCAAAGACTAACATCCAATTTTGTATAGTCGAACTATACACCATACAGCTAACTCCCATGATCAATACAGCTACGATAGATGCAACTACAGTTCCAATAATACAACCTCTTAAACCACCTTGTCCTTCTGCAATAATCGCAGCAGTACCTAACTCAAAGAAAGCAGTAAAGACTAGAGGAAGTACAATTACAGTAAATATTCCAACTGAATTAATTACTATGATTGACAAAGTACTTACCACTAAAGCAATAATGAATCCAATCAATAAGGCATTTGGTTTATACGAAAATAACATAGGACAATCAAATGCTGGAATTGCATTAGGTACTAGTTTTTCACTAATTCCTTTAAATGAGGGAATTATTTGGTTAACTAGCATACGTACTCCTTGCATCAATATAGCAATGCCTGCACCAAACACAATACCTTGCTTTAAAGCATATGTGAATAAGTCACTAGTTAATGAAAAACCTTCCGGAATCAATACACCCACTACAATATAAAGTATCATCACTACAATAGAAGCTGTAATTGTAGTGTCTCTAAAAAATGATAAACTACTAGGAATTTTCAAATCTTCTGTAGATTTCGACTTATCTCCTACTTTACTTGCAACAAACCCACTAATAAGTACTAAAAATCCTGAAGGATGTCCTAATGTAAAGGATTCATCACCAATAACATCAAATACATACTTTCTCACTATCCATGGCATGATTGAAAAGTATAGCGCAGATATCACTGCAGAAAAACCAATTAATACACCACCACTTAACCCTGCTTCAACTCCGGCTGCAACAAATATAAAAGGAAACCACCACATCATATGTCCTGTCAAAAAAATCGTCTTAAACATCGTAAATCTAGCAATTAACAGGTGTAGCGCTAACGCAACAAACATCGCCAAACCTACAGCACCACCAAACTCTGCGGTAAATGTAGCATCGTTTAATCCTTCTCCTACTACACCTCCTGTTGCAAGAGTGAATGCAGTACTGATTGGTGCAATGACACCAGCTACTATTCCTACTGCGGTTTCTATAATCACCATTCCAATTGCTGCAAGTACAGCTCCTTTTATTACATCAGATACTTTTTTCTTTTGAAGTATTAATCCTACTGCTGCAATGAGTCCCAACAATACTGGCGGGTTTCTCAAAATACTATTTGTAATAAAATCCATCATTTTTGCCTTCCTCCTTATATGGTTTTATTTTACTGCTTCAATGAACTCCTTTACTTTGACTCTTACTTCATCTAAATCCATGTATCTTTTAATTGGATACACTCTCCCTTGACATTCTGAATTTAGATTTTGGTATAACTCTGGACTTGTAAAAATAGCATCTACTTTTGCTCCATGTGCATTCGTAATATCTGTATTTTCCACTTCACAATCAAAATTCAATTCTGCAAATATTTTATCTAACGATAACTTCAAAATCATACTTGATCCAACTCCAAAACCACATACTGCATAAACTTTCACCTTAACTCACCCCCTTTACCATTTTTAATATCTCATCAACACTTCCGTTGATAATATGGTCAATATTTTCTTTAACATATAATAATTCTGAAAGTGAAACTAGTGCCTTCAAATGACTTTCATTATCTATTGTAGCCAAAACACAGAAAATATTTACAGGCTTTCCAAGCAAGTCCACCTCTTCTTCTACTACAAGTAAACTCATCCCTACTTTATTTACACCTATTTTACTCGTTGCATGTGGTAAAGCAAAACGATCTGCTAAAACAATATATGGACCAAACTCGTCCAATGCATTAAACATTTCCTCAACATATTCAGGTTCTATCGTTTTATCAGCTAATAGTGGCTTACTGGCAATTTGAATTGCATCTTTATAATCTCTCACTGCTTTCACTTTAATAATTTTATCTTCTGTAAGTAACTCATTTAACATTGGGCTTTCTCCTTTAGTATTTTTTATAGGTGACATTAAATTTTTTATTTCTTTAATCAAACTACTTCTTTGATGTATTGTTGCATGCTTCTCAATTACTTCTATGATATTTTCAATAGTAAAGGCTTCTTTTACTAATTGATGATTTAGTCTTGAATTTATATTTTTAATATCATCATTTTTTAATAAAGGATTTACTACAATTAAATTTTTCGCATCCAATTCAACTGTAGATATGCAATAATCATAATTAATTTTTGTTTCATAAAACTCATGAACACTCATTATTTCTACAATATTTATAAATGGTATGTATTTTAACAGTTGCATTTTGAGAGTATTTGAAATAACTAAACCATTTGGACACACAATAATTACATTTGTAAAGTAATCTTTGTTATTGTAAAGAAACCCGCCAAAATACGCTACGATATATGCTAGTTCTTCTTTTCTAGCATTTTTAAAATGCAAATCTAAGAAAGTATAGTTTTTTGCAATATCCTCTATAATACGAAATAAGTAAGGATACTTATTTTCGATATCTTCGTAGAGTGGGTTATATAATGGAAAATTAAATTTGATTCGATAATAGCTTGCAATAAAGTGCCTCCTCAAATTTCTTATAAATTCATATTTGTTTTTTATCATGATACTTGTATTATTCTCGAATGACACAATTAGTTTTTCAATTTCTAATTCAATCGTAAGGTCATTTGTTAGTTTCAAATTAGAGAGGGTCATAATATACGATTTCAAATAAGCCATCTCATATTTATTTTGAGTACATAATAATGAGTCTATGTCGCTATAATCAATCTCATCTATAAATTCATATTCTGTTAGTTCATTGTTTTGTGAATTTCTTTTTTTTATAAATTTAATTAAGTTGCTTAGATTAAATAGAGAATAGTCTGTCAAATTCAAATTATTCACTTTATTAAAATACTTAACTTCGTTAATAACTTCTTCTTTATTGCTAAAATCATATTGATCGAGCAAAATAAACAAGGATCGTATTTTTAATTCATCTCCATCAATAGTATATGTTTTGTTGAATTTTAATTGTATTCCATTTGTACTTAACCTATCTTTGATGTGTTGAATACTATTTGACACAGTATTTTTTGAAATTTTCAAATGGTCCGCTATGTCTTCTGTATTTGTAAACTGATTGGTCAAGAGGAGATACAATAAGTAATTCTCTCTTAACTCAACATCAAAATAATCAAAGTCCTCTTTATGTCGGACATCATGAGTTTGAATATAAGAGAATACTCCTTCATGCTTTATTATTTGACCATTCTTTTTTATTGCATCATTAATTGATGAAATGTCATAATAGAGTGTTCTCCTAGAAATACTAAATTTTTGAAGTAAATAATCTAAAGTAATATTTCCATGGTTAATAATGGTATTAAGTAATTGTTCTTGTCTTTTTTTCATAATCTATCCCCTAAGTTTAGTTTATATAAATATTTCCATACTCGCAACCCAAGTTTTTGCACAATTTTTGCACATAATATTTACTATTACATATTAATTTGTACATTTGATTCCTATTTACTTATATAGCTCATTTATTGAATTAAAAAAACTACAGATTTCTCTGTAGTCAATTTAAACTATTTAATTTCTAATGCTTCTTCGATACCAGTGATCATTTGATCCATGCATCCAATACCACCATCAGCTACATACCAGCAATTTCCTGGTTCTAAGTAAATGATGTTGTCATTTTGGTAAGCTTGGGTTTTTTGGATTGTTTCAGTATTCATTTGTTCTTTTGCTGCAACTGCTTCTTCACCTACTGCAGTATCTTTATCAAGAATGAAGATATACTCAGGATCTACAGCTAAGAAAGTTTCATGAGAAGAAACATTACCATGATTTACGTTAATTTCAGCTGCTAAGTTTGTAAATCCCATTTCGTTTGTAACAATTGATGCACGTCCTGTATCACCTAGTGTGTTTAATCCACCAGCATAGATTCCTAATAATGCAGTACTTCCATTTGCAACTTCTGCGATTGCATCAAGGCGCGTTTGATAATCAGCAAGTGTATCATTTAACTCATCTGTTAATCCAAAGATTGTCGCGTGTTTTTGTGCTAATTCTACAAAGCTTGTATAGAATCCAGCTTCATAATCAACGTATGCTGCCATTGTAGGTGCAATTAACATGAACTCATCATAGTTTCCTGCTGAACGATCACTTGAGAAGATTGCATCAGGTTGAAGTGACATGATTGCTTCCATATCATACTCTTTCATTCCACCCACTGTTACGATATCTGGATTTTCAGTATAGTGTTTTAAGTGCTCCGGGCATGATGCTCCTTCAATAACACCAACTACGCGATCTCCAAGACCAACTGCATCAAGGAAATCTAATGTTTGATAATTTAATACAACAATACGTTGTGGGTTGTATGGAAAGTCAACAGTAATCATTTCATCATTTCCATTCACTACTTCAATGCTAACTGTTGTAGGCTCCTCTGTTGTTCCCTCTGTTGTTTCTTCTGTTGTTTCTTCTATTGAGCTGCATCCAACTACTGAAACAGCAATGAATCCTGCTAATAATAATGCTAGTAACTTTTTCATTTCTTCTTCCTCCTAAGTTAACTATAACTAACTAATAACTCTTATAATGGTAGGTTTTCACCTACCGTTAATATATATTGAATTCTATTTCTAGAATTTAATAATAAATTGATATTGGTTTTCCATTCATCATCTGAATCTCAAAATCAACTTTATACAAATCTTTTAATGTTTCTTTTGTCATAACTTCATTAACTGTTCCAAATTTATATAACTCACCATCTTTAAATGCTCCGATATAGTCTGAATAACATGAAGCAAAATTAATCTCATGTAATACTAAGATTACTGTTTTACCTAATTCATCGCATAATTTACGTACTATTTTCATCATATTTGATGAATGATAAATATCTAAATTATTGGTAGGCTCATCCAAGAAGACAAATTCTGTATCCTGTGCAATAACCATCGCAATATATGCACGTTGACGCTGTCCTCCTGATAACTCATCAATAAATCGATCAGTAAATTCTTCTAGTTCCATATATTTGATAGCTTCATCAATTTTCACATGATCCTCTGCAGTTAAATGGTTCCCGCTATGTGGAAATCTACCAAACCCAACTAACTCCTTAACTGTTAGCTTCATTTGAATGTTGTTAGTTTGTGTCAAAATTGCAAGTTTCTTTGCCAACTCTGTACTCTTCCATTTTTTAATATCTAAATCTTCAACAGTAACATCACCCGCATCCTTTGAAATAAGTCGTGTAATAATATTTAATACAGTCGATTTACCTGCACCATTAGGTCCAATAAAAGAAGTGACCTTGTTTCTAGGTAAGTCAAATGACACTTCATTAACTACAGGTACTCCACTATAAACTTTTTTAATCTTTTTTATCTTCATAACTAAGCTCCCTTACTCTTGAAAATCAGGTATAGGAAATACCCTCCACCAAATAAGTTGATAAACACAGAAATAACTGCAGTATAACTAAATACATGTTCAATTAATATCTGTCCGAAAAACAACACTACAATTCCAAATAAGAATGATCCAACCATCAAATAAGTATGTCTAAATGTTTTGAAAAACCCTCTTGAAATATTTGCAATAATTAACCCTAAAAACGAAATTGGGCCTACCAGTGCAGTTGCAATTGCAATAAAGATCGTAACCCCTAAAAGCAAGCGACTAATGGTACGGTCATAATCAACACCAAGATTGATAGCTTGATTTTTACCTAAAGTGATTACATTTAATAATTTAATATCTTTTAAGAAAAATAAGATAACCGTTCCAATAAGTACAAATGATGCTGTGAGTATTTCCGAATTTGCATTATTGAAACCTGCAATCAGACTATCTTGTAATGCAGTAAACTCATTTGGGTCAATCATTCTCATCATTGTATTTGAAATACTTGTAAATAGTGTTGCGATAACGGTTCCTGCTAACAACACATATAAAACATTGTAGTTTGTCTTTTTAAATAAAGCTCCATAAATCACCGTTGCTGCTACACCCATAACAACTAAGTCAATTCCAAATGCAATGTTTTCATTTGCTACTAAGAAATGACTACTTCCTAAAATAAACACAAGCACTGTATGTACAAGAATGTAAAGTGAATTCATTCCAAGCAAGCAAGGTGTAACTATGCGATTATTGATGACTGATTGAAAAACAATACTCGCTGATCCAATACAGAAAGCAGCTATAATCATAGACAACATTTTAGGTGTTCTGATGTACATTACATAATCAAAGAATTTCCAATCAATCTCAATGAATTGATATGTAATTATCATAACTATTGCTAGTATGAATAATATACTTAGCTTTAATTTATTGCTTTGCGCAACTAACTTCAGAGTTTGCATAAGTTTCTCTCCTTTTTACTTTGGGGCTAAGTTTCTTAAACATTAACACAAGGAAGATAATACTTCCAATCACCCCTGAGATTAAGTCAATTGGCAGCTCAAATGGAGCGATAATAACACGTCCAATGATGTCACATATTAGTACATAGAGTGCACCAAATAAGGCAACATCAACAATACTACCACGAATCTTATCTCCTCTAAACATTGCAACAATATTTGGAATAATCAATCCAATGTAAGATACTGAACCGACAGTTACAACAATACTTGCTGTTATCATGGCACAAATTGATAATCCTAAAAATAATACTAGATTATAGTTAACTCCTAGATTTTTAGAAAAATTCTCACCCATACCTACGACATTGAAGTGATTTGCATAAATAAACGAAACGATTACAAGTGGAATTACTAAATACACAATTTCATAATTTCCTCTTGATATAAGAGAGAAATCTCCTACAAAAGTAGACTGAAGTGCTTGAAGTAAATCATAGCGATAAGCAAAGTAATTCGTTATCCCTCCAATTACTGTACTAAACATCATACCGATAAGTGGAACCATGACCACATCTTTAAACTTGATTCTTTGGATGAACCACACAAATATCCATGTTCCTATAACAGACATACTAAATGCTAAAATGGATTCTTCTAAAATTGTGACTGATGGAAAAAACATCATTGCCAGCAATACTCCAAACTGAGCCGAAGCAAGTGTGGCACCTGTTGTAGGAGATACAAAATTGTTCATACAAAGCTTTTGCATGATCAATCCAGCTACACTCATTCCAATACCTGTACATATAATTGCTAATAAACGGGGTAATCTTGTAATAAAAATTTGGTCGAAGTTTGTAAAATCTCCTCTTAAAATTGGTGTTAAGTCCATTGCACCAATAAATATTGAAATCATCGAAAATATTATAATCAAAACCACTAATAATAATGTGATTTTATTTTGCTTAAAAAACGACATCTTATCCCTACTTTCAAATGTTAACTGAAACTAACATGACTAAGACTATCACATGAATATTAAATAGTCAACTTTGCTAATAAAAAAACTAGCATAAATTTACTAGCTTTTTATCTCAATGTTTTTATATATTCATCTACGAATTCTAGAATGTAATCCATTCCTCTTAATCCCATAAATGATATATGTGTACATCTTTGTGATTTGTATATAATCGGTGCACTATAAGCAAGTGCTGTATTTGTTTCATCTAATAGAGTAAGTGTAATATCATCTGCAAACACTAGCTGATGGTGAAGACTAGAGATAATTTCTAATCGTTTTGCTTCTGTATTCGTTGTAATTACATTGAAGCTTTCTTTGACACTTCTTTTTAAAGAATGTGTACAACATTTATTTGATACTGCAAAACCAATTTCTTTTGCAATTGCATCTATCCCTTGGAGTTTATCAATGTCACCAAAGGCTGAAATCGACGGTTTCATCTCACTTAACATTCTACCTAGCATACGGTAACGTTGTGTAGTTAGAATACTCTCTTTGATTTGTTCAATTAACTTAGGATTGATTTCTTTATTTAATACTTCACTAATCTTCTTTAATGTTTCTAATGTTCCTTGATAACCATAGAAATTACATTCAATATATGGAATTCCATACTGTTTTTCCATTTGTTTTGCAGCTGGTAATGCATATCTTCCAACAACCAAGTTAATTTTTGCGTTTGAAGATTGACTCACTTTTTCTAAATCTCTTGTAACATTGAAAGCACAACCCAAATCAAAATTAAATGCTTCTTTCATACAACGCGCAATTTCGTTTTTATCCCCTTGGGCACGATATGAATATAAATTCAGTCCCAGTATATTAAATACGTCTTCTTTATGTGTAGAATCTCCAACAAGTGATTCAATTACATTATTTATACTTACCTGTAACCCTTGATAAAAATCAGCACGTAACCCCCCATTTTCAATTGGGATAATTCTTGCGTTGACTTGAGGTTGCATTTTTGTACATACACCTTGTAAGTCTGTACCAATAGTTGCTTTCATCTTTTCACCTCCTAAATATCAAAAAGAGCTATGCGCTCTTTTATTCTCCTCTTACTGAAGTATCTTCAATTACACATCGACTTTCTTGCACAACTTTTGATTTATTAATTTCGTTTGCTTCTGCAATAATATCTGTCGCTTCCTCTTGAATTTCTGTAATTTTATCTAGCGTACAATCTTTTGCTCTTAAACCAGCAGCTACAACATTCGTATAAACTTTTTTTGCATCCTTGCTAGCTAGTACTTTTAAACCAATTGTCCCCAGCACAAGACCACCTACAAAGGCTGTGATACTTTTTCCCATATTTAAGTCCTCCTGTTAATTTCCTACTATAATCATAGTTTTTATCTAAGGAATGTAAATTTATTTATTAGTTTTTTCTACTTAAGTAGGATTTTGTCTAGTTCAGTTTATCTATTTATCATTTACTTACCCGTATTTAAAGCAATTCAATCAAACGATAGACTTCGACATAATTAATAACGCTCTGTTTTATCTACAAAAAAAGAGAGTGGAATCACTCTCTTACACTACAATTGCTTTCGCTAAATCAGCACATTGTGCATTAGTAGCTGCATCTGGTTCTCCACTTACGATAACTGGTTCACATACGACAACTGCACCGACTGAATTACAATCTTCTTGCCAATTTCTCATCCATTCACCATCACCCCATCCGTATGATCCAAATAATCCTACTTTTTTACCACTTAACGCTTCTCTAATTGATTGATACATAGGTTCAAATTCACATTCTTCTAGTACTTCAGCACCCATCGAAGGACATCCTAGTGCAATTGAATCATATGCACTTACCATATCCGCTGTAAATGTTGCTGATGTGAATAGCTCTGCTGTTCCACCTGCTGCATTTACTGCTTCTACAATGCTATTTGCCATTGCTTCTGTGTTTCCTGTACCACTCCAATATACTACTGCTGTTTTACTCATGTCATTTCCTCCTTAATTAAGCGACTTGAATTAACTGCATTACAGTTTTACCTTGATCATATGCTTCCCAATATTCCTCTGTACATTGACGAATAAGATTAAATCGTGCCATTGCTTCCTTTGGCGCACTATATGATTTCCATAGGCCATTACAAGTATAATTAGCTCCATTATTTTCAATAAAACCAATCACATCTTGTGTTGGATAATCTAGAAAAAATCCAATTTCATGTGGAAATGAATCACTTGTACGAATTCTTTTTGAAAGAAACCTGAGCATATGCTCCAAACTTAATTCAATTGGATATTCATATTTAGATAAATAAGATAACTTATTCTTTTGTAGTAAAGAATTCTTCAATTCTTGCTTCCGATAAACCAAAATAAGAAAGCTTGAATTTGATTCTTGATAGTTTAATATTCTAAGTGTAATTCCTTTAGTAAGTAAGCGCACTTTCCATAACAACAATTCATGAGCTAGTGTATTGCGACTTTGATTGCAATGGCGAACTGAAAACATGCTTGATGCCTTTACTCCAGCCAAAGTTGGCGCACAATGATTTAAGATTGATTCTTCTAAAGTAAGCATAGAATACCCCTTTCTCCATATAATGTTTACGAAAGTTAGTTAAATCTAACAATTCATTTATACCACCGATTGTTAGCTGTGTCAAACTTTTTTTGTTATAATTCTTTCCTCTCTTTACTATAAAATGAAGTATAATATGATATATAAATATAAGGAGGTTTTTATGATTGACTTTACAAATGCTGAATATTTAAAACTACGTCGTGTAAAAGATGATGATTACTCAAAAATAGTAGATGATATTCTTATTCCAGGTGAGGAAATTTTATCTTGTTATCGTACAGTAAGAGATGGTGTTGTTTTCACGAATCGTCGTGCTCTTACACTGAACCACCAGGGAATTACTGGTAAGAAAGTAGATGTTACTTCTCTTCCATATAGTAAAATTCAACTTTATTCAATTGAAACATCAGGTGTGGTTGATATTGATAGTGAATTAATTTTTTGGTATTCACATATTGGCCAAATACGATTTGAGTTCTTAGTTGGATCAAATATTGCTGAAATTTGCCGAAGTATTTCGGAGTTTATTCTCTAATTCCAAAGCATCCTTTAAGGATGTTTTGTTTTTTACTACCATGTCATTTAAGAATTTGTTATAATTATTTATATTTAAATTTGTGAGGTGCCTATGAAAAAAGACGACAAGGAAATATTCCAAAAAATTTATTACTCCATGCTTTTAGGAACGAATTTTATTATTTACAAAAAAGTAAAATACCTATTTTCTACTACTCTAAGAGAAGTTGTGGATCGCCATACAACGAACGTTAAATTCTTGATGTATGGTATTATCGGACTTGGGATTGCAATTGGATTGTTCACGAATGAATACGTTGCTTGCATCTTTTATGTCCTAGCTATAGTTTTTAATCATTTATATTTTTTAAGTATTCGACGTAAATTCCCTATTAACCTTAGACAGTATCTTAAACCTGTTTCGAGAAAAAAAGAATAAAGCGCTTTCTTTTCACTTTACAAACATTTAAAACTTTTGTATTATTAAATCGATAGTTATTATAAGCTCGCCTTATAAGCTAAACAACGTAATTATTAAATTTTACTTTTAAAGAGGAATTATGTTATTTCTATGTTTTTAAGTGAAATTAGAATGTTGTGTTTAGTTTAAATTAGGGGGGGCTTTTATTTATATGTACATTAAAAAAATATTAAACAATAACGTTGTTACATCCGTCGATAAAGATGATGTTGAAGTCATTGTCATGGGGCGTGGTATTGCATTTGGAAAACGTATTAATGATCAAATCGATACAAATCATATCGAGAAAACATTTATCATAAAAAATGAACATAGTGTCTCAAATATTCTTGAAGTTGTAAAGGATGTTCCTATTGAAGAATTGGAATGTATCAAACGTATCGTTGATTTCATTCAATTGAACTATGACTCAACTCACAATGAAACATTCACTATCGCGCTATTAGATCATATTCATTCTGCTATTTTACGTAAAAAACAAAATATTGAAATTAAAAATCCCTTGTCTTGGGACATTAAACGTTTTTATAACAAAGAATATTCTTTAGGTCTACAAGTCCTTCAAATTATTAAAGAGGACTTAGGAATTGAATTAATTGAGGATGATGCTTGCTTTATAGCAATTCACATTGTAAATTCAAAGTTTTTCGTTGAAAATAGTACGACTAACATCATCAATCAGATAATGAAATTAATGCAAGAGATTACTGGTGTAATTCGATTCCATTTCAAGCAAGAAATGGATGAATCCACTCTTGAATACCATCGTTTTATATCTCATATAAAATTCTTTTCACAACGTGTTCTTGAGAATAAAGAACTCCAAGATTTATATGATGATGACCTATACGAAATGGTCACAAGTAAGTATCACACTTCTTATGAATGTGCAGCAAAGATTAGCGCATTCATTCAACAATCTTACAACTATCAGGTTCGCAAGGATGAAGAAATGTATTTAACAATCCACATTCAAAAGATGATTTATAAAACTGCGAAATAAATAAGACTATGATTTGATTCTAATTTGACTGCAGCAAGTTAGATATCGAGTTATATATACAAGGATGGTTACATTCAGTTGGCCAAACCTTCATTTATCTAAATGGAGGAGAAAAAAATGGGTAAATATGAAAGTTTAGCAAAAGAGATTGTCAAATTAGTGGGTGGTGAATCCAACATTAATGGACTAGCTCACTGTGTCACTCGTCTACGTTTTAAACTAAAAGATGAGTCAAAGGCAAATGAAGCCGCACTTAAAGCATTAAGTGGAGTTATTACTGTTATGCGTGGTGGAGGACAATATCAAGTTGTTATTGGTAATCATGTAGCAGAAGTATTTGAAGATGTTTGTAGTGTTGCAAAGATTAATACTGCTCCAGTACAAGAAACTTCAGATAAAAAATTAAGTATATTCTCACGTGCAATCGATACAATTTCAAGTATTTTTGGTCCAATCCTTGGTGTATTAACTGCAACTGGGATTCTAAAAGGATTAACAACTCTTTTTGTCACTTTAGGTTGGTTAGATAATACATCTGGCACTTATGTTTTACTTAATGTTATTGGGAATTCAGTTATCTTTTATTTCCCTGTTTTATTAGGTTACACTTCAGCAAAAAAATTCAAATGTAATGAAATGTTAGGAATGTTGATTGGGTTATGCCTTGTCCACCCACTTACTTCTGGGTTTTCAGCAGGAGAAGCAACTTCTGTATTATTTGAGGAATCATTTTTAGCATCTCCAATCAAATCAACAATTTTAGGTATTCCTTTAATTACAATTACTTATTCTTCTACAGTACTTCCTGTTATTGCAGCGGTTTACTTTGGATCTAAAGTAGAAAAAGTAATGAAAAAAATTGTACCTAGCATTGTAGGTAGATTCTTAGTTCCTTTCTTTACTCTTATCATCACAATGGGCGTAACATTCTTAGTTGTAGGCCCTATCGTTAACTGGGTAGCGCTAAGTATATCTTATTTAATTACTTCAATTATTGAACTAAATCGCGTTCTTTCATATGTTGTTCTTGGAGGTGTTTGGCAGTTACTAGTAACTTTCGGTGTTCATTGGGCTATCGTTCCTCTATCAATCGCAAATGTAACTACAATTGGATTTGATACAATTCTAGTAGCTACAACTGGTGTTGCCATGTCAACTGCTGGGGTATTAGCTGCACTTATGGTTCGCACAAAAAATAAACAATTCCGCGGAAACGTTTTAGGTGCTTTCATTTCATCAATGTTTGGTGTAAGTGAACCTGCTATCTATGGATTCACTCTACCTCGTAAAAAACCTTACATTGCAACTCTTATTGGTGGAGCTTGTGGTGGTTTAGTTATGGCTCTATTTCAATCAACGCGCTATAATAGCGGTGGTTTAGGATTATTTGGAATTCCTAACTTTATCAATCCCGAGGGATTCGATATGGCATTCTACGGTTACCTATTAGGCCTACTTACAGCATGGATTACTGGATTTATCGTAAGTTTCGCACTTTATGAAAACTTAGAAGGTGATGAAGAAACTGTAAGCACACCTTCTAATGATAATTTAACAAAATTAAATAACATAGTTGCACCAATTGCCGGTACAATGATCAAATTAAGTGAAGTTTCAGATGCTGCATTTAATCAAGGTGCAATTGGTGAAGGTGTTGCAATTATACCTTCAAATGGAGAAGTAGTTTCTCCTGTCAATGGCGTTGTAACAATGTTATTTCCTACGTATCATGCTATCGGGGTGACCTCTGATGATGGTGTAGAAGTTCTTATTCACATTGGTATGAATACAGTGGAATTAAATGGTGAAGGATTTACACCTCATGTTAAAGTCGGAGACAGTGTAATAGTAAACCAAAAAATGATAACATTTGATTTAGAAGGTATTAAAGCAAAAGGATACTCACTTGAAACACCTGTTGTTATTACAAATAAGAAAGATATTTTAGATTTAATTCCTGCGGAGCCATCTCAAGTTAAAACAGGAGACAAAGTAATTACTGCTATACTCTAAGAGGAAAACAATTATGAAAGCTGTATTTGTATTATTTGATACGTTAGTTAAAGACGTACTTACTGCTTATAATGATCAAAGTTGGGTGATGACGCCTAACTTTGATCGTCTAAAAAAGCATTCAATTCAATTTGAAAATTTTTATGCTGGATCAATGCCATGCATGCCAGCTAGAAGAGAGCTCCATACAGGACGTTATAACTTTTTGCATCGCGGCTGGGGACCATTAGAACCCTTTGATGATTCACTTCCCGAGATACTCGCAAAAAATAAGATTTATACTCATCTTGTAAGTGATCATTCTCACTATTTTGAAGATGGCGGTGCAACTTATCACAATCGCTTTCACTCTTATGAAAACTTTCGTGGTCAAGAAGGTGACCGACATCTATCAACACTCGACTTTAATGAAGTTCCACCCCGTCCTGAAACTGCAAAAAAAGGCTATTCTGTAAAACAGCATTATGTTAATCGTAAAGTTCAACAAAAAGAAGAAGATTATTCATCTGTAAAAACTATTCAAGCAGGTATTGACTTCATTAAGAATCATTACCAGAGTGATCACTGGTTTCTACAGATTGAATGTTTTGATCCTCATGAGCCATTTTACGCTCCTGAGCGATTCCGAGCACTTTATCAACAGGCAGATATGAATTTTGATTGGCCTGCATATAAACCACTCACTGAGACTCCAGAGGAGTTAAATTCAATACGAAACGAATATGCAGCACTTGTTTCAATGTGTGATGAATATTTAGGAAAAATTTTAGATGAGTTTGATAAATACAAGTTATGGGACAATACAATGTTAATTGTTGGAACTGATCACGGCCTACTATTAGGAGAACACAATTGGTTAGGGAAAAATATTGCCCCTATGTACAATGAAGTAGCCAATATCCCGTTCTTTTTACATATCCCAAATCACTCATATGGAACTCAGAGTAAATTACTTGCACAAACAATTGATATTGCACCTACCCTACTAGATTTTTTTGATGTAGATATTCCAAAAGATATGCAAGGAAAATCAATCATAAATGCGTTGAATCATAACCAAAACATAAGAGAATATGCTCTATTTGGGATATTTGGAGGACATGTCAATATTACAGATGGAAAACATGTGTATATGCGTGCAACTACATCATTATCTCATGAAATTTTACACCACTATACTTTAATGCCAACTAACATGCGTGGCTTCTTTTCAAATAGTTCACTTCAAAATGCTCAACTCATAAATTTATTTGAATTTACAAAAGAGCTACCTGTTTTAAAAGTACAAGCGCGTCCAATGATATCATCTCTCATCTATGGACATCGCTTATATGATTTAATACAAGATCCAAAACAAACCCAAACAATAAATGATTGTCAAATTGAAGACAAAATGATTCTGGCTTTACATGAAGCTATGAGAAAAAGTGATGCTCCTTACGAACAGTTTATTCGTCTTGGGCTTATTAGCGAAGAAAAGCCAAATCACTTTGATTATCTTGATATTTCAAAGGTTGAGGATAAAAAAATCTTGTTTCTTGCAAGCTTTTTAACTCTTGATCAACAAACTAAATTCGCTGACTACATTCAAACTACTAAAATAATAGAAGAATGCTTTGAGTATGTCATTGAACACGCAAATTTAAAAAAACGAAGACAACAGCTTGTGTATTTATTTGAAAATATTCAAGCCTTATAGGAGGAATAAAATGAAGTTTAAAGAAGATTTTTTATGGGGCGGTGCCCTTGCAGCATACCAGTGTGAAGGTGCCTATAATGTAGGTAACAAGGGACTTAGCATCGCCGATGTAAAACTTGCGGGGAAACATGGTGTTCCTCGCCAAATTACCGATGGAGTTATCGAGGGAAAATATTATCCAAATCATGATGCCGTTGATTTTTATCATCACTACAAAGAAGATTTAGCATTATTTAAAGAAATGGGATTTAGATGTTTACGTACATCTATCGCTTGGAGTCGTATCTATCCAAAAGGAGATGAACTGGAACCAAATGAAGAAGGACTACGCTTTTATGATGAATTCTTTAGGGAATGTCAACGTTTAAATATTGAGTTAGTCGTAACACTTTTTCATGCTGAGACACCTTATCATATGTACAAAACATATGGTTCTTGGTCAAACAAGAAATACATTGAGTGCTTTGAACGTTATGCTAAAACAGTCATTTCTCGCTATCGTGGATTGGTTAAATACTGGCTCACTTTTAATGAAATTAATGGACTTCCTTACCTTCCTGGGCAAGGATTAAATTGTAATCGTAAAAATAAATCAGATTTATTTCAGGCAGCTCACAATCAATTAGTTTGCTCTGCAATTGCAACAAAATATGTTCATGAAGTTGACAATGATGCTAAGGTAGGATGTATGCTACTTTATCCTACCGCTTATCCTTATAGTTGCAAACCAGAAGATAATTTTGAAACATTAAAATTCAGACAGGAACTCAACTTCTATGCTGATGCTCACATTCGTGGCTATTATACTCCAAATATGTTTAAACTCCTTGAGAAACATGGGGCAAAAATTGAAGTAACTCCAGAAGAAACTTCATTATTACTAGATGGCAAAGTTGACTTTATCTCATTTAGCTACTATAACTCAAGTGTTCGAGGTTCATCTCCTGAACAACTTGCTGCAACTGAAGGAAATGTCATTAAAGGAATTTCAAATCCACACTTAAGCGCAAGTGAATGGGGATGGCAAATCGATCCTATAGGACTACGTATCGCATGCAATGAGCTTTATGATAAATATCAACTACCTTTGTTTATTGTAGAAAACGGAATGGGTGCAACAGATACTATCAATGAAAACGGAGAAATCATCGATGACTATCGTATTGATTACTTACGAGCTCATATCTCAGCAATAAAAGATGCTGTATGTCAAGATGGTGTTGACTTAATGGGTTATACAGCATGGGGGCCTATCGATATTGTTGCTGCTAGTACTGGACAAATGTCAAAGCGTTATGGTTTTATTTATGTAGACCGTGATGATGCTGGGCAAGGGACAATGAAACGAATGAAAAAGAAATCATTCAATTGGTACAAAGATGTGATCTCTAGCAATGGAGATAAACTATAAAAGGGCTTGCGCCCTTTTTATTTTATCTCAGTTACAGGAATATACAGATTACCTATGTGTTTGGCGATCTCTTCCTCTCGATAGTTCATCACATGCACTGTATAACTATCTCCACTTATCATAAGGCGATGTCGAATTAAAAATTTCATTAACTCTCTGCGTGTTGATTCTAGTGATAAATCTCCATCACTTATCTCGAATGTAATCTTAACACAACGCTTCATCTCAATACGAGTCATCTCATTTACCAAATCATTAAAGTAACTTGAATGTTTCCCTTCCAAGATTAAACCGCGCTCTTTTTTTCCCTTTCCATTTTCTAGTATTTCTCTTGAGATTTTTGTTGTGCTTGAAGAAAGTGGGAATTTCTGAAATAGCTGATTCACAATTGTTTCGTTCCCAAAATGTTCATTTTCAAATGAAAAGGAATGATAATAAAACACTTGATTTTCTAGAAGAATTGGATTGTCTATATAAGAAGATAAATTCGCAAGTAGTTTTTTATTTTCTTGCATTCGATCAATAATCGCTTGTTTTTCCGATAGTTCTGCATAATAATCTGCAATTTTGTTTTCCATCAGATATACAATATCTTCAATTTCTACTTTGCGATGAATTTGTTCAATCTCGCCTAGAGAAAAATTCATATTCCTAAATCGCTTAATGCTTGAAAGTGTTTGTAACGCAATCAGATCAAAGTAACGATAATTGTTTGAAGTGTCTCTCTCTGTCTTTACTAAATTGTTTTTTTCATAGTATCTTAATGTCTCTGTATTTAATCCAAAAAGTTTAGCGATTTCACCAATTTTATATCTCATCTCTTGACCCTCAAGTTCCTTTATGAAGTAATATTAAACTAGGACTTGTGAAAAGTCAAACAAATGAAAGAGGGGAAAGAAAATGAAGAAGCTATTTGTGATTTACCTTGTGTTCTTGATGTCAATAAGTGGATGTTCTACAACTCCATCTACCGAGAGTTCAGTTGATTCTACAACTGATATCAGTTCAGGGACATACACATCAACACAAACTGGAAGGAAGGGTCCTGTAAGTGTTGAAGTAACGATTGAGGAAAACGAAATTAAAAGTGTAGGAGTAACAGAGCATTACGAGTCTGCAATTTACTCCGATGCTGCAATCGAAGTTATTCCTAGTGAAATTGTGGCGAATCAAACAACTAACGTAGATACTATCTCAGGAGCTACTTTTACATCATCAGCGATTATTCGTGGTGTTAGAGATTGTATTACACAGGCAGGCGGTACAGCTGAATCTTTTGCCACTGAACTTACTCCACCAACTCCTACAGATGAAGTATTAAATGTCGATGTGGTAATTGTCGGAGGTGGTGCTGCCGGACTTATGGCGGGGATCACAGCAGCTGAGGCTGGTAAATCAGTTGTTATTATTGAAACTTTAGGATATGCAGGGGGTAACTTATTATCTGCTGTTGGAGTTATCGCTGGACCAGGATCAAAGGTTCAACAAGAACATGGTATTGAAATGACTCCTGAATCTTATCTAGAAACTAAAATTGAACGTCGTGATGCTGCAACTTTGACACCTTACTATGATGAAACACCAGATCGTACACTGTTGTTTTATCAGCAAAATCGTATAATTTGCGACTGGATTTCTGATCGTGGAATTGAATACGTAGAACCACCAATGGGAGTCTCTCATACTTTAGCACCTGGTTACTATCAAGGGGTATCTAATTTTACTTACTTCCTTATCGATACTTTTGAGCAAGCAGGTGGTCAAATCTATTATGAAACTACAGGAACCGAGCTAATTGTAACTGATGGTGCAGTTACAGGTGTTATGGCTACAAGTAAAGATAAAAACTATACAATCAATGCTGATTCAACAATTATGGCTACCGGTGGCTTTACTTCGAATAGTGAAATGGTAAATGAAATTTACCCAGATTTCTCAAGTATGTATTCAACTGCTATGGTTTCAAACACTGGTAGTGGAATTACAATGATTGAATCTGTAGGCGGTACTATTGAAGCAATGGATGCTGGTATTCATAAAATTCCAGTAACAACTGTTGGAAAAATTGATATTCCATTCTTTACAATCATGAGTGGAGCAGTACTCGTAAATGCACAAGGTGAACGTTTTACATCTGAGAGTGGAAATCCTCCTGCGATGATGGAACTTATGATTTCTGAGCACGATGGTGTTGGATATTTCATTTTTGATGAAAGTGATAAAGAAGCATTGTGGTCAACATTCCGTACTATCTTTGATTTAAATGCACCTATTCAATACACAAGCATTGAAGAAGCTGCAGAGGACTTAAATATGCCTGAACTTGTTGAAACAATGACAAACTACAACGAAATGGCTACAAATGGTGAAGATACACAATTTGGAAGATTCTTTAACCTACATGCAATTGAAGGTGATACGATTTATGCATTAGCTATTGAACCTGGTTTATATCTTACTTATGGTGGAGTTAAAACAGATGATGCAATGCGTGTTCTTGATGCTAATGACCAAGCAATTCCTGGTTTATATGCAGCTGGAGATATTCAAGGATCTACTGAAGTTAAAGAAGGATTTGGATATACTGCAGGTGTAACTCACGCCTTATCATTTGGAATGATTGCAGCAGAAACAGTACTAGAAGATTCAAAATAATTTATATGCAAACAGTTGTATCCATCAATACAGCTGTTTTTCTTTTTGAAAAACAAAAAATAATCATTCACATTCGAATATTTATGTTGATAAGCTTTTGACTAGAAATCAATTATTTGTTAAAATATTTACTTAAGAATAGAGGTTTTTTATGGGGACTATTGAATTATTACTAATAGCACTAGGCCTATCAGCAGATGCATTTGCTGTTTCTGTCTGTCATGGCTTAAAACTAAAACAAGTTAAGGTTAGCCAAGCATTAAATGCTGCGCTTCATTTTGGAATTTTTCAAGGTATTATGCCACTTATTGGTTATTTCATTGGAGAACAATTTTCACAATATCTCATTCCATATAATCAGTTTATTGCCTTCTTACTCCTAGCATTTTTAGGAATCAAGGTTATCTTGGAGTCATTCAAACCAAAAGCAGAAGTCTGTATTGAGTGCGAGGAACAATCTATGCATCTTTTCATGAGTGCAGTTGCTACAAGTATTGATGCTTTAGCAATTGGTGTTTCCTTTGCTTTTCTACAAAATATCAACATCTTGTTTGCAGCGAGTAGTATTACTATCGTTACACTAATTGTCACTTTTATTGGTGTGTATATTGGCGCAAAAATAGGCCATAAATACGAAAAAAAAGCAGAACTTATTGGCGGAATCATTTTAGTTCTTCTCGCTTTTAAAATTCTACTTGGTTTATAAATCACTTTCGAGTGATTTTTATTTTCCTTGTGCAATCATTTCAATTAAATCATTACTAATCAATGGTTCACTGGCAATGAACTCTATCATACTTTGTACATCATAAGAAACAGTTTGAATATCACATGAAATGTGCTTCTCTTGAATTGTAATGATTGCATAGTTAGCTTCACATGATCCTGTCTTAGGTTTTCCTACAGAACCTACATTTATGAAATGTTTTTGATCAACTATCTGATAAAATGGTTGATGTGTATGACCACAAACAAGCACATCTTCACACATCTGTTTTGCAAGGCTAGACAACTGTGCCAAATCATCATAAACATATTCCGTATTTGATGAAGGACTACCATGCACAAATAGAAGTTGAAAACTCCCAAATTTGATTGAAATTGATTTAGGCAAACTCTCCAAATAAGATTTATTTTCTTCACTAATTTGTGATAATGTAAAGATTTTTGAAGCTTTAGCAGTCAATTCGCTCTCACTCATCGTATCCACAATATTTTTATCAAAAATTATTGAATTTGCAATCATTTCATCGTGATTTCCTTGAACTACAAGGATTCTTTCACTCCTTATACGCTCAATTACCTCATTTGGAAATCCTAGATAACCGACAATATCCCCTGTACAAACGATAAGATCGATGTTCTGATTTGAAATATGTTCAAGCACTGAATCAAGCGCAAAAACATTACTATGGATGTCACTTATTGCTGCAATTCTCATAAAAAATCTCCTCTACTACACGTATAAACTATCATACTTGAGTGTAATAGAGAAGTCAATTGATACATAGGTCTATTGAATAACCCATCCTAAGCATTCGCTTGTAATACGTTCTTCATCAGGTAAGTGACAAACTTGCAAGTATTTAATTGAATACTCATCTTTCGGATCTTGATCAGCAAGTTTAATTAGAATTGAATCAAGAGTAGTCAGTGTAGAATGAATCCACTCTTTATTAACTCCTGGGCGAAACATCTGGATATTAGCTTTTTTATACTCCATAATTTATCTCCTTTATCAAATTATTCTATATTATTATAACGCTATTACCATGTGTTAATCAACCCAAACATTACATAAACTAATGGTATGAGGTGGTGTTTGACTTGGAACAGAAGGAAAAAAACATAAATGTAAAAATTGGCGAAAGAATTAAGTATTATCGTGAGAAGTCTGGACTTACTCAAGAAAAGTTAGCTGATTTACTCGGTATGGGTCCAAAAAATCTATCAAGTGTTGAGCGTGGATGTGTAGGTGTTTCCATCACAACTTTAATCAAAATTTGTAAAATTCTTTCAATTTCATCAGATCAATTGTTGTTTGAGCATACGCATGAAAATCAAATTGATTTTCTCTGTTCAAGACTTCAACGTTTGAATCCCCACGATTTCGCTGATATCAATGATGTAATTTCAAAATTAATCGCAACTGTCATTTATGAAGATGAGGATACAGAGCTGTAAAGTTTAAACTTTACAGTTTTTTTATATGCTATAATATTTGTAAAAAGATGAGGAAAACTAAAATGATAAAATTAGCATTTATTGGTGCAGGTCGTCACGCCTCACAAAATCTCTATCCATCAGCACTACTTTGTGGCGCTAAAATTACTGCAGTAGCGACAAGAAATAAGACTAGCGCACAAGCTGCTATTCATCGTTTTGGATTAATCGATGCTACAGCTTATGATGATCATAAGAAGATGTTAGCGGAAGCAGATATTGATGGTGTCATCATTTCTACAGGAATTGAAAATCAGTTCGATTTGGTATTAGATGTTATTGCTGCTAAAAAGCCCTTCCTTGTTGAAAAACCACTGGGACTCAGTGAGGCTCAGGCACATCAAGTAGCACAGTTGGCACAAGAAAACCAAGTCATGGGTTGTGTTGCCTTCATGAAGCGCTTTGCACCTGCTCACACGCTTCTAAAGAAAGCTATAGACCACCAAATAGGTAAACCACTTTCTTTCAATGCGATGATGTCAGTAGATTGTAGCTCTTTTGTTGAAAACGATGAAATGATGTTAAAATGTGCCATGATTCATTATCTAGATTTAGCAAGGTATTTCTTCGGTGAGATTCAAGAAGTTCGAGGATTTTCGCACAACATCAATGATTCTACAAATTTAACTTTCAGTGTTTTGTTTGAAAATAACGTTTGTGGTAATATGTACTTCTCTAGCAATAAAGCATGGACACGTCATGATGAATTCTTTATTGTCACAGGAGAAGAAGGATATGCTAAAGTTAATGATTTCAGTAAGTTTACCCTTCATCAAGCAACTGATGATGCTGGTGATTGGCAAACCCTTAGTGAATGTGATCTTGTACAAACGCCAGCGACAAGCACAATGAGTGGTGGTGAGCGTGATTTATATATCAATGGATTCGTAGGTGAGATTAACTATTTCATTAGTTGTCTTTCTAATCAAGAAACCCCACATAACAATCTATGGGATAATGTAGCGACAATGAAAGCATGTGAGGATGTCCTTTGTGCTTGTCATACAAAGTAAGTAAAAAGCTGTAGCTTCATCAACGTGTTGATGAGACCACAGCTTTTTTTATTCCAAATTATTTGTTATGCATGAATTTATACATTGCAATAAACTCTTCTGCGATCAGCTTGAAGCTATCTGTGCTCATCATTTGATCCTCAGCATGCATTAAGATTAAATCAAGTTTAACTTCTATCCCTTGCGCTACTGTTTGAATCAATCCTGCGTGTGCAAGGTGTCCTTCTCTAAAAGCTTCGTATCCCTCTATGATTAATTCATCAGCTCTATCAAAATTACCTGCTTTAGCTTGCTGAATAGCCTCAACGTAAATAGATCTTGCAAGGCCTACTTGACTAATTATTTTAAAACTAATTGTTTCTAAATCCATTATTTCATCCCCTTCAAAGCCTGCTCTAAGACTTTTTTTCCATTTACCATGCCATAAGCTTGAATATCAATTAACTCCACTGGACAATTTACTGCTTTTTTCACTTTTTCTAATTCAAAGCGTACCTGAGGACCTAGTAAAATAATATCAGCATCCTTATGTGTACTTACTTCACTTACAGGATATGCATTAATTGTACACTCTACATTTTGTTCCTCTGCTTCTTTAATCATTTTTGAAACAAGAATACTTGTTGACATACCTTGATTACATAGTAACACAATCGTTTTCATTTAAATTTCCTCCATTTGTCTTAATTACTTCTTTATACCACTCAAAAGATTTCTTTTTATACCGTGAAAGACTTCCTTGACCATTATTATCTTTATCTACATAAACAAATCCATAACGCTTTTTCATCTCTCCTGTAGTGAATGATACAATGTCAATACATCCCCATGGTGTATACCCCATGACCTCTACACCATCAATCTCTATCGCTTTTTGCATCTCTTCAATATGAGCTTTTAGGTATGAAATTCGATAAGAATCATCGCACTTATTATTTTCATCTAAAACATCGATTTCTCCAAATCCATTTTCAACAATAAATATTGGTGTTTCATAACGTTCATACAAACTACTTAAAACATATCGTAACCCGGTTGGGTCGATTGTCCACCCCCACTTACTTGCTTTAACGTGTGGATTTTCAACTGAAAACTCATTCCCCCCATTTAGTGTATTAGCAGCACTCACCTGATTACCATGTCTTACAGTATTGCTCATATAATAACTGATTCCAATATAGTCGACTGTTCCTTCATTTAAGATACGTTCATCTTCTTCGTGCATTTTAATTTCATATCCTTTGCGTTCCCATTCCTTCAAAGCATAGTTACTGTAATGACCTCGCACATGGACATCACAGAAGAAATAACGATCTCGCATCATTTCTTGTGCTAGCATAATGTCTTTCGGATTACATGAATAAGGATAAATAGGTACCATCGCTACCATGCAACCAATTTCAAAGTTCGGATTTATCTTTTTGCCTTCAATCACAACTTGAGCACTTGCCACTAGTTGATGATGTACTGTTTGATACATCGCTTCTTCAGCATTTTCAAACTTAGAGTAAAGCACTCCTGAACAAGTCCAACCAAATATATCATTATGATAATTTTTTTGATTATTTATCTCATTAAATGTCATCCAGTATTTCACTTTTTCTTTATATCTTTCCATTACACATAGGCTATATTTTACAAAAAAGTCTATACACTTACGATTATACCATCCTCCGTACTCTTTTACTAAGTGAAGCGGCATTTCAAAGTGACTTAATGTGATAACTGGTTCAATTCCATTAGATATTAGTGTATCAAACAAATCATCATAAAATTTTAGTCCTTCTTCATTTGGTGATTCTTCATCCCCTTTTGGAAAAATGCGACTCCAAGCAATTGATGTTCTTAAACATTTAAAACCCATTTCTTTAAATAATTTAATATCTTCTTTATAACGATGATAAAAATCAATCGCTTCATGATTCGGATAAAATTCATTTGGATAAATACATTTATGAATATCTCTTTGTTGCTCATGAGTTCCTGCACTCATTACATCAGCAACACTTAATCCTTTGTTTCCTTGGTCATATCCCCCTTCAATTTGGTGCGCCGACACTGCGCCACCCCATAAGAAATTCTCAGGAAAAATCATTTTATTCTGCTCCCTCAACCGTTTCATTTTTAACTAATTGTTTATCCATAGCTACGACAAACGGTAAATAAACAAATGTCGACATTGCAATGATAATTATCTGTAACACTGCTCCCGCAACACCACTTAAGATAAATCCTGATAATACTGGAGGCATTGTCCAAGGAACTTGTACTGCTGTAAATGGTGCAATAACTCCAAAAGTAATTGATAAATAAATGAGTGTATATGCAATTACTGGTACTAGAATAAATGGAATAAGCATTAACGGATTATAAACGATTGGTAATCCGAATATTACTGGTTCATTGATATTAAATATCCCTGGTACTAATGATAATTTAGAAATACTTTTAAGTTGTTTAGATTTTGCAGCTATAAGTATAGCAATTAACAATCCCAATGTGATTCCTACTCCACCAAACTTCACAAAAATATCTATCAACTGTGGCGTAACAATGCGTGCCCCATTTTCGATTGTGTTTAGTCCTTGTTCTGCTAATTCAGCATTGGCAAGTGAGTTTGCAGTTAAAATTGGTGCAACAATTCCCATAACAATATTTGGTCCATGAATCCCTGCCCAGAAAAGAACTACCATTAATAAACAAATAATTAATCCACCAAAATAGCTATCTGATAAATTTTGTAGTGGAATTTGTAGTGTTTGGAAGATTAACTCCGGTAATGTTGTACCATAAGTTAATATAACTTGATATACAATAGTAGCTCCTGTAAAAATTATAAATGCTGGAATCAATGCAGAGAAAGCATTTGCTACTCCTGCAGGTACACCTTCCGGCATTTTAATTGTGATTTTCTTTTTCACAAACCAACAAAATACACGACTAGCAATTAATCCTACAAGAATCGCTGTAATAACTCCCTGTCCACCTGTCCAAGTTTTTGGGATAACGCCACCAATTACTTCTCCATTTGGTGCAACAGTTGTTGATGCTGTAACAATTAGAAATGCTACTAATGATGTTACTGCTGATGACATTCCATCTACACCTTCATTTTTAGCAAAGGCATATCCAATACCTAACACTGATACAATTGCTAAAATATCAAATGTAGAGCCTACTGCTTGATTTAATCCTGCATTCCACGTTGGTCCAAAAGTACTTGCCATAAAATCAGCGTAGCCAGTGATTGGAAGGTTTGCAACTAATAGAAATAAAGACCCAATTAATGTAATCGGCATCGTTAGTACAAAACCATCTTTTAATGCTAATAATGTTTTAGTTCCTGAAAGCTTAACCATAACTTCTAATGCTTTGTTAAAAAAATTTTTCATGATATCTCCCCTTTTATTTAGTCGAATATTTATAATTCATTCGAATGACATTGATATAGTATCACATTATGTAAGCGCTGTAAACACTATTTTGATGAATTTATTCGAATAAATTGAATTTATCTTTTTTTTATTTTATAATAAAATAAGAATCAATCAGACTAAGTGAGGTAATATAAATGAAAATAAATACACTAAAAGATACACTTATTCATGAAATTAATTCAGGAATATTCACGAATAAGAAGTTTCCAACAGAAGATCAACTAATAAAACAATATGGTGTTACTCGTTATACCCTGCGACGTGTGATTGATGAACTTGTAGATCTTGGTCTTGTCTATAAGGTACAAGGAAGTGGCGTATACATTCGTGAAAGTAAAAGAGAAGGTTATTTACCTTTATCTAGTACAAATGGTATTACAAACGATTTGCCTGGTGCTGATTTATCAACGAGTGTTATATCTCTAGAGTTGCTACCTGCAAGTCAAAAAGATAAAATAGACTTCAAATGTGATGAAAATTTCGAAGTCTATCATGTGAATCGTTTACGTCTTATTGATGGGGAACCATTTTGCTTAGAATACTCACGATTTAGTAAGAAATATATTACTTACTTAAATAATGAAATCATTTCGGAATCAATTTTCAAGTATATTAATGAAGCATTCAAATTAGAAATTGGTTTTGCTGATAAAATTATCGAGGGAGCAAAACTCAATTCAACAGACGCGAATCAATTAAATTTATTTGAAAATGATCCATCAATTGTAATTTACGATACTATTTACTTGAAGACTGGTGAAATCTTTAATTGCAGTCAAGTACTTTATCACTATAAAAAAGTTAAATTTTTCGATCTTGCCAAATATAAAAAATAACTATATAAAGATAAAAGCTGCAATCTCATCAACATGTTGATGAGACTACAGCTTTTTTAATACTCTTGATAAATGTTAAATTTGTTCTTTCCTTCATTCTTTGATTTATAGAGTGCTTTATCTGCTTTATGATTCAGTTTTTCATAATCATTTCCATGCTCTGGAATGAGGGCAACACCAATACTTACACCTACTTTTTCTAAATTCAAATTACGAATGGAAATTTTACTTACCTGTTCTACAATTCGTTGCACAATTTCTTCTATTTCTAATCTAGATGAACAATTTTGTAACAGCAAAACAAATTCATCACCACCCATTCTCCCAAGGATGTCATCACTCCGTAATACACTTCTTACCGCTCTTACAAAGTCTTGGAGGTAGATATCACCTGTTTGATGGCCATAGGTATCATTAATCTCTTTAAAATTGTCCACATCCAACAAGACAAGCGCTTGCACTTTATCACTGAGTTCTGCTTCATGTATCGCATCTGTGATTTTCTCTACTGCTGTTGCCCTCGAATACGTACGAGTTAACGTATCGGTTTCCATGCTTTTTTGAAGACTGTTTGTCAAGAAGTAACTTGACTCTAAGGCTTTCATTAAATCCTTTCTATTTTGATTTGAAAAATGAATATTAATTGCAAAATAACTAAAGAACACGATTGCTAATCCGATCGCAAAAATAAGAATGTTATTAGTTATTGTCGATGTCATTGCTTCATTAACTTCTGCTAGCACTATACTTACGATACACCAATCTGTTCCAGGCACACGAATCATCACCGCAGAACGCTCTTGTCCATTCACAAAGTAATTCAATAAGACACTGTTGCCTTCTTCCATGTCTTCACGAATTGATTCTACTGTATGACCATTTTGTATATCTAAAGTTCCAATAAAGCTGTACATATCTCCATCTTTGTATAAATTATCACTACTTCCACTAAGCACTAGCGCTGTACCATCGACTTCACATAAGTGAAAATAGGCTTCTCCACCAAAACTTTTTAAATCAAGTACTTGTGAGAATTCATCTAAGTAGTTTTTAGCTATAGCTTCCCCAACTTTAGTCCCTGTCTCATCATAAACATTGGTAGACAGCAATAAGATACTTCTTTGCGTTATGCTCTCAATCATTGGGCTATGAATGTAAACTTCATTTCCATCAACTTTTCCATAGTAATCACTTACATCAACCGATAAAACTTCATTGTTCCCATTGATTGCAGGGCTACCATCAATTGAGATGTACATATCACTAAATGTTGATAATTCTTGAAGTTGTTGCAAAGTTTCGCTCAATAATTGCTCATCTTCAATAACTTGTGATATTGCAATAGAAGAAAGTCGCAAATTACTTCTTGAATCATCTACGACCACAGCGACTTTATCTACCATTCCTGTTGAAATTTCGACAAGGAAAGAATCACTCATATCCTTCACGGAATTAGCACTTTGATCTGCAAAGACAAAAATGCCAATAGCTACAAACATTGCGATGAACACACCACCCCAATACATCAGGATATTGTTTTTTCTTACTTGTTCAGAATTAAATGTAAATTCATTTAATTCTGTATCAATTTTGTTGTGTTGTTCTTTCTGCTTTTGAATATTTTCTGCTGATACAATGTACATTTCATCTAGCGACATCGGCTTAGAAAAGAGATAACCTTGTGAATAATGAACTCCACATCCAACTAATCTTTTTTGCATTGACGCTGTTTCTACAAACTCTGCAATCAGCTTCACTTCCATTTTTTTACCCATATAAGAAATACTTTCAAGTATTTGCTCATAACTTACATCTGTTCCTAACAATTGTGTTAATGAACCATTAATTTTAATGAAATCAATATCCAGATTTCCAATTTCAATAAAATTTGAATATCCTGCTCCAAAATCATCGACCGCAACTTTAATGCCATACTGTTTTACACGATGAATAAAATCACGTAGTATCTCAGGATTTTCTACACGCTCGGTTTCTACAATCTCAAAGATAAAATGACCTGGTCTTTTCATTGAATCAAGCTTTTTAAAAAGTTTTACCATGAATTCTTCTGATATTACATCATAATACGAAATATTCAGCGTGATGATTTCATCTCGATCTCCGAACAAGTCAAGCACTTTCATGACCATCACTTCACTTAGTTGAAGATATAAATCATATTTCTTTGATATTTCCATAAAATCTCCAGGAAATAATATTTTCCCATCTTCATCACGAATACGCATCAGTGCTTCATAGCAGTAAAACGTATTGCTTAGGTTATCGTGAATTCCTTGAAAATAAGGAAGTATCTCATTATTGTCAATAGCGCTTTTTATTATCTTAACCATTTTAAAATCTTCATTGATTTCTTGATTTGCACTTTCTTTCATCTCTTCTACATAAAATAGTGGTTGACTCATTTGAGCTAAGTACTTTGCATGTTTTTTTAGATTATGTATTTTCATTCCCTTCACAGTAATCACAAAACGGTTTTCATATGGGATAATAAAATCAGTTTTTTCAATCGCGTTAAAAATAGTCTGTGCAACTCGTATAAATCTCTCTGGCGATAAGTTGCGCTCAATTGTGAAATAAATAGAAGTATCATCGTACATATATAAATTGAAATTAAAACGTGGGTATTCTTCTGCTATCACGTATTGAATATTTTCAATGTTATATCTAAATAACTCATCATAAGCTTGGCTACCATGTTTTTGAATAAGTTGACTTACATTTTCTACTTGGATGAAACAAATGTATTTTTCTTGATCTTCTTCTTGTTCCAGCAAGAACTGAGTAGTTGACTTTAATCCTAATTTATTTCCATAAGAAATTCGATTTTTCATCCGATTTTCTACATCCATCAATGATTTTAATACACTATCATCACTACTACCATCTAGTGTTTCTTGAACTTTTTCAATTTGTGTAATCAATTCATCATTTTCGTTGAATAGACCTTCAATTGATGAAAAAGCATCTAAATTAAAATTAATGTAACTTTCTTTTTCTGCTAGGGTAACAATTGAACAGGATCCATTTAATACATTGCTTGAACCACCTTTTGTTCCTACTTCACCAAGCAAATAGGAACCACTAAAATTTGTTCCCTTAAATGCATTGACCTCCCATTTAGAAATATTATCGGCAAATAATTTTCTAAATAAGCATGAATAGCCTGTCACAACTTCAGTAGAGATTGTTTGCAATTCTTGGTGAACCTCTTGCCATTGCTCAACACTACTAAGAGAACTTAAATATCCAATCCTAAACTTAATTCCTTGACTTAGTTGACTAAAATATAGGGAAATTCGATTCGTCGTCGCATCATACTGAAAAAATCTTGTAGCCCCTTTGCCATCCTCAAGCACGATGGGAAAACGCAAAAGGATGTCTGTAGAGACATTACTTTCCCAATCATTATTTTCATGAAGGTCCTGAATACCTAAGCGCTTATTTAACCAGGTTACGGCATCTTCATGATCAATTTCAATCACATATGATCCTTCTACTTTAGTGAGTGTGTGAACATCACTAATCGCAGGATGACCATTCACAACACTAGTATAGGCCAATACAAAATCTCGTTTGATGAGTGCACAAATATACCCTTCTACCATTGCTTTTTCATCATTAAATACATAACTAACTGGTAAGCCATCTTCTCCAAGATATCCTGCAACTCCACCTACAAAAGCAATTTCTGGCAATTTCTGATGCAAGTTTTCAATAATTTGTGTTACTCTTGTTTCTACATTTCCAAAAAATATAAAAGACATGGCTGCATCATAGTCATAGGCATATTCTACAAATTCATCGATTAACTCTTGATCATTTTCCCGCTTTAGTGTAAACATGTGACTTTTAAATTGTCCATATTCGAACTGAATTATACTAATCAAAACACTCTTATCAAGTATTTCCCCTGCAAGTGCATTTCCTGATGTTGCACATCCAATAATTTGTGACTTGGGTAAACATGCTTTGACTTCTTTGGCAATACGAACACTCTCTTCTTGCTCAACAAAAGCACTATGAATACGCACTAAACAATTTTCCCCTTGATTTAGTGGAAACGAGTGAAAATATTCTTCTACCTGATTTTTATCTTGATACAATATATTAATCGATCTCATAATAGCTTTCCTCGCTTCTTCATTTTCAAGCTTATTTTATCATCTTCATTATTGATTGACTACACTTTATTACAATATACTATGCACTCAATCAATAACTTTACCCGGATTTAGTAAGCCCTTTGGGTCAAAAGCTTGTTTAATATTTTTTAATAGCATAAGGTATTGTTCATCATGTACCTTCTTTAGGTACGGAATCTTCGCATAGCCAATTCCATGCTCTCCAGATACATGCCCTTTTAGTTGGTGAGCTTTTTGATAAAGTAAATCAAATGCCTGAGCTAATTTTCTTTCAAATTCTTTGTCTGTTAACTCATCTTTAAGCACATATATGTGCAAATTACCATCCCCTGCATGTCCAAACGAAGCAATTCTAATATTCACTTGTTTCTCGACTTCTTTAGTGTATTTTACGAGTGTTGCAACTTGATTTCTTGGTACCACAACATCACATTCATCCATTTGAGTTGTCGAGGCTTTAATGGCCTCAAGAAATGCACCTCTTGCCGACCAAATGGATTCTTCTCGCTCTTGTGTATCTGATATGAATACATCAATAGCTCCTTCATGAAGGCAAACATTTGCTACTTGCTCATAATTCCGCTCAATTTCTTCTTCACTATTCCCATCAAATGAAAGTAGCAGGTAAGCATCACTAGATGAATCAGGGAAACGTTTGCCTAAGAAGTCCTCAGCGTTTTCTATGACACGTCTTTCCATATATTCAATTGCAGTAGGAATAAATTTTGAACGGATAATACTAGGGACCGCTTCAATAGCCATTTCAAGTGTTGGAAAAGGCACAAGCAAACTGACCTTGTGTTTTGGTAAGGGAAGTAGCTTAAGTGTAGCTTCACAGATGAATCCCAGTGTACCTTCTGAGCCAATGATTAAATCTTTGAGAGAGTATCCAGAGGAGTTCTTTACTGCCTTAGAGCCCATTGTCACAATTTCACCATTCATTAACACTACATCAAGTGCTCTGACGAAATCTCGTGTTACACCATATTTCACTGCCCGCATTCCCCCTGCATTAGTAGAGATGTTTCCACCAATTGTAGCTGATTTTTCACCTGGATCAGGAGGGTAAAAGAAATCATGGCTCTCGACATATTTGGATATTTCCATAAGTAATACACCTGGTTGAACACGCAATGTTAAGTTATCTGAATCTAGCTCAATGATTTGATTCATTCGAACTGTAGAAATCATCAATCCACCAAACAAGGCAACACTTGCACCTACTAATCCTGTTCCCTGACCGCGTGGTGTAACGCAAATCTCTTGGTCATGACAATATCTTAATAGACTTGAAATTTCTTCTTTTGTGAGTACCTCCACGACAACTTGCGGATAAGATGTAATTCCTGCAAGCTCATCCTTACTGTAATCACTATGAATTTCACTTTCACCGATGAATAATCGATCACTGGGTATCAATGATTGGAAAAACTGCAAGTGTTTCTCATTTATTATCGTATATTTAGTCATTTACATCCCCTCCAATTTGCTCATTACTATTTTTTATCTTAGCGATAACTTGAGGGAGTATTTCATATAAATCTCCCACAAGTCCAATATGTGCTACATCGAAAATATTGGCATTCGTATCTTGATTAATACTGATTATCGTTTCAGCTCCACTCATTCCTGCCACAAATTGAACTGAACCACTTACTCCACATGTGATGATCAGTTTTGGCCGTACAGTTCTACCACTTAAGCCAATTTGCAACTTTGCATCCATTATCCCACTTTCAATAAGTGGACGTGTACAGGCTACTTCACCTTGTAATAGGCTTGCTAACTCATGCACTAAGTTTAGACCCTCTTCATTTTTTACCCCAGCTCCGGCCACGACAAGTACTTCAGCATCTTCTATGTTTTTTGATTTTATCTTTTTATAAACATCAATCACTTTGATTTTTGAAGATAAATCAATTCCCTCTAAACTACACTGAGTAATTTCTGCTTTTTTACCTTCTATTTTCTTCGGTGTATCAAATACTTTATAACGTACTGTAGCAAACTGTGGGCGATGATTTGGGGTATGAATATGAGCCATGATATTACCACCAAATGCTGGTCGAATTTGGTCTAAATCCAGGTTTTTTCCAATATCTAACACTGTACAATCTGCTGTAAGCCCTGTTTTAAATCTTGCAGCTACTCGTGGTGCGAGTGAGCGCCCAATATTCGTGCCACCGATCAAAAAAACCGCAGGTTGATATTGATGGATATAATTTGCGAGTACCGCAGTATATGGTTCTATTTTGAAGTTTTCTAAATGTGGATGGTCATAACTTAAAATTTTGTCTACATCATAGTGCATTAGTTCCTCACATGCCCCCTGCAATTGTTTCCCTACAACTATTGCATGGACTGATTGTTTAGAATAGTTTGCCATACTTCGCGCTTTATTTAATAATTCAAAAGAAACTGGATGAATTCCTTGATGCCCCACCTCAACATATACAGCAATGTCTTTCCACATACTTTTATCAATATGCTTTACTTCTTCCTCTAAATATTCAAAGATTTCAGGCATCTGCTTTACGCAAAGTTGACACATCTTACAGGCTGCATTGATTGTTAATCTTCCTAGATGTTGTTCAATCGCCTGAAACGGACACACTTGCATTATTTTTTCTAAATCATCGTTACACTCGCGATGAATAATTATTTTTCCCATTCGCTTCTATCCTCCACAAGTTTCAATTCTCTGAGTTGCTCTATTAGTTTATCCGCTAACAATGGACTTTCTCCTGTCCATTTCACTTGCCCATCATTTTTACTTGGGGCAAAAATTCTTTTTACTTGTGTTGGTGAGCCACTCAATCCATAGTGAGTTTCATCAATATCATCCAAATCAGCAAGAGTTAACACCTTTATTTTTTTCTCTTTCGTCGCTAATTTTAATCGATAACTCGGAAGACGTGGTTGAAAAATCCCCTTCTCAACCGTAATCAGACATGGATAAAATACTTCCACAATTTCCGTAGTAAAGGGCATATCTACTTGCAACTTTATCTTATCTTCTTTTACTTCTATGATTTTCGTAACATTAGTGACATGTGGAATTGCTAAAAACTCGGCGATTTCAGGTCCTACTTGCGCTGTATCCCCATCTGTCGTCATCTTCCCACAGATGATTAAATCAGGTGATTGGCATTTCTTAATTCCTTGAGCCAAAGCATATGAAGTAGCCAACACGTCTGCACCTGCAAATCTTCGATCGCTTAGTAAAACTGATTGGTCTACTCCCATCATGTATGCTTCTTTTAATACTTTTTGTGCTTGTAGAGGCCCCATGCTTAGTGCAGTTACTTGAGCGTTCATTCTCGCCTTTATCTGCATTGCAGTTTCTACTGCATATAAATCATAGGGATTCATTTTAGAAGCAATCCCTTCTCTTTTTAACACTCCTGTTTTTTCATCTACTTCCACTTCTGTTGTCCCTGGAACTTGTTTAATACAAACAATAACTTCCATATTTTCCTCCTTTTAACATCATTTTGGTAGCGCTATCATATTTTATAATTATACCAAATATACGTATATTTACAGTAAAACTTGATAAAATAAGCAAAAGAAAAACCCAAGAAATTCTTCTTGAGTTTTATAATTTATTGTTTACTAGCGATATAAGCATCTACATTAGCTTGAAGATCTTCAAACGTAACCGGCCCCGTCTCTAAGATGATGCGGTTATATTCAATTGGGTCAAATGCATCCCCTAGAATTTCCATTGTCTGTGATTCCATATCCACCATTGTTAGCATACCAAAGCCATAAGGAATAAGCACTCCTGGATCATTGATTGCCGAATCGTAGATTTCATCTACTACAGTATCTTGTTCAAGACCATACATTGCACCATATGTCGATAAGAACTCTTTTAATTCTTCTTTATCCCAACCATAGTAATTTACACCGATGTCTGTCATTGATTGAATCAAGTATAAGAATTGAACTTCACTTGCCATAAACATTGCTAATTCTGGATAATCTTCCAATACCCATCCAAGTGCATCTACTTCGACTTTCATTGCCCATCCTTCGCTGTATCCTAAATAGTCATAAGCCGTACGAACAGGATGAGGATTTAAATTAAAGTAATATGTATTTTGAAATAAATGTCCTGGGAACCCTTCATGTGCAAGTGTTGTATATAAAGTTCCTAAATCAGTTGTATTATCAGGGTTAATCTTAATTACGTTTTCAGAAATATTGTCGATAGGTGGAATTAAATAGTAAGCCACCGTTGATGGATTAGCGATACTAGGATCTAAATAAGTTGCAGTATAACTCACTTCTGGTCCTTCAGGATATTTTTCAGCCATAAGTATACGATACTCTTCTAATATTTCCTCAGGTGTAGCATCTTCAAAGTAATCACTTGAATTTAAATATTGATCAAATAACTCCTCGCCACCTGACATTAATAAGAATGACATTGTACCATTAAGATCTTTTAATGCTTCTTCTCCTGTTGCAAAAAGCTCATCGATTGTCCCTTCATATCCAAGTTCAGATTTCACCATCATCTCAAAGTACTCTTTTCCACCTTCAAGACTTTCGTAACCACCTTCTACTGTGCGTGTTCCAATCCAAGTTTCAAGTTTTTTGGCAACACCTTCATATGCTGGAATGATTGTATCTAATACTAGCTCTTGATTGCGATTGATATAATCTTGTTTCTGTTCATCTGATAAGTCAAATGCTTCTAACTTTGTGTTGAATGATAAAATCAACTCATTGTCTTGCGTCTTCTGTGCAAAAGTGCTGATTCCTTCAATTGTTTGTTCAAGTGCTCCATCACTCACTCCAAGTCCCAAATCTACTTGTTGTTGCGTATAGGCAAGCGCATCATCAAAATAACGTGGCACATCTGCTAGTAATGTTAAGTATTTTTCAATATCTGCTTCTGTTCTTAAATCAAACTCAGTAAAATTAATTGTCATATTTGATGTCAAGCTAGAAGATGGAGTAAATATATATTGATAATACTCATACCCAATAAAACTTTCTTGAAAACTTAGGTAATCACTTACCATTGCATAATCTTCTTGCTGTTCAACACTCAACGTTGCTAAATCAAATGTCTCCAGTTGTGAGATGACTTCTACAAGCTCCGCATTGTATCGATCAAATTCTTCTTGATTAATTGAACCAAGTGTAACTTCCTCTAATTCAATTCCATACTCTTTTGGATTTTCTAGTGAAAAGTGCAGTGATAAACTATCACTTCCAACATAATCACGATATAATTCTAATAAAAATTCATTGAACTCCTCATTGTCACTTTCAGCTGCCGGAATACTTGATACCTCAGTATTTACATTTCCATCTTCTTGATTTGATGCAGTATCACAAGCAACTAAACTCACTAACATGAGCATCGCCAATAATAATACCAATAATTTTTTCATTTTTTTTCCTCTCGTTCTATCCATTATTATACTCTTTCTTCGATCAATTATCCACTGTGATATATCAAGTTTTAAACTAACTCTACATTTCAATTGCAGTGCGTGATATACTAATAAAGGTGATAAAAATGAATAAAATAACATTAAAAGAAATATTAGATAAAAAGATTACAAGTGAAGACTTCTTAAAAGTGGATGAAGATGCCCACAGTATTGTCAAAATAACTGTAGTAGCAACACATCTTGAACATGCCTATGGCTTCTTACATATCATGATGGAAGATACTCGCAAACAATACACATTGGATTTATTTGAAAAAATAGAAGAAACGCCTTGGTATGATTTTAACTTAGAGCAACAACAAAGATTCATCCTTGTATGGCAACTAGAATCTGTTGCTGATCAAGAGGAGCTAGTCGAATACTTCACTGAATGCCTTCAAGAGTTTAATCAAGACTTTGGGGATATTATTACTGAAATTGTTGAACGTGATCAATTAGACCAATTAACAAAAGTTTACACGCATGACCAAAAAGTGCTAGTAAGTGCTTAATATGGAAAAACTTACACGATGTGCTTGGGTAAGCAATGAAGAAATCTATCAAAATTATCATGACACAGAATGGGGAATCCCCATCCATAATGATCAAGCTTTGTTTGAAAATCTTGTTTTAGAAGGGATGCAAGCTGGCTTATCTTGGATTACTGTTTTAAGAAAACGTGAACATTTTAGAAGTGCCTTTGATTACTTTGACCCTCAACTTGTAGCACAATATAATGAAGATAAGGTAAATGAATTAGTTCAAAATGCGAATCTTATTCGTCATCGAGGAAAAATTCAAGCAGCTATTAACAATGCCCAACAATTTCTAAAAGTACAAATCGAATTTGGTTCTTTTGACCAATATATTTGGTCATTTGTGAATTACGCACCAATCGTGACCCATTGGGAAAGCGAAATTCCAGCTAAAACTGCATTATCTGACCTTATCAGTAAAGACCTTAAAAAGCGTGGATTTAAATTTGTAGGATCATTAACAATTTATGCTTATATGCAAGCTTGTGGTTTAGTGTGCGATCATACTCAAGCTTGCTTCAAGTCACAACATTCTTCAATATAAAATAAAAAATGCCCATAAAGGCATTTTTCTATTTTACAACAAGTGGTGTTGTTGTAACTACTATGTGAATACTATCATACGCATCGACTTTCGGTTGTGCAGTAACAGAAAGTCCTTATTTTATCAAGTGGTGGAAGATAAAGTAAGGTCGATAGTAGTTTCACTGCCAAACAATTGTAAATCTATGATTATCAAAACAAATGGCGATTATTTATGTAAACTATAATGTAACCAGACAATTTTGATACTCATGGATTTTAACATAAACAAATTAGAGTATCAATAATATTTTAAAAATTTACAAAATATCCCGCTTTTTTTACTAAAATTATGCTTCTTTAATATTTTAGCATTTTGAATAATACTTTTTATAGAAGCCACCAATAGAAAGACCTTGTAGAAATGTTGTGAACAATACAATAGCAAATACAGATACGAGCATTTTATGATAACTGTCGGTTTCAAAGAAGTTTAATGAGTCAATTGCCAAGGCTAAACATAGTGCACCTTTTAATCCAGCCCAAGTAAATAGCTTTGTGAAGGCCATATGGCTTAAGTTTCCTACCCTGACTTTTTTATCGAAACCTACAATGAATACTCCCATAAATCTTGAGAAAATATTACCAAGCAATGCAATAACTATTGCAACAAGATTCACTTTCGCATAAATAATAATATGAATTACTGATAACCCTAAAATTACATAAAGGCAATAATTCAATAAAGTATCTACCACTTCCCAAAAGTCATAATAACTTTCAAGTTGACTGGTTTGTTTATTCTTTTCGATTCCGCTTGCAAATGTAATTCCACATACAACACTCGCAATTGCACTTGAAACTTCAATGTACTCTCCAATTAAATAAGTCGTTGAAACACAAAGTAAGCTTACGATAACCTTCATCTTGTTATCACTCGATACGCAAAACAATTGATACATAAACCAAGAAATCACAAATCCCAATACAATAGCACCAACCACTTCCTTAAATAACATGGAGCTAAAAACCATAGGATCTAGTCCGCTATGATGCTCTATCGCGAGACTTACTACTGCATATAAGGCAATTCCTACTCCATCATTAAATAGTGACTCGCCTTCAATCACAAGTCCAATTTCTTTTGGTAATCCTACTTTATTTAATATACTCATTGCGGCAATTGGATCGGTTGGTGAGACAATACAACCAATTAAAAAACATTGCATGAAGCTGAAGTCATTCATTCCAAGAGTTCTAAACAAAGCAAATGTTAATACTCCATAAACTAATGCAGATATCAAAGTTCCAATTAGTGCTAATAAACTAATGGCTCTTAACTTTGATTTGATAATCGTATAACTTAATTGATAAGATCCCGAAAACAACATGAAACATAGGACTCCTTGAATCAAATATTCATTAATAAGTTCCAATGGAAGTAAATGGTTGAAATTACCTTTTATCATTGGCATAATGAAAATAAAAATTGCTCCTAAAACTAATGAAACACTAAGTAGAGCAATTTCTGTAGGTAATTTAATCGTCTTTTCATTTATAAAAGAGGTAGCAACTATAATTGTAAGAAATAAAACTAGTAGTGGTAAAAACATTTCCATATCGTTCACCCCAAACTTATATTTTATTAATTATAACATATTTTATGTTTCTATTTTACTTGAATCAACACAAAGATGTTTTTTATAGAAACGATAAAACATTAATGAAGTGACTATCGCAGCACTAAAGTCGGCAATTGACTCTGAAACTAAAATTGCAAATACACGACCACTATCATAAGTCAAATGTGCTACGCTTTGCCCCATTGAAATGGCAAATTCATTATCTCCTATAAGTATTGGTAAAACATAAATAAGAGGGATTAGCATAATCACTTTTCTAAATATCGCCATTGATAACGATGACTTCGCTTGCCCCAGAGCCATAAACGCCTGTTGACAAGCAAGTTGTGCTCCAAAGAAAATCGTTCCACATAAGAATACTCGAATTGCCCAAGTCGCATACTCAATAGTGAGTGGATCTTGGGAAAATATTCTTACAAATAAAGGAGCTCCTAATAATACAATCATTCCTGCTGTGATAGAGAAGCTTAGACAAACACGAATTGTAAACTTGAATGTTTCTTTGACTCGTTGGAAATTTTTTGCACCATAATTATAACTTAGAATAGGCTGCGCCCCCATACAAAAGCCAATAAGTGGTAATGCCATCATTTGATACAAACTCATCAGTATTGCCATTGTGGCTACTGCAGTACTTCCACCATGGACTGACAATTGATTATTAAAAGAGATTTGTAGTAAACTCTCTGTGAATTGCATAATAAAAGGAGAAATTCCAAGTGCCATAATACTGAGCAGTACTTTCATGCTTGGTCTTGCAAATTTCATACGAAGTTTAAGACGACTCGTATTTTTAAAGAACACAAGCACCCAAATCGCTGACACAGCTTGAGAAATAATTGTAGCTAGTGCCGCACCGCTAACCCCCATATCAAATCCAAAAATGAAGATAGGATCCAAAAAAATATTTAAAATCGCACCGATTAAGACAGTAGCCATACCAAATTTCGCATAGCCCTGTGTTGTGATATATGAATTCATACCAATTGATATTTGAACAAACACTGTCCCTAAAACATAAATTGAGACATATTCAAGGGCAGGTGCAATTGTCGTCATGTCTGCTCCAAACATCATTAGGAGTGGTTCTTTAAAAAGACTAATGATGATTGTTAGTATCGTTCCTTGTATAAGTAGAGCTACAAACGAGTTCGTCATGATTTTTTCCGCTTTTTCATGATTTCCCTTACCTAGTTGAATTGCCGCAAGTGGTGCTCCACCTACCCCAACAAGCTGTGTAAATGCCATTATCAAAGTAACAATAGGTAAGGCGACTGATAATCCCGCCATTGCTACTGTTCCTCCAGCCATGTTTCCAATATATATACGGTCAACCATGTTGTATACAATATTGACAAGTTGTGCAATTATTGCCGGTATTGCTAACCCCCACAACAAAGGTTTGATTGGCTTATGTGCTAAATCATTTCCTTTTACCATTTCCATTCCCCATTTCAATAGGACAATTTTATCATAATTCAAGTGTTGATTGTTTTCTTTTTTAGGGAATGTTGCTAAAATAGAAAGTATGAAAAAGTTAACGATAGGTATATTAGCACATGTAGATGCAGGAAAAACGACGCTTTCAGAGAGTCTCCTTTATCATACACATCAAATCAAAAAACTTGGCCGTGTTGACCACAAGACAAGTTTTTTTGACTATAATCATCAAGAACGTAGTCGTGGAATTACAATTTATTCAAAGCAAGCCCGCTTTCAACATTTAGATACGGAATTTCATTTGTTGGATACTCCTGGTCACACAGACTTTTCTACTGAAATGGAGCGTGTTCTTTATGTATTAGATTATGCAATCTTACTCATTAATGGAATTGATCAAATTCAACAACATACTAAAACCATTTGGAAACTACTAGAAACTTATCAAATTCCAACTTTTATATTTGTCAACAAAATGGACTTAGCCTATGACTCACAAGAAGTCATTTTCCACAATTTAAAAGAAGACTTGGATGAGCATTGTATTCTATTCCCTGATTACTTATCACAAATTGAAGAAATTGCACTACAAGAAGATAGTTTACTTGATTACTATAGTCAACATGAAACACTTGAATTATCTCACATTAAAGAAGCGATTGCCCAGCGAAGAATCTTTCCTTGCTTCTTTGGTTCTGCATTAAAGTCATTGAATGTTTCGATATTTTTAGATGGCTTAGCAAATCTTACTTTGATGCCTCAATATGGGGATGAATTTGGAGCACGAATATTTAAAGTTGATCGTGATCTTCAAGGCAGTCGCTGTACCCACATTAAACTCACTGGAGGCGAATTGAAAGTTAAGAGCCTTCTTCACAATGAAAAAATCAATCAAATCCGCCAATACCACGGGGATAAATTTCAACTTTGTGATCGCGTAGTTGCCGGTGATATCTGTACTCTAATTGGATTAAGTCAAGGCCAAGCACATTCAGGTGTTGGATTTGAGGAGCATCAATATCCTTTCCAACTCACGCCCCCCCTCAGTTATGTTATAAAAATACTTGATGGAAACGATCCCTTCGTAGTCTACCGACTCCTCAAGCAATTGGAGGAAGAGGATCCACAATTAAAAATAAAATATGACGAAACAAATAAGGGTCTATCCATTCATCTCATGGGGGAAATTCAAACAGAAATCCTAAAACATGTCATTTTCGAGCGTTTTAAAATACAAGTAGAGTTTGCCAATGCCCAAATCACTTATATGGAGACAATTACTACAAACTCGATAGGACTAGGACACTTTGAGCCATTAAAACATTACGCTGAGGTCCACTTATTACTTGAGCCTCTACCACTAGGGTCTGGCATTCAAGTAGATTCAACTTGCCCTTACGATGTATTAAGTGCAAGCTTTCAAAAACAAGTACTTACTACACTTGATAAAATGAATTGGCGTGGATTACTCATTGGTGCTCAACTTACTGATTTAAAAATTACTTTATTGGCGGGTAAAGCGCACGTAAAACATACTGAAGCTAATGACTTTAAAGAAGCAACAATCCGTGCTCTTCGACATGGATTACATCATAATCAACTTCAAATACTTGAACCTAGTTGTAATTTTGAAATTGCAATTGATGCTAGTTATTTGAGTCGTACTCTTTATGAAATGGAACAAATGGGGGCAAAATTCATCTTATCTGAACAAGCACAAATGATTAAACTTATTGGTCAGGCCGCTCTTTCTTCGCTACAGAATTTTCAAACCACGCTCATCTCTTATACAAAAGGGACTGGTATATTTACAATGAGTTATGGCCCCTATATGGCAGTACATGATGCCCAAGATCTCATTACAAATATTAATTACATAGCCGAAACTGACTTAGAGCAACCTAGTCACTCCGTATTTTGTGCTCATGGAAGTGGATTTTTAGTTAACTATGATGAAGTTATAGACCACATTCATATTGATCAATACTATTTAACTTCATCTAAAGAATCAGACGCACTACAACATAAGCGCTATGCCGTTAGTGACCATGAACTCGAGCTTGTGATGAATCGCACCTATAAGACAAAAGATCGCAGTACTGAGCGTATCTATATTAAAAAGAAAGAATTGGATTTAACACACACACCAGTTGTGAAGCAAGCTAAAAAAATACCTTGCTTAATTGTAGATGGCTACAACATGATTCACTCTTGGTCTGATTTAGCACTGCTAGCACAAGATGATTTAGCAAATGCTCGTCAACAGCTTCTTCATATGTTGGCAAATTATCATGGCACAAGAGAAGGCATTTGTATTGTCGTGTTTGATGCTTATCGTGTACTTGATAACCGTGGTTCTTCACTTCAGCAAGGTTCGCTCTATACAATTTATACAAAGACAGCACAAACGGCTGATAGTTATATTGAACAAGCGACCAAAGAATTATCAAAGTCTTATCAGGTAAGTGTAGCTACATCTGATGGTCTTGAGCAATTGATTATATTGGGACAGGGTGCCCTTCGTATATCTGCTCGTGAACTCGAACTACAAATTAAACAAGTAAAAAGACAACATGATGAGAAAAAACCACTCTCACCACATCGTCCAATGGAAGAAATTAAAAATTTCAAGAATAACGAGGAGACAAAGAAGTAAATTTTCTTTGTCTTTTAATTTTCAGCTGCATGAATTATGCAGTGATCCATGAATGTTTGCATCACTTTTGTGATGTGCTTTCCTTTATAATATACAATATTGTATTGTCTAGTTACATTGAGTTGTGGAACATCTAATTCAACGACATGTCCATCAGTAATTTGACGAGAAATCAAACGATAAGGTAGAGTTGTCACTCCAAGGTTTTTTTGTACAGCCTGAGTGATCGCTTGTGTACTTGTCGATTGCCACACAATATTTGGATTCACCTGATTCAGTGCAAACAAACTGTCTACAAATGTACGAACGCTACTTCCTTCTTCACGTGCTAAAAAACAGACTTGGTTAAAATCAGTTAATTTCAGTCTTTTTTTATGGACTAGAGGATGGCTTGGATGTGCAATTGTACAAAGTTTATCTTGCATAAATGGCGTAACACTCAACATTTTGTGATTAGACTTGTTTTCAATGAGGGCAAAATCAATTTTATTTTGTAAAATCTCCTCTTCAATTGTGTTGGCGTTAGCAATCGTTACTTCAATTTGTATTTCAGGAAACCTTTCCTGAAACTGTGCCACAAGATCTGGAAGTAAATGGATTCCAATAGTTATGCTACTTCCAATACGTATCGAAGTTTCTTTCTTCCATGATGCCACATGTCCTTCCATTTCATCCATCATTGTAGAAATATTAGAAGCATATTGATAAAGAAGTTCTCCTTGCTTTGTAGCATGAACACCATTTTTAATTCGATTGAATAAACAGACTTGATAATATTCCTCAAGTTCTTTGATGGCAAGACTGACTGCAGGTTGAGCGATTCTCATTTTTTTTCCCGCTTTCGTAAAACTCAACGTTTCATATACGGCAATAAATATCATTAAATGTCTTAATGTCATACACCCTCCTATAATAAATTTTATATACATATCATAACATAATATTATTTTACATATATCAGTGTTTTACATAAAATATTAATGGGGAGAAACTATTATGGAAAAGACAAAGGTAACACTTAGAAAATTATTCACATCGACTTTCCTACTCAGTGCATTTACGTTTGGTGGTGGTTATGTCATTATCACATTGATGAAAGATAAGTTTGTCGATGAATTTGGTTGGCTTGAGGATGAGGAGATGCTTGATTTAGTCGCGCTAGCTCAATCAGCACCAGGACCCATTGCTGTTAATGGTGCAATCGTGATTGGATATAAACTAGCAGGCGTACGAGGTCTTTTAACTTCAGTATTTGCCACAATCCTTCCACCCTTCTTTATCATTACCGCAATTTCATTTTTTTATGAAGCATTCAAGTCAAATACAATCATTGCCTTAATGTTGGAGGGAATGCAGGCCGGAATAGCAGCAGTCATTGGTGCAGTTGTGATTCAAATGATTAGTGGGCTAAGACAAGAAAAAAGCAATGAACTTATGATCATACTCATTCTATCATTTTGTATCACAGTCTTCTTTGAGGTTAATGTCATTTACATTATCTTAACTTGTGGAGTTTATGGAGCATGTAAAACGCTCTTACTTCAAAAAAGGGGGATGATGAAATGATTTACATTCAATTATTCTTAAGTTTTCTACAAATTGGACTATTTAGTTTTGGAGGTGGCTATGCTGCATTACCACTTATTGAAAATCAAGTTGTAGAATCAAATCAGTGGTTATCAGTTGCAGAATTTTCTGATTTAGTTACAATATCTCAGATGACTCCAGGTCCTATCGCAATCAATACAGCCACTTTTGTAGGTACAAAGATTGCTGGTATGGGTGGAGCGATTGTTGCAACATTGGGCTGTATTCTACCCTCTTGTATCATTGTTAGCTTTCTCACATTTATATATTTAAAGTATCGCAAACTCGATGTCATTAAAAGCACGCTTGCAACACTGCGACCTGCTGTAATTGCATTAATCGCTAGTGCTGGACTCTCTATTTTGATTAGTGCATTTTGGGGTGTAGGAGAAATTTCAGTAATGAATACAAACATAAATGCAGTAATTCTATTTAGCTTATCCATGTTCTTGTTACTAAAAAAAAATATTGATCCAATTCAAGTAATGTTACTTGCAGGTATCTGTAATGTGGTCATGAGCTCGATTACACAAATTGTTATGATTTAAACACACTTTTGTGTGTTTTTTTATACTTAAATTTAGGATATAACCACCTGTTAACCGCATTGGTTACGTTTCGATTACAAATTAACTTATTTCACCTTTCTTTCATTGACATAACTATATTATCCTATTATAATAAGCGGGCATACAGTAGTATTGAAGTTATGTAAAGGGGGAGTTAGCAGTGAGTATGACTTGGGTTATTTTTGGATTAATCATCTATGCATGTCATAGTTTTTCGTCATTACGCTTCGGTACAAAAATTCTTAAATACTGCAAAAAAAATATACTTTATTCGGCTGCCTTTGCCATCTTCAATGCATCACTGTTTTATTTCTGTTATCACATTAAACTTGATTATCATCAGTTATATGCATTCTTATATGCTGCCTACTATCTTGAATTTCGACTTCTTTCAAAAACCTCTAAGCGACAATTATGGGTTTTGTCTGCAAGTTATGTGCTCAATGTTGTAGCAGTTCATCTTCTTATATTGGTCATTACTTCTGTGGCTACAGGTCAAAGCTATGCCGAGATTTATGCTAATCAAACTACTTTTTTTCAAACTGTGTTTATTGCCCACTTCTTGTTATTTATGATGTTAAATACCGTTCGTATCCTCTTTAGTTTAAAGAAACTCATTGAACTTTCTATGGCTCCAATATACTCTGAAATTATTTCCTGTGCTGCAACACTCCTTTATTTTGTGATTGTATATGACAGTTGGTTCTTGACTCATAGCGTAAGTTATGAGCGCTACACAATGGCTACGATTTGTACTGTGCTCTTTGTGTTAGCTCTATTCTTCTTATTACTCGTATTTAACTATTCTCTTGTTCAGCTCCATCCATATAAACGTAAAGCAGATGAAGCAAAATTCTTACAAGGTATGGTGGCACAAAAGAAAATTAACGCTGAATTTAAACTTAATATTGATGACTTAACTAAACTATATAATCGTCGTTTCATTTTTAATAAGTTAGACGATTTATGTGGTAGAACAACACAGAACTTTGGCGTAATTTATGCTGACCTCGCCTCACTCAAGTCCGTCAACGATCTCCATGGTCATAAAGCCGGAGACCGCTACATTACGTCAGTTGCCGATTGCTTAAAGATGGCAACTCGTGATGATGATTACTGCGCACGCGTTGGAGGGGATGAATTCTTGATTATCCTCAATGATGTAAGTGAAGAAATCCTACAAATGATTGTAGAGCGTATTGGCAATCTTATTTCCATTATAGATTCTAAAGAACCATTTACGATACATGCCAACCTTGGATCAATGTGCTTCCTTGCGGAAGAGGTACTTACCCGATCCGAAGTAGTTGAAAAAGTAGATCAGCTCATGAAAAAAGACAAAATCGCTTATTATCAAAAAGGAGGAAATTAATATGCTTATTTTTATGCTATTTAATTACCTTATGTACAACTACGCTATTTTTTATTATTTTGCGCGTATATTTGGAACACCTCTAGTTACTAAGTTTCAACTACTAGTCTTATCGATATTAAATACTTTCATGTTTTACTTTCCAGTTTATATTTCTGAATTTCAACGCAATGATATCTTTATGATTTTGTATTTCGTTGTACTTGGGATTGAAATCCTTATCGTGTTTAGACAAGGATTTATCAATAGCATTGCTGCACTCACCTGCTTTACAATTAATTTCTTTGGTACTCAACTCCTAATAATTGGAGGCTTATCCTTATATTTAAATCAACAAATTGTAGATATTTTACAGGATGAAAACTTAAGACTTCAAATTATTAGTTTTAGCTTCCTTATTCTTTATCCATATATTTATGTAAGTAGTCGTATCTTAATTTCAAAAGTAGTTCGCTATTTGTTTGCTGATATCGCAAGTTTAAAATTAGCATGTGTCTTACTTGCCACGGTATGTCTACATCTATTTACTTCAGCGCATACATTGTATATCACAACAGACCATGTTACATTTAATGCTTTTTATCAGCTTCGCACAGGCTCTGTTGCTATGCTGACATTTATTATCATTATGGTAATCGTATTCATTTATTCGCGTCTAAAGCAGGCATCAATCGCCTTCAGCAACACATCCGCTGAGATCGAGGTTGAAAACTTAGTTACTAAGGAGCTCGAGGAGCAAGCTTCAACAGATTTCTTTACTGGATTTTATGTGAGAAGTGTAGCCCTCAATAATTTAAGCGAATATCTAGAAAATAATACCTACTGCTATTTGTCCTTAATAGATATCGACCGTCTAAAAATAGTCAATGATTCCTTCGGTCATGAAGAAGGCGATAAATATATTCTGATGGTTTGTGATGAAATCAAGAAAATATTTCAGTATGACTTAATCGCTCGTGTTGGTGGTGATGAATTCTTAATTGTAGGAAATCAAAAGTCACCATTCTCAATCAAAGAAAAATTAGCTAAACTCGATCGGCGAGTAACTTCTCTTCAAGAAGAGTATAAAAAAGAATATGAAACATCAATTAGTTATGGAATCACTGAGGTTTCTCCTTTGAATAAGCAAACTATTGATCAATTAATAGAATATACTGATCAAAAAATGTACGAATTTAAAGTATCTCGTAATCGACAACGTTAACCAAAAAAAACTCCTTTTGAAGTGAACCCACTTTATTGGACATTGAATTAACACGCTAAGGAATGATTTCTATACTGTATAGGAGTCATTCCTTTTAACTTTGTTATAATCCTTTGATTATTATAATAATCAATATATTCTACTATTGCTACCTTTAATTCATTAAGTGTCTTAAAAGTACTTTTTTTTCCATAAAACATTTCATTCTTTAATCTTGCAAAGAAATTTTCTGTTGGTGAATTATCTAAACAATTTCCTTTTCTAGACATTGATTGAATTATATTTTTTG
>CAYJEY010000016.1:0-25654 GCA_964369385.1 uncultured Holdemania sp.
GTTCTGATTCGACATACTCATTTACTTCAAAATTGGCGCGTTCAAATTTTTGCATTACTTAATCCCTCCTGGTATGGATTTTCTTAACCGCGTGGTCGTTTTGGTGGACGACAACCGTTATGTGGAATAGGTGTTACATCGTTGATTACAGTGATGTCTAGTCCAGCCACTTGTAAAGAGCGAACTGCTGCTTCACGTCCTGGTCCTGGTCCTTTAACGTTAACTTCAACTGATTTCATACCATGATCTACAGCTGCTTTACCAGCTGCTTCAGCTGCCATTTGAGCAGCATAAGGTGTTGATTTACGTGAACCTTTAAATCCTAATGCTCCAGCACTTGACCAAGCAATAGCATTTCCGTGTTCATCTGTAATCGTAACGATAGTGTTATTAAATGTTGAATGAATATGCGCAACACCTTTAGCTATATTCTTACGGACGCGTTTTTTACGTCCAGTGTTTTTACCTTTTGCCATTCTGCTTTCCTCCTATCGTCTATTTCTTCTTATTCGCCACTGTACGACGAGGTCCTTTACGTGTACGTGCGTTTGTTTTTGTACGTTGTCCACGAACTGGAAGCCCACGACGGTGGCGCATTCCACGGTAACAACCGATTTCCATTAGACGTTTGATGTTCAATTGAACTTCGCGACGTAAGTCACCCTCTACTTTAATCGCGTCGATTTCTTGACGGATCAATGCTACTTGATCATCTGTTAAATCTTTTACACGAACATCTTCACTAATGTTACATTTTGCTAATACTTGAGTAGCTGTGCTACTCCCAATTCCGTAGATATATGTTAGTGATACTACCACGCGCTTATCGCGAGGAATATCAACTCCAGCAATACGAGCCATACTTGTTTTTCCTCCTAATTTCCTTGACGTTGTTTGTGTTTAGGGTTTTCACAAATTACCATGACGCGGCCTTTGCGCTTAATGATGCGGCACTTATCGCATATTGGTTTGACTGATGGTCTTACTTTCATGCAATTTTCCTCCTAAGACTTATTTGTGTCTAAATGTTATACGCCCACGTGTTAAATCATACGGTGATATTTCAACAGTGACACGATCTCCCGGTAAAATGCGAATGTAGTGCATACGGATTTTACCAGAAACGTGAGCTAAGATCACATGTCCATTTTCTAATTTCACCTTAAATTTTGCATCTGGAAGTGTATCTTCTACAATTCCATCAATTTCAATTACATCTTGCTTACCCATAAATTGAGTCTTCCTCCTTAATCTCATGATTCATTGTAAGGATTTCATATCCTTCCTTTGTAACCAATATCGTATGTTCATAGTGTGCTGTAAGACTATTGTCTTTTGTGACAACTGTCCAGTCATCACTCAACACTTTCAAATGAGGTTTCCCAGCAATAACCATTGGTTCAATTGCTAAGGTCATCCCTTCTTTTAGAACAATTCCACGCCCTGGTTGCCCATAGTTTGGAATGGCTGGTTCTTCATGTAAGTGTGTTCCAATTCCATGACCTGTGTACTCAAGTGGCACACTAAATCCATGACTTGCAACAAATTCGCCAATTGCATGACATACGTCACCTAAACGATTCCCAGCTTTTACCTGTTCTAAACCTACAAATAAGGATTCTTTTGTCACTTGCATTAGTTTTTTAGCTTCTTCGCTGACTTCTCCTACTGCAAATGTCCAAGCAGAATCTCCGTGATACCCTTGATAAAAGGCACCACAATCAATTGAAATGATATCTCCTTCTTTCAATGTTGTACTGTCTGGTATTCCATGTACAAGTACATCATTGATTGATGAACATATTGATGCTGGAAACCCTCCATAGCCTTTAAAGGATGGAGTAGCACCCATAGAGCGAATTACATCTTCAGCAATCGCATCTAGTTGTTTCAATGAAACTCCTGGTTTGATTGCTTTCGCTACAGCATGTAATGCAGTAGAAACAATCTTACCAGCTTCTTTCATTGTCACAATTTCTCTTTGAGATTTAGTTGTAATCATCTAAGATTCTCCAGAATCTCTTGAACAGAATTCCAAACATCATCGATTGCAAGTGATGCATTTACCTTCTTTACTAATCCTTTACTTTCATAATAATCCAGCACTGGAGCAGTATTACGGTTATGCTCAGCTAATCTAATTTGAAGTTGTTCTCTTGTGTCATCAGCGCGTTGTGTTAACGTGTGATTACATTTATCGCAGATCCCTTCAACTTTTGAAGGACTGAATTCAACATGGTATATTTCACCACAATGGCTACATACACGACGTCCTGTTATACGTTTAGCTAAATCTTCGAAATCAACCGTTAAATCGATCACTACTTCAACTTCACATGACAAACGGTTTGTTAGTTCATCAAGTGCCTCAGCTTGTGGTAGTGTGCGTGGGAAACCATCTAATAGATATCCTTCCTCAACACCCATTACAGTGAAGCGCTCTTCTAACATTGCGATTGTTACTTCATCAGGAACTAATTTTCCTTCATCCATATATCCTTGGGCAATACGTCCAAGCATTGTTTGTTTTTTCAATGCTTCACGGAACATATCCCCTGTAGATACATGTGGAATATTGTATTCAGCTGTTATTTTTTTGGACATTGTCCCTTTCCCGCTTCCCGCAGGTCCCATAATCAGAATATTCAAACTCATACCTCTTATTTTTGAACAAACCCACGATATTGTTTTTGAGTCAACTGACCTTTTAAGCTAGACATTGTTTCAAGCGCAACCCCTACAACGATGATAATCCCTGTTCCACCGATCGATACAGATGATGGTAACTCAACAATTAACATTGGTAAGATATATGGCAATAAAGCAATGAAAAGTAAGAATGAAGCCCCAAGAACGGTAATGCGGTTTAATACTTTTCCTACATATTCTTTTGTATCTTTCCCAGGACGAATCCCTGGAATATAAGTACCACTTTTCCCTAAGTTTTCTGCAATTTTAGCAGGATCTACTTGCATATTTGTATAGAAGAATGTGAAGAACACAATCAACAATGCATAGATACATAAACCTAAAGGTTTTTGAAGATCAAGTACTGTATTTAAGAAATTTGTTACATCATTAGCTGGAAAAAAGCTAGCAATTGTAATTGGTGCAGTCATAATTGCTGTTGAGAAGATAACAGGAATAACGCTCGCTGAATTAATTTTCAACGGCAAGAAATTCATTTGTTTTCCACCTCTAGCCATACTACTTGATGTGTATTGGATAGGGATTTTTCTCACAGCGCGAGTCATAAAGATAACAAGAATAATGATTGCTAGATACATTAGGATGTACACTGCAAACATTAGAATTCCGTTAAACATCGCTGTACTGCTTGAGCTGTCTACTAAGATTGAGTAAACTTGGCTAAATTGGAATGGAATACCAGAAACAATTCCGGCAAAGATTACGATTGAAACACCATTTCCAATTCCGTGTGCTGTAATACGATCAGCAATCCACAAAAGGAACATTGTTCCAGCTGCTAGGACTGTTGCAATATATAGATATACTGCAAAGCTTCCACCTTCTACAATACCGCTTACTCCAAGCGCTCCGTTATCGAAAGCCCAAATCATTGAACCCCCTTGAACGAACGCAAGAACTACAGCTAAGTATCGAGTAATTTTATCCATTTTCATTCGACCAGTTTGCCCAGACTTCGCCATTTCGCTCAGTGCTGGAACAACGTCCATCGAAAGAAGTTGAATCATGATTGAAGCTGTGATGTAAGGTCCAACTCCTAGTGCAAAGATTGATAGACGCTCAAGAGCTCCCCCACCTAGCATATTCATTAAACTTAACACTGTATTTTCACTAACCGAATTAGTGAAAATACTAGCATCCACACGTGGAGCAGGAATAGCTGCTCCTAATTGATAAATCAACAGCATAGCTAATGTGAACAAGATCTTGTTACGTATTTCCTTGTTTTTGAACAAGTTTATACATGTCTGGATCATTAGATCACCTCTACTTTTCCGCCTGCTTTTTCAATTGCTTCTACAGCCGACTTAGAGAATTTGTGCGCTTGCACAGTTAATTTCTTAGTAAGCTCTCCAACACCTAGAATTTTGATACCGTCTAATTGTTTGCGAGCAAGTTTTGTTGAAATTAACATTTCTACAGTTACTACTGTTCCATCTTCAAAACGATTTAAAGATTCAACATTAACGATTGTATATTCTTTGCGTGTAAAGTTTGTGAAACCTCTTTTAGGTATACGTCTGTAAAGTGGTGTTTGTCCCCCTTCAAATCCAAGGGCAACTCCTCCTCCGCTACGTGCATTTTGTCCTTTGTTTCCTTTACCAGCAGTTTTACCGTTTCCAGAACCATGTCCACGACCAATGCGTTTTCTTTCGCGACGAGCACCTTCTGTATATTTTAATTCATGTAAATTCATATCGGTTTTCCTCCTCGTCTTCTAGCGGATTTCTTCCACTTTCTTCTCACGTAACTTAGCAACACTGTTTACAGTTTTTAAATCTTGTAATCCAGTAATTGTTGCACGAACCATATTAATTGGCGTACGTGATCCGATACATTTTGATAATACATCTGATACACCAGCAAGTTCTAGTACTGCACGTACTGAACCACCAGCGATAACTCCAGTACCTTCTGCAGCTGGTTTTAAGAATACTTCTCCAGCTCCATAACGTCCTGTGATAGCATGTGGTAATGTAGCTCCTTTATTAACTAAAGGCACACGGAATACATTCTTTTTAGCAGCTTCAACTGCTTTTTTGATTGCATCAGGTACTTCATTTGCTTTCCCTGTTCCGAATCCTACTCTACCTTTTTTGTCACCAACAACTACAAGAGCTGCAAAGCGGAAGCGACGTCCACCTTTTACAACCTTAGTAACACGGTTGATAACAACAACGCGTTCTTCGAATTCTTTTTCGCGTTCTACTCTTCTTGGTTTGCGTTCCATTTGCGACCCTCCTAGAATTTCAGTCCAGCTTCTCTTGCAGCATCTGCAAGGGCTTGGACACGACCATGATACAAGTAACCTCCACGGTCAAATACAACTTTTTCAATTTGAGCAGCGACAGCAAGTTCAGCGATTTTCGCCCCTACTTGTTTCGCAGCATCAATGTTTCCACCGTTTGCAAGTTTCAGTGATACTGAGCTTACAGCAACAAGTGTTTTTCCATTTACATCATCAATAATTTGTGCGTGAATGTGACTGTTTGAACGGAAAACGTTCAAACGTGGGCATTCCGGAGTTCCACTAATTTTAGTGCGAACACGTGCATGACGACGAAGTCTTTCAGCATTTTTACTAACTTTTTTAAGCATTGTTCATATTCTCCCTTCGCACTATTTCTTAGCAGCCGTTTTACCTTCTTTACGGCGGATTTGTTCACCTTTATAACGGATACCTTTTCCTTTATAAGGTTCTGGTTTTCTTGTAGCACGAATGTTTGCAGCAAGTTCACCAACGCGTTGTTTATCAATACCTGAAATGATAATTGATGTTTGGTTAGGAACTTCAACAGTTAATCCCTCTTCAGCTACAAATTCTACTGGATGAGAGTAACCAACATTCAATGTTAATTTGTTACCAGCTAAAGCAGCACGGTAACCGATCCCTACGATTTCAAGTTCACGTTTGAACCCTACGTGTACACCTTCAACCATGTTGAAGATTAAAGCACGAGTAGTTCCGTGTAATTGTTTGATGTGTTTTTGTTCATTTGGACGAGTAACTGTTAAGATACCGTCTTCGATTTTTATTCCCAATGTTTCATTAAATTGACGTGTTAAAGTTCCTTTAGGACCTTTTACAGTCACCTCATTGCTTGCAGTAACAGTGATTTCTACTCCTGCAGGAATGGTAATCGTTTTATTTCCGATACGTGACATTCTAATTAATTTCCTTTCAATTTAAACTACCATACATAGGCGATAACTTCGCCACCAGCATGGATTTTACGAGCTTCTTTATCAGTCATTACACCATTAGATGTAGAGATGATAGCGATTCCTAACCCGTTAAGTACACGTGGTAATGCATCACTTTTAGCATATACACGTAAACCTGGTTTAGAAATACGTTTGATCCCGCTAATAACTTTTTCTTTATTAGGACCGTATTTTAAAGCAACTACGATTTTCTTCTCAGCTGCTTTTTCACCTTCAACTTTATAGTTTAAGATGTAACCTTCTTGTTTAAGAATTTTAGCGATTGCTGTTTTTTCTTTACTTGCAGGAATTTCTACTACTTCGTGACGTGCTTGAACACCGTTACGAATGCGAGTAAGCATATCTGCAATTGGATCTGTCATATTCATCATAACTTTGTCCTCCTACCAACTAGCCTTCTTAACTCCAGGAATTTGACCTTTGTAAGCCAAATCACGGAAGCAGATACGGCAGATTTTGTACTTACGAAGTACAGAATGCGGGCGTCCGCAAATTTCGCAACGTGTATATTCACGTACAGCGAATTTTTGAGGACGTTGCTGTTTAACTTTCATCGATTTTTTAGCCATGTTGTCCTCCTTATTTAGCGAAAGGCATACCCATCTCTTTGAGTAGGGATTGCGCTTCTTTGTTTGTGTTTGCAGTAGTTACAATAACAATGTCCATACCGCGTAATTTGTTTACTTTATCGAAATTAATTTCTGGGAAAATAATTTGTTCTTTAACACCTAATGTGTAGTTTCCGCGTCCGTCGAAAGCAGTAGTGCTTACTCCGTGGAAGTCACGTACACGAGGTAATGAAATGTTCATTAATTTGTCTAAGAATTCATACATAATTTCACCACGTAAAGTAACTTTACATCCAATTGGCATACCTTCACGAAGTTTGAAGTTCGCAATAGATTTTTTCGCTTTCGTTACAACTGGCTTTTGTCCTGTGATTTGTGCTAGTTCTGCAACTGCTTCATCAAGAACTTTTGGGTTTGAAATAGCTTCACCAACACCAATGTTGACTACTACTTTTTCTACCTTTGGGCACTGCATTACTGAAGTATAGTTAAATTCAGTCATTAACTTTGATACAACTGTATCTTTATATTTAGCTTGTAGGCGGTTCATTATTTCTTACCTCCTTTTACTTCAGCTCCTGAGCTTACATAAACACGAACTTTGCTCGTATTTCCTTTTTTATCAGTCACCGTTTTAAATCCAACACGACTTGCTTTTTTCTCTTTAGAATCGTAAGCCATAACGTTAGATACATGAATAGGTGCTTCTTTTTCGATTTGTCCACCATCAGGATTAGCTTGAGTAGGTTTAAGGTTTTTCTTTTTCATGTTTACCCCTTCAACAACTACTTTATCTTCTTTAGGGAATACTGCTACTACTTCAGCAATAGTTCCTTTGTCTTTTCCTGTGATGACTTTAACTGTATCGCCTTTTTTGATTTTCATAAACGTTAAGCCACCTTTCTAAAGTACTTCTGGTGCTAGAGATACAATTTTCATGAACTCTCTATCACGCAATTCTCTTGCAACAGGTCCAAAGATACGAGTACCTTTTGGCGTGTTGTCATCTTTGATAATAACGGCTGCGTTATCATCGAATTTGATGTATGATCCGTTAGCACGACGTACTGGATATTTAGTACGAACGATAACAGCTTTCACTACATCTCCTTTTTTAACAGTTCCACCTGGAGCTGCTTCTTTTACTGTACACACGATAATATCACCGATGCTGGCAGATTTTCTTTTAGAACCACCTAAGCAACGGATTACAAGCACTTCTTTAGCACCAGTATTATCGGCAACTTTCAATCTACTTTCATTTTGAATCATTGATTTACCCTCCTAGTCCTAAAGAATGATAGCTTTCTCAACTACCTTAACAAGACGGAAGCGTTTTGTTGCAGATAATGGACGAGTTTCCATAATTTCAACAACATCTCCAGCTTTTGCCTCATTAAGTTCATCATGAGCTTTAAATTTTTTCGAATATTTTACACGTTTAGAGTAAAGTGGATGTGACTTTTGTGTTGAAACTAACACAGTGATTGTCTTGTCCATTTTATCTGAAACAACTGTTCCACGTAATACTTTACGATTAGATCTTTCCATACATCTGCTCCTCCTTAGTTAGCTTCACTAAGCTCACGCTCAGTGATAACTGTTTTAATGCGAGCAATTGTCTTCTTTACTTCTTTCATACGTGCTGAATTTTCAAGTTGACCAGTTGCTTGCTGGAAGCGTAAGCTGAATAGCTCTTCTTTTAAAGAATCGATTTCTTTTAGCAATTCTGTATTGCTTTTCTCTCTAATTTCTTTAACTTTCATCTTACTTCACCTCGCCTTTTTTTGCAAAACTTGTTTTTACTGGTAGTTTGTGAGAAGCAAGACGCAACGCTTCGCGTGCGATTTCTTCTGAAACTCCACTAACTTCGAATAATACGCGTCCTGGTTGAACAACAGCAACCCAACCTTCAGGTGCCCCTTTACCAGATCCCATACGTACTTCTAATGGTTTTTTTGTAATTGCTAAATGAGGGAAAATTTTGATCCAAACTTGTCCTCCACGTTTCATATAACGAGTCATCGCAATACGAGCCGATTCGATTTGACGGTTTGAAACATATGCTCCTGATTCAGCAACTAGACCGTATTCACCAAAGTTGATTTCACGTCCAGCTTTTGAACGCCCTTCATAACTTTGACGGTGAGGTCTTCTATATTTCGTTCTATTAGGCATTAACATAATTAATTACCTCCTTCAGTTGGAGCAGCTTTAGTTTGAGCAGCACCTTCTTGTTTGTTAGGTCTGTTGCGACGATCGTTGTTACGTGGACGACGACGGTCACGACCTTGTGGATGTTTCGGTGCTTCTGGCTCTTGAACCATTTGTCCTGGTAATACTTCACCACGACAAATCCACACTTTAACTCCTAATTTACCATAAGTAGTCATAGCTTCTACCCATGCGTAATCGATATCTGAACGAAGTGTATGAAGAGGTACAACACCTTCTGAATAGCCTTCGCTACGAGCGATATCAGCTCCTCCTAAACGTCCAGAAACCATAGTTTTGATTCCTTTTGCACCTGAGCGCATTGACTGTTGGATAGCTTTCTTTTGTGCTGTTCTAAATGAAGCACGTTGCTCTAGTTGCTCAGCAATTTTGCGAGCTACAAGTTGAGCATCTAAATCAGGATTTGCAACTTCTAAAACGCGAATATTCACATTTTTTCCAGCACATAACTTCTCTAATTTAGTTTTGATTACTGCAGCGTTTTCTCCGTTTGATCCGATAATTACACCAGGACGAGCAGCACGGATAATTACATCCACACGATTTTTTGAACGTTCAATTTCAACTCTTGAAATATAAGCTCCGTGTAATTCTTTTGTTAAGAATTTACGGATTTTGTTATCTTCAAGAAGTAAAGTTCCGTATTCTTTTTCAGCGTACCAGCGAGATTCCCAATCACGGATAACCCCGACGCGCATTCCAATTGGACTAACCTTTTGACCCATCGTATTCTTCCTTCCTAGCGCTCTTCAACCACTACAGTAATGTGGCTAGTGCGTTTTAATATTTGAGCAGCGTTTCCTTTTGCACGAGGCATGAAACGTTTCATTGTGATTCCTTCGTTTGCATAACATGCTTTAACGAATAATTTTTCACCATTTAAACCATGGTTATTTGTTGCATTTGCAGCTGCTGATTTTAATACTTTCCCAACCGCTACTGCAGCATGGTTAGGTGTAAATTTAAGAATTGCAGTTGCTTCTTCTAAGTCCTTACCGCGAATCAAGTCAAGCACTAAGCGTACTTTACGAGGAGCGATGCGGACTGTTTTTGCAGTTGATTTTACTTGCATCTCTTTAGCCCTCTCTTTACGCTCTTTTATCGTCACCGTGCCCGCCATATTTGCGAGTTGGGACGAATTCTCCTAGTTTATGTCCTACCATATCTTCAGTTACATAAACTGGAACGTGTTCCTTACCGTTGTAAACCGCGAATGTATGTTCAACGAAATCAGGGAAGATTGTTGAACGACGTGACCAGGTTTTAATTACTTCTTTTTTCTTAGTTTCATTTAGTGCAACAACTTTTTTCATTAGATGCTCATCACAAAATGGACCTTTTTTCAAACTACGACTCATGTCTTTATTCCTTCCTTTCGTCTACTTACTATTGCGACGACGTACAATTAATTTGTCTGACGCATTTTTCTTTTTACGAGTTTTAACACCCATAGCTTTTTTACCCCAAGGAGTCATTGGAGACTTACGTCCGATTGGCGAACGTCCTTCTCCCCCACCATGAGGGTGATCATTCGGGTTCATTACTGATCCACGAACAGTTGGGCGAATACCCATCCAACGTGAACGTCCTGCTTTACCGATGTTAACAAGACTATAATCTTCATTACCTACAGTACCAATAGTAGCACGGCAGTTTCCTAAGATTTTTCTTACTTCACCAGAAGCTAAACGTACAGTTACGTATTTTTCTTCAATCCCTAGGATTTGAGCAGAAACACCAGCACTACGTGCAAGTTGCCCACCTTTACCAGGTTTTAATTCAACGTTATGTACGAATGTACCTTCAGGCATATTTCTCATTTCAGAAGCATTTCCTACTTTGATATCAACAGTTTCACCAGAAACTACTTTTTGACCAACTTCAAGCCCTTTAGGAGCAAGAATATAACGTTTTTCTCCATCTGCATAGTTCAATAGAGCGATATTAGCCGAACGGTTTGGATCGTACTCAATTGTTGCAACTGTTGCAGGGATGTTATCTTTATTACGTTTGAAATCGATGATACGGTATAGACGTTTGTGTCCTCCACCGTGATGACGAGTTGTAATTCGTCCATTGTTATTACGACCACCTGTTTTACTAAATGATACCGTTAATGACTTTTCTGGTTTGCTTGCAGTGATTTCATTGTTTGCAAGCGTAGTCATGCCACGGCGTCCAGGAGTGGTCGGCTTATACTTTTTAATAGCCATTGTTGGGCTCCTCCTTACGCATGTTTTCCGGAAATAGCGTTATTCTTCCGATATAGTTTTTATTAGAACAATTCGATGTCTTGTCCAGCTTTGATTTTAACGATTGCTTTCTTAACAGCGCTCGTTTTACCAATGTATTTTCCAACACGTTTCGTTTTTGGACGAACATTGATAATGTTTACTGCTTCAACGTCAACATTGAAGATTTCTTTAACAGCTAACTTAACTTGAGTTTTGTTAACTCCTTTAGCAACTTCAAATGTAACTTTATTGTCAGCATCCATCATCGCCATTGTTTTTTCAGTGATGATTGGACGGATGATAATGTCTCTAGCTTTACTCATTATGCCCATACCTCCCCAGCTTTAACAGCGGCAGCTTCAGTCATAACTAGTTTATCAGCATTTACGATATCGTAAACATTTAAACCTTCAACTGTAAGCATCATTGCGTTAGGGATGTTTCTCATTGATAAGAATGCATTATCGATATCAGCTTCTTCGAAGTCAACAACGAATAATGTTTTCTTAGCAAGGTTATGAGCATCCATAACTTTCACGAAATCTTTAGTTTTGATAGCTTCGAATTTTAAAGCATCAAATACGATTACGTTTTCATTTAGCACTTTAGCAGATAATGCTGATTTAAGAGCTAAACGACGAACCTTACGATTTAACTTGTAAGCGTAAGATCTTGGAGTTGGACCAAATGCAACTCCCCCACCTCTCCATTGTGGAGAGCGTGTAGAACCTTGTCTTGCACGACCAGTTCCTTTCTGACGCCATGGTTTTTTACCACCACCGCTAACTTCCATACGAGTTTTTGCTTTGTGTGTACCTTGACGAAGGCTAGCACGTTGCATGATTACTGCATCGAAGATTGCTTGTTGATTTGGTTCGATTCCAAATACTGCATCAGACAATTCAATAGTTTTAAGCTGTTTCGCTTCTTGTGTATATACATCTAACTTTGGCATGTCTTATTCCTCCACTTTTGTTTCTTCAGCAGCTTCTGTAGAGTAGCTCAACAATTCTTTAGCTGCAACATTTTTTACTCTTTTTACTGTAGTTTTCACTACTACTAATCCACGACGTGGACCTGGAACATTTCCTTTGATCAACATATAGTTGTTTTCAAGATCAATTTTAATAACTTCAAGGTTTTGATTTGTAGTTGTGTAACCACCTTCTTGCCCTGCCATTACTGTTCCTTTGTTGATTAATCCGTTGTTACGTCCGTTAGTTGCTAACGACCCGATATGTCTGTGATGTCCTGAACCGTGTGATTTTGGACCAATAGTCGCATTGTTTCTTACGATTGTACCATTGAATCCTTTTCCTTTACTGATTCCAGTAACGTCAACGATATCACCAGCGGAAAAGATACCCGCAGTCACTTCAGACCCAACTTCATGTTCCATCATATCGCTAGTGCGAATTTCTCTGATGTATTTTTTTGGAGCAGTGTTTGCTTTCGCAGCATGCCCAACTGCTGGTTTGTTGCTTCTTTTTTCAGTAGTTGATTCATACCCAAGCTGTACTGCTTCGTAACCGTCTGTTTCAACTGTTTTCTTTTGCATAACTACATTTGGTTCTACTTCTACAACTGTTACAGGAACTAAAGTTCCATCAGCTGTGAATACCTGAGTCATACCAAGTTTTCTTCCTAAGATTCCTTTCATGATGTTCACCTCCACTTAACTAAAGTTTAATTTCTACGTCAACTCCACTAGGTAGTTCTAAGCGACTTAGTGAGTCGATAGTTTCGCTAGTTGGTCCAACGATTTCAATTAAACGTTTATGTGTTCTGATTTCAAATTGCTCGCGTGAATCTTTGTACTTATGTACCGCGCGTAGAATTGTTACCACTTGTTTTTCAGTTGGTAGTGGTACTGGTCCAACAACTTTTTTAGCTCCGTGCGCAGTTGCAGCAGTAATAATTTTTTCTGCAGCAGCATCTAGCATTCTGTGCTCGTAAGCTTTTAAGCGAATTTTAACGCTATTTTTTGCCATGAAATCTTCCTCCTTCATTTCATTTTGCTTGTCGCAAACCCGCTAAACAGGAATTACCTGACTTTAACCGTGACAACGTCTATCGGTGTGTCAGCAACCTCCCGTATCTCTGCGGTGCCTATGTATTGTAACACAATAAAACTAGAATGCAAGTACTTTTTTTATGAATTTATTTCACCTTGTTATTTTCGTTTTCTATCCTTATTATATAGTGTTTTTTTAGTAGTCAATTTTGTTGTACTTTTATCGAGTTTTTGTGCTTTTTTTCACAATTTCATTGTAATTATTCTTTTCTTGATAGATAATGTCTATTCGGAGGATTTGAAATGAAAAAATTATTTAAAGGTTTGCTTGTACTTGTTCTACTAAGTTCTTTAGTAGCTTGCACTAGTGAAACAACAGAACCAAACGCAACACCAGAAACACAAGAAACTAGTGGTACAACTTACGATGTAAGTGCTCACGGATATAATGGAGAAATTCATTTAACTGTTACGATTGAAGATCAAGTGATTACTGATATTGAATTAAAAGAAAATACTGAGTCACTAGTTGTAATCGAGCGTGCATTTCCACTTATGAAAGAGCGCATTTTAGCTGAGAATACTGCAGTTGTAGACTCAGTATCTGCAGCTACATATAGTTCTTTCGCAATTAAATCAGCTGTAAATCAAGCAATGGAGCAAGCTGGTATGGAAACAACTCCAATTACACTTGATACAGTTAGTGCAACTCCTAAAGACATCACTATAGAAGATACAACAGTCGATGTTGTGATTGTTGGTGCTGGTCCTGCTGGATTAGCTGCTGCAATTTCAGCAAAAGAAACCAACCCTAATGCAAATGTATTACTTATCGAAAAACTCGATATTCTATCTGGTAATGGTAAATTTGACTTAAACTTCTATGATGTTTTCAATTCTGAAGCACAAATAGCTAATGGTGTTGAAGATTCAATTGAAGCTTTCATTGAATCAAAACAAAACGTTGGAGAAACACCTGAGCGCCTTCAGATTTGGGCTGAGGAAACAGCAGGAATCGACACTTGGTTAAGAGGTTTTGGAATAGAACTTAATCACAACTACGGTGGAAGAAACCACATGACGGATGAAGATACTTATGCTGGTCCTACAATCCAAGGTGGACTTGAGTCCCAAGCAGCTGCTCTTGGAGTTGAAATTAGAACAGCAACCGCAGGTGAAGATTTAATTTTTGATGGTGATAAAGTAGTTGGTGTTGTCGCAACTCACTATGGTGAAACATACAGCATCCATGCTGACGCTGTGTTAATCACAACTGGGGGATTCTCATCAAATAAAGAATTACTTGCAGAATACGCACCAGGTCATGAAGTATTAATGACTTCAAATCAAATCGGAACAACAGGAGATTTTGTTCCAGTATTCGAAGAAAATGACATTCAACTTATCAACATGGATAATATCCGTGTGTTCCCAATGATCATCCTTCCTGGAAGAGATTTATCTAACAATGGTTCAGGAAACTTCTTCATCAACACTGATGGAAATCGTTTCATTAATGAAGCAACAGGAAACTTAGAAATGGGTGTAGAAATCCTTAATCAAGGAAGTGTTTGGACTGTATTTGATGCTCAAAAAATCGAAGACAACGCAAACGTAAGAAAACAATATGGACTTGGACAATACACAGAAGCCGCAACACTTGAAGAACTTGCAGAAGCAATCGGTGTAAACAGCGAAAACTTAATCGCAACATTTGAATCTTATAACGAACATGCTACAAACCAAACTGAAGATGAGTTTGGGGCAACGCCAAAGCGTGCTCTATCAACAGAAGGACCTTACTATGCAACTAAAGTAAACTCTGCTGTACACATGACTAAAGGCGGAGTTGCAACAAATGAATTCACTCAAGTACTAAAAAATGATGGTAGTGTAGTTGAAGGACTATATGCTGCTGGTGAAGTAACTTGGCAATCTGGTGGATATTCTCAATCTGTAGTATTTGGGAAAATCGCTGGAGCACAAGCTGTTTCAACTATTACTGAATAAGAAACTTAGGGACCCAAAAGTCCCTTTTCTTTTTCTTCTATGCTACAATTAGGAAAGAAAACATAGAAAGGAGCACCACATGAAACACTTTACTCAGCCACAATCTAGAATCGGCAGTTCCTGTACAAAATGGGACCGCTATAAACCAAGAGAAAACTTAGAGGATATCATACCGCTTTGGGTTGCAGATATGGACTTTGAATGTTGCCCAGCAATTACTCAAGCTATAAAAAAAAGAGGGGAACACCCTATTTTCGGATACACTGATCCCCCCCAAAAAGCCTATGATGCAGTAATTCATTGGGAAGGCACACAACATCACAATCAAATTTCAAAAGAAGACATCATCTTCACTACAGGAGTTGTGTATGCTCTTTATGATTTACTTCGACTATTAATTAAACCTAACCAAAAAGTCGTAGTACAACCACCTGTGTATCCTCCTTTATTTAACACGCCTAAACAATTAGGAATTGAAGTCATCGAAAATCCATTATTACCAAATGGTAATATGAATCTTCCCCAACTATCCACATTGTTAAGTAATGATTCCTCGATTCGCGCCCTAATTCTTTGCAATCCGCACAACCCTACCGGACGTTGTTGGACAACACAAGAATTAAGTGATGTTATTGAACTTTGCAAAAAGCATCACGTCTTTGTTATTTGCGATGAGATTCACATTGATATTACACGCACAAAAGCGACCTCATTATACAGTATAGACCACAATTATCACCAAAATATTTTCTTACTAGGATCTTGCACCAAAACATTCAATCTAGCCGGAATAAAGATTGCTTATCTCCTATCAAAAAATCACGAAATCAACTGTCAGTTTGTTTCTCACGCAAAATATAGCGGTTCTACGAGTGTGAATGTTTTTGGCTACGAAGCGCTCTACGCGGCTTATCAATTTGGACACCAGTGGCATTCACAATGTCTTGACAGCATTAACGAAAACTTCAACTGGATAAAGAAATTTTGTGATGAACACTTACCATTATGCCAATTTGAAATTCCACAAGCTACATATCTTGCTTGGCTAGATATTAGTGCATACTCTGATAATCCGAATCTAAAAAACGATTTAAAATATATTGCTAAAGTAGATATAGAAGATGGTAAGGCATTTCATCATGCCGATGACTTCATACGCATTAATGTCGCTTGCCCACTACCTACTTTAAACCGAGGAATGATACGTATTCGCGATTTCTTGAAATCCAGCATGAAAAAAAGCTAGTTCACTCCACTAGCTTTTTTTGTACTATTCAATTTTTGTGAGTATTTCAAATATCGCACCGCCATCTACATCCGCTAAGACATCATCGTATAAACTAATTGTATTTTCATCTGCCATAAATCCTACTACATATGAATCCACATTTAGTCCATTATTATATTCTTGTGATAGTTTTAATCTAATCACAATCAAATCATCTACATCAACATCCCCATGTTCATTGATAAGGAACTCGATCTTATCTTCTGTATACCGATATTCTTCACCTTCTTTAGTGATCACATCATGGGCATCCTGACCTATAAAACTCTCATACTCACCCCGGACAATTATTTCATCCTCTATTGTGATTTGATAACTTCCATCATCGTCATATGCCATTACCGCAATTCCATAAAGTGCCCATTTCGTATTTGCTAGCGCGTCTTTAGAAGTAGAGCTACACCCTACAAGAAGTACCATTACAAAAAATAATCCAATCATTTTTTTCATAAGTTATCCTCCTTTTATGATTTGACTTACTGAACTTTAAATATGCTCTAATGGATATTTTTGGGCAAGTTGTGATACTTCATTTCTTACTTGCTCATGCAATACTTCGTCATTTGGATTTTTAAGTACGTTAACTATCCATTTTGCTACTTGTTGAAATTCCTCTGTTTTAAATCCTCGTGTTGTCATTGCTGCACTACCTATTCGAATTCCACTTGTAATAAACGGCTTTTCACTATCGTATGGAATCGTATTTTTGTTACAAGTAATTTGCACTGAATCCAATAATTCTTCTGCCTTTTTCCCTGTTAACCCAACTGATCCTTTCACATCTACAAGCACGATGTGATTATCGGTCCCTCCACTCACAATTTTAAACCCTTCATTACTTAATGCTTGAGCAAGTATTTTTGCATTTACAATGACTTGCTTCATGTAAGATTTAAAATCACTATTGAGTATCTCATGAAAGCACACTGCCTTCGCTGCAATGATATGCATTAGTGGTCCACCTTGCATTCCAGGAAATACATTACGATCTAAATCTTTCGCATATTGTTGCTTGCACAATACAATACCACCACGTGGTCCTCGCAATGTTTTATGTGTTGTCGATGTCACAAAATCTGCGTATGGTACAGGATTCATGTGCACTCCCCCAGCAATAAGTCCTGCTATATGAGCCATATCAACCATCAACAAGGCACCTACCTCATCGGCAATGTTGCGGAACTTGCTAAAATCTATTGCTCTTGGGTATGCACTAGCCCCCGCCACTATTAATTTCGGTTTTACTACCTTTGCTTTTTCAAGTAATGCTTCATAGTCAATTTGTTGAGTCACCTCGTCAACACCATAAGACTCAAATTTATATAGAATACCTGAGAAATTTAATGGATGGCCATGCGTAAGATGTCCGCCAGAATTTAAATCCATCCCAAGCACACAATCCCCAGGCTTTAATACACTCATATAAACCGCCATATTAGCTTGTGAGCCAGAATGTGGTTGAACGTTCGCATGTTCTGCTTGAAATATTTCTTTTAATCGCTCAATTGCCAAAGTTTCAACTTTATCTACGACTTCACAACCACCATAGTATCGTTTACCAGGATATCCTTCTGCATATTTGTTGGTAAGAACTGATCCCATTGCCTCAAGTACATCTCTACTCACAAAGTTTTCAGATGCGATCAATTCAATATTATGGATTTGTCGATTCAACTCTTTTTCAATAACCTCTTGTACTTGTAGATCTTTCATTTCTTCTCTCCTCGTCTTCGCTTTTACTTGATGATTGCGCGGATTGTCTCTTTTGGAATAATTCCTTCACGCAATATTTTTATATTTTTGCTAGTACAATCTACAATCGTACTTGCCATTTGATTCCCACTTTCTCCTAATAAAATCATACTTATTCGACCATCTAATTGTTCTAGAACTTCGTTTGAATTAGTACAAGAAGGATGATCACTTAAGTTGGCACTTGTCACTAACAAAGGACCCGTCTGTTTTAGAATTGACAACACAACTTCGTCATCTGGCATTCGGATTGCAATCGTTGACTGACCATTAGTAATTTCATCACTAATACACTCTTTTTTATTCAATACAATTGTAAATGCGCCAGGCATGAAATTTTGAATAAGTAGTTTAGCACTCTCATTTACAAATGCAATACTATCAACTTGTTCAGCACTTGATACCATCATTGGAAATGGCTTCTTTTCATCTCTACCTTTCACCCATTTCATTTTGGCAATGGCCTCCGCGTTATAAGGGATACAGGCTAAACCATAAACAGTATCAGTAGGAAAACTAACAACATCACCATTTTCTAAAGCATGAATTAACTCACTAATTTTCGATAAATCTATTCTTTTTGTCATACATATACCTCTTTTAAACTATCTATCTTTATTATACACTATCTAATATCATTTTCTATGAATCAAACTAGTATTTTCATAGCAGTCAAAAGATTAAACTAAAGATAACCTCTTAAAATGAAGCGTCCCCGAATATTGGAGCACAATTATTTGTGAGTTATTTTTATAAAACACTAAATAATATAATACAGAAATACAGTGGATTCATTTCATATTTTTTTATTAACCATCAGTTAATACTTTTCGCTTTTTACTTAACTAATGCTCAACTGTTTTCCTAGTTCCCCCATGGTATAATGTGGATAAGGATATCCCAGTAAAAGAGGAGATTATATGAAACTAAATAACAGATTACGCGAGAAACGTAAATTATTAGGATTAACACAAGAGCAAGTTGCAAAGCATCTAGGGATTAGTGCACCTGCTGTAAACAAATGGGAAAAAGGCCTTTCTTTCCCAGATATTACATTGCTACCAATGCTTGCTCGACTTCTTAAAACAGACCCAAACACCTTACTCTGTTTCAATGAAAAACTAAGTGATGTCGAAATTGGTGCTATTTTAAATCAAGTAAGTGAAACAATACGAAATGTCGGATTTGAAGAAGGATATTCAAGTGCAATGGAACAGTTAAAGGAATACCCACATTGCGATAAACTTAAATACAACCTTGCTTTGTCATTGAAGGGGGCGCTATTTCTTTCAAATCAATCAACAGATGGTTATGACGATCAAATTATCCAACTCTTCGAAGAAGTTGCTGAATGTGAAGATATTACTCTAGCACAAAACGCACGCTATATGCTAGCTGCAAAGCATTTAAATCACCAGGAATATGATAAAGCGCAAACATTATTGGATCTTATTCCCGAGAAATCCACACTCCCAAATAAACTAGATTTACAGGTTAATCTGCTCTCAATGCAAGGCAAGCACGCTGCCGCCGCTGTAATTTTAGAACGCATGCTTCTACAAACGCTACAAGAAAACTTAATCGCAGTGACAAAACTAATTCCGATTTTAGTGCTAGAAGGAAAATTAGAGCAAGCGACACAACTCGCAAACGCCAGTCAACTCCAACAAAAATCATATGGTTTATGGAACTACAATGCAGCTCTAGCACCTATGCAATTAGCTATCTCTATAAAGAGTATCCCTTCAAGTATCGCAACAATACGTGACTTATTAGAAGCATGCGTTACTCCTTGGGAACCTTCAAATAGTCCACTCTACTCTCACCAGACAACAAAAGAAAATCAGCAACCATTTGGTATTTCTGTTCTCCATCCCATCATCACAGAGTTGGAAAACAGTAGTGAATATCATTTTCTACACTCATCTTCTGAGTTTTTGGAGTTGCTTGCAGAGTATAAACGAAAGTTAATTTAACTTGCAGTACAACCTAAAGTGTTGTACTGTTTTTCTTTGTAATACAAAAAGGAGCGATTCGCTCCTTACCATGAAAACAATTCAGCTATAAAAGATTCCTGTTGGATTTCAACTTGGCACATTGATGACTCAAATCCACCACTAATCAAAGTACCTTGACCATCACCCACAGTAATCACAATCGTATCATACTGTAACTCTACGTGTGTATCTGCATTTAACTTAAAGTCATCAAGATGTTGCAAGACGAGTGTGCTTTTTGAAGAGTCATCCACATGTGCCACCATATTTAAATAGATATCTATAATTTGATTCTTAAGCTCAACTTCATTAATTTCATTCGAGTCATGATAAATCTTAAAATTTAACTCACTAGACTCGCTGGTTACCGAAATCATTGACATCATGAATATTCCCATTAATAAGATTGTATTTAGTAATTTTATCATCTTCATCACCTCACAGTGACATTATCGACAACTTCATCTTTTTTATACAATCAATCTATAGTTTTTTTATGAGTGCTTCTTTTTCTTCATCACTAATGAACGCTGCATGAATCGCATTCAATGTAAACTGGTGCAAATCTGCTTCAGTAAGTAAATTAGTCTTGATTAAGAAATCATACTCATCCACAAGACTCACGTCTGATAAAGAGCGATTATCCGTACTAATCGTCACCAATGCACCCTTTCTATGTAATTCATGTAGTGCATGTAACTCATATGAGGGTTGATTATGACACTGTACATTACTTGTCGGACAAATCTCAAGTGGAATCTTATTTTGAATTACTAGTTCTACCACTTGCTCATCCTGTGTACAATGACCACCATGACCAATGCGTTTCGCCCCCATCATAATCGCTTCTTCAACATGCTTTGCAGGTCCTGATTCTCCAGCATGGATTGTATAAGGCACACCAAGTTCATTCGCTTCTTCAAAAAGTGGTTGGAAACTTAGCATAGGTTGTCCACCCTCATAACCTGCTAAATCAATCGCTACAACACCTTTTCCTAAGAACTGTTTAGCTACATGAATAGTCTCTTGGTTTTCTTTTGTATTTGTTGGCTCAGCATAAACCATCATACATAAAATAAAGTTAACTTGAATGCTTGGACATGCTGTTTTAGCCCACTCTTTTGCCTTTAGGGTTACTGCAACGACCTCTGCTTGGCTCATCCCTTTTTGGCAGTGTACTTGTGGAGCATATCGTATCTCCGCATAGATTAGCCCTTCATTTGCAAGGTTTTGAATGAGGGCACACATGCTACGATAAATCGCTTCCTCATCTTGTAAAATTGCAATTGGAAATACAAAGCGATCTAAAAATGTCCCTAAATCTTTATTGTCTTTTGGAACAATCATTCTTTGCTTAAATTCTTCAAACGACATTTGCTCATCTACGATTCCTCGCTCTTTTGCTAATTGATAACTTGTCTCAAAATCCAGTGATCCATCAAAATGGCAATGCAGTTCAACTAATGGTTTCATAATTTCTTCTCCTATTTCTTATACATATTAGTATAACTTATGTTTTCTTTAATTGACAAGTATTCTATCCAAGACAAAAAGAAAACCTTTTGCTCATTTGAACAAAAGGTCTACTCACAACCAATACGCACAATCAACATGCGATCTTTTCCATTAATATCTTTTAATACTTCCCCTTGTGATTGAGGAATTAGTCTAGCTACTTCTTGTAGCAGAGCTTCTTTTTGATTATATCCTATCTCAAATGCCATGATTGCTTTTGGTTTTAGTACTTGTTTAGCCCCCTCGAGAACTTGACGATAGAATTTAAGACCATCTTCTCCCCCAAATAAGGCAACATGTGGTTCATAGTTTTTCACACTATTTTCCAACTCTTCCTCTTGCGGGATATATGGTGGATTACTTATAAGAAAATCTAATTTTACACCTTGTTCAATGAGTGGCTGAAGCATATCTCCAACCAAAAATGAAACATTTGCATTTAAGTCATTGGCATTCTGTTTAGCAACTTCAATTGCTCCTGAACTAATGTCGGTTGCAATCATTTTTACTTTAGATTCCTCAAGTGCTACTGAGATAGCAATTGCTCCAGAACCAGTACCAATATCTACTGCTTTAATTTCATCTAAGTCAGATAAGTGTTCATCCATTTCAATCAAGATATTAGCTACTAACTCTTCAGTTTCAGGCCGTGGAATTAATACATTGTCATTAACACTAAAACGATAACCATAAAACCAAGCGAATCCAAGCACATAATCAAGTGGTTCATCTTTCAATAAACGCTCAATTCCTGCTGTATAAGCCTCTTGTAATGCTTTTGGCATTTCTTCTTCATATTGAACATAGAGTTGAGCACGGTCCATTTGACATAACTCTACCATGTATAACATTGCCATTTCAGCTACAAGATTTGCTTCTTCTAATTGAATTCTTGCTTCCTGTATCACAGTTTTAAAACTAGCCATTGTTTTCTCCCGCTAGTTTTTGTCTTTGCTCTTCTTGTAGAAGTGCTTCAATAACATCAGCAAGTTTACCTTCTACAATGCGGTCAAGTTGATTTAACGTAAACCCAATACGATGATCCGTTACACGATTTTGTGGGTAGTTATATGTTCTAATTTTTTCAGAACGATCTCCTGTTCCAATTTTAGCACGACGCTCTGCCCCTTCTGCTTCATCTTTTTCACGTTGATATGCTTCATATACACGGGCACGAATCAACTGCATCGCTGTATCACGGTTTGCATGCTGACTGCGTCCATCTTGACAGTTTACTGAAATCCCTGTTGGAACATGGGTAATGCGTACAGCACTATCTGTTTTATTTACGTGCTGCCCCCCTGCTCCTGAGGCACGGTGTGTTTCAATCGTTAAGTCTGCTGGATCAATCTCAACATCTGTTTCTTCTGCTTCAGGCAATACAAGTACTGTTGCAGTAGAAGTATGAATACGTCCTTGTGTTTCTGTTTTAGGCACACGTTGTACACGATGTGATCCTGATTCAAACTTCAATCGACGATATGCTTCTTCACCTTTAACCATGAATGAGACTAGTGTAAAGCCACCCGCTTCGCTCTCACTTGCCTCTAACAATTCAATCTTAAGTCCTACTGTTTCAGCATAACGGCAATACATGCGATACAAATCCCCCGCAAAAATGTTTGCCTCATCTCCTCCTGCTGCACCACGGATTTCAACGATGGCGTTGTGGTCATCATTTGGATCTTTAGGAATAAGTAGAATTTCAATTTTAGCTACTAATTCTTCTTTTCTAGGCATTAATTCTTCTAATTCCATTTGAGCCATTTCTTTTAATTCTGCATCATCTTCGCTCAACATGACTTCAGCTTGTTTAATGTTGTCTAATAACTTTACTAATTCTTCATAAGCTTCTGCTTGTTGACGAATTGAAGCTTGCTCCTTAGCAAGTCTTGCAATTTCTTTTGGGTTTGATAGTACTTCGTCACTTACCATCAATTGATTAATTTCTTCATATCTCGTATGTGAACTTACGAGTCTTTTTAACATTGCATCCATGTTTTTTTCTCCTTATTTTGAGATACCTGGTCGATCAATGACTTCATGACAATGTCGACACCGTGCCTCATAACTTTCTTGTGCTCCTACCAATACAATTGGATCATTGTATTTAGCTGGACTTCCATTTACAATTCTCTGTGTTCTTGTCGCCGGTGAGCCACATTTTACACAAACTGCTGTTAGCTTTGTTACAAATTCTGCTTCAGTAATGAGTGTTGGCATTACTCCGAATGGTCTTCCACGAAAGTCCATATCTAATCCTGCTGCCATAACACGTTTTCCGCGTTTCGCTAAATAGTTACAGACCTCACTAATTTGCTCATCAAAGAACTGAACTTCGTCAATGGCTACAACATCTACATTTTCATTTACATACTCAAGAATTTCTAATGAACTTCCAACGACTACGCTTTCCACTGATGAACCTGCGTGTGATACAACCATCGTATCACTGTAGCGATTATCAATTTTTGGTTTGAAAACAATAATATTTTTCTTTGCAAATTCTAAAACTTTAATTCTTCGGATTAACTCCTCAGTTTTCCCGGCAAACATACAACCGGCAATTACTTCTACCCAACCTGGATTATACTGATGATACATCATAAACTATTCTGACCTTCCTTCATGTAGTAATTCACTAATGTTAATATGATACCATGAATCACTCTAAATTTTAAGCTTTCTTATGCAAATAAAAACTCTCACATGGAGAGTTTTTATTAGTTTTACTTCATTCCGTATTTTCTGTTGAACTTATCGATACGACCTTGAGCAGCAGCGAAACGTTGTCTTCCTGTGTAGAATGGATGACAGTTTGAACATGTATCAACTTTGATTGCTTCTACTACTGATCCTGTTTGGAATTCATTTCCGCAAGATGCACACGTAACTGTTACTTTTTTGTAATTTGGATGTATACCTTTTTTCATCTTTATTCTCCTTCCGCCTTGGATTTCCTGTGAATCCAAAGTAAGTGCTAATACAATATAACACAAGCACATTTAAAGTGCAAGTAGATTAAATCAATTGTATGCCTTTATAATTAAATATTTTTTAATTATTCCATACTTATTATAGAAATATGATATATCCTACTCCTATCCATGATATTATTGTTGGGTATGGTTAGAAATGAGGTAAATATGAAACTAATTGTGAGTGACTTAGATGGAACACTATTAAATAATGAACACAAAATATCTACTGCTACAAAAAATTACTTAAATAACTTAGGAGATAACTTTTATTTTGTCCCTTGTACTGCACGCTCCCTGGCTACTTTACCCGCTTGTTTAGATGAAATTTTATTTCGCTATGTAATTGCATGTAATGGAGTGATTATTTATGATCAACTCGAAAAAAAGCGAATTGCCTACCACCCAATTGATCAACACATCATAAAATCAATGGTGAATGATTTGAGAGAATACAATATTGGATTTACAGTGATTGCAGACAATGTAGTTTATTATGAGCGTGCTCGTAAAACAATGGGGGACTACTTTTTAGATGGTGAATTTGTCGATGATATCTCTGAAGTACTTGAGATGAGTCATCCATTTGAAAAACTTCATATGACTTTTGATTGCCAAGAAGAAAAGGCTCGAGCATGGAAAGTATTGGAAGGCTATTCCAATATCTCTTTGACTTCTTCTTACTTCAACAACATTGAAGTAACACATCCTCAAGCGACTAAAGGGAATGCATTAATTACTTTGGCCAAACACTTACAAATTCCAATTGAAGATACGATTTCCTTTGGTGATAACTTAAATGATGCAAGCATGCTCTTAGCAGCAGGTCATGGTGTTCAAATGAAAAACGCACAGGAAGAACTCAACGCTTACTCAGATTCTGTAACGATGAAATCCAATAATGAAGATGGATTAATTGATTATTTAGAATATTTAAATAATCTAGGATTGCTATAAAACACTGAATTTATTTTTAAAAGAAAAACTGGACAAGCCAGTTTTTTTTAAATTATTGTGCTAAAGCCGTTTCAATTGCTGCGTTTACCCCTGCAATACTTGCCGATAATGTTACTCCTGATACTGTGTCTACTGTTCCATTTGCTTCAAGTACTGCTGCTTCAATGGCAT
>CAYJEY010000016.1:25754-51980 GCA_964369385.1 uncultured Holdemania sp.
TCACTCCATCTACTACTGTAAATGATACAGTGATTTCTGCATCACCGAATCCTTTTCCTACTCCCGTGTATGTACCATCTGCTAATGTCACTTCTGGTGTTTCTACCTCAACATTTGCAAGTGCATTTTCAATTGCTGAGTTTACTCCTGCAATACTTGCCGATAATGTTACCCCTGATACTGTGTCTACTGTTCCATTTGCTTCAAGTACTGCTGCTTCAATGGCATCAAAATCTGTTGCTTGTTGCTCAGGACTTACTGGATGTTGCTCTGCAGTTTCGATTGCTACTTCACTCATCACTCCATCTACTACTGTAAATGATACAGTGATTTCTGCATCACCGAATCCTTTCCCTACTCCTTCGAAAGTTCCATCTGTTAATGTCACTGTTGTTGATTCATTTCCTCCTGTAGATGCTGTCTCTTCTGGATTGCTTCCTACAAGGGCATTCCCCCAGAATACAATTCCTACTGCTAAAACAAGTGCCATAATTGTGGCAATAATTGTTTTTTGATTTTGTCCCATAAATTCTCCTTCTTAGTTAGCGAGCTAACTATTATGCATGACTAATTTTAACAATATCCCTCTTTATAGTCAATAAATAAAAAGTGCTCCTAAACTAGGAAACACTTTAATATTTTTATTCTTTTGATGTTAAAGCAGCATTTTCACCTGCTACTCTTCCAAATGTTACTGCATGTGCAATGGCTGAACCACTTGCTGGATAAAGTTCTCCAAAGAATTCACTATTCGCAACTTCTCCTGCTGCGTATAACCCTTCAATTACTTCTCCCTGTGTATTTAGTACTTGAGCATCAAGATTAGTTACAATACCTCCAAATGTTCCAAGTAAAGATGGCTCCAGTGTTAGTGCATAATATGGCCCTTCACTAATCGGTGTCATGAATTCAACGCCTTTATTGAAATCTGTATCTTCATTCTCAAGTGTATTGTAACGTTCTACACTCGATACTAACTCTGACATACCTAATGTTGTAGCTAGTTCGTCGATACTTTCTGCTTTACTTACAACGCCTAATTCAATTCCACTCTCTAGTAATTCAATTAATGCACTATGATCTTCTGATGTCGAATTTGCAGGTACATTTGAGCTATATAAGAAATAGAATTGCTCACTACCATTTTCACACATATCACGATGGACAAAAGGATAATCAGCAGCTTCATTTGTGAAACGTAACCCTGTTTCATCAACAATTATTCCACGTGTTTTATTTGCTAAACTACCAATTGGTGTTGTGTGATTTAATCCAGGACTAATAATTTTCCATCCAATAACTCCATTTGGGAATTCTGTTTGTGCCCCTAAAGATTGTGCCATTACAATCCCGTCCCCTTCACTTCCGGGTGCTGAAGTAGGGAAATCACCTGTTGCGATAGGTGCATATTGCGCTAGCATTTCAGGATTATTCCCATATCCCCCTGTAGCTAATATTACCGTTGATGATTCTACTGTTAAAGCATTGTAGTCTTGTTGAGCAGACACACCATTGACTACACCTTCATCATTAACTGTGATTTCTTGCACATCAGTAGATGTAATAATTTCAACACCTAATTCTCGTGCAGTGCTTGCTAATTCGTTGATCATACTCGCTCCTAGTCCTGAAGGTAAGTGTGATCTAGGTGTTGCATCTAGTCCCGCTTGTAAAATTGTTTGTGAATTATAGCCTACTCCACTTTCTATTAAGAAATCAATGTTATTTTGTGATTCTTGCGCTACTAGCTCAATATAAGCTTCATCCGCCACACCTTCTGCACGTTCTTTCCAATATGCTTCAAGGGCATCTGCAGAATCTTCAATTCCTGCTTCCTCTTGCAATGTAGTACCACCAGCATAGATTAAACCAGATGAAGTAATTGTAGAACCACCTAATCGATCTAACTTCTCAAGGACTATGACACTTGCACCATTTTGTGCTGCACTAATCGCTGCTGATAATCCTGCTGCTCCAGATCCTACAATAACCACGTCAGCTTGCATCACTACATCTTCCGCAGAGATCATCACTTCTACTTCTTTCATTGTTTCAACATCTAGTGTTGATTGGTTTGCTGCATCAAGAATAGCCGTGCGATACCCAATTGTCGATAATGTTGCTCCGCTTACATTATCAATTGATAATGATTGATGATCAAGTACATGTGTAAATATTTTTTCCTGAGCTACATCACCCATTCCTAAAGTTTCATTTTGCGTTAAGACAACTAAATCTGTGATTTGATTATCTTGTACACTCATTTCAATTTGTATTTCTCCCCCATGGCCTTTGCCTATTCCTACATAAGTTTCAACTTCACCACTTGTTGCAGTTGTTTCTTCAGTTGGTGTTGGTTCTTGATTAGCAGTAGTACAACCACTAATTAATAATGCAAAACATATTAATACTAACTTCTTCATTTCTCTTTTCCTCCGTTCTATAATATGTTATCATTTTCACAAAACATTATACTGTGGGAATTATTATTTTTTCCCATACTTTGGAGGATTTATGAAAAAATTACCAATAACATCGATTGCTACTGCTACCCAGCTTTCTAAATCGACCGTTTCTCGCTATTTTACTCAAGGCTATGTTTCTAAAAATGCTCGCGAGAAAATTGAGAACTTCTTAGATGAACATGAAATTGATTCTTTTGCATATCGTCAATCCCACTTAAATTATCGTAATACTGTTCTTGTGATTACCCCATTACTTAAGAGTCCCAATCAATCTGATTTGGCTGAGAATATTTGTATTGAACTTGGCGAAAATCAACTGCAAGGGATGATTGTTTATTGTCCTTTTAAAGGTGATTCAATTGCAACTAATCTTATTTTTGCACAAAAGAATCAACTGCGTGGTGTTATTTTACTCGGAACTCTAGAGAATACAACTAACATTGAAGCCATTTTACATTCTAAAATTCCGATTGTCTCTATTAATCAGCAATTTAATACAAGTTTTAACTCAACAGTGTTACTTGATGATTATCATGCCGGTAAACAAGCTATCCAACAACTCATATATGATGGCCATACTAATATTGCACTGCTTCTTGGAATTGAGAACGCAACTGCTGCAGGTGGTCGTGAACAAGCTTTTTTTGATATGATGAAAAGTTATCACCTTGACTGCTTCATCAGAAGAGGTGAATATGACTTTGAGTCAGGAGTTCGCTTTGTCCATGAACTGATTGAATCTAAATATGACTTTACTGCTATTATTGCCTGCAATGACTTAATGAGCGCCGGTGTAGCTTCAACGCTCTTAAAGTATGGATATCGAATCCCTAAAGACTGTAGTATCATTGGCTTTGGAGATTCCTTTTTAAACTATATTTTAAGTACTCCAATATCTTCGATGTGTTATGACTTTAAAACAATTGCCAAATCACTCGTCCACGCACTTGGTCAAATGATAGACCATCCATTTATTCAACATGAGCCAATTATATTTCAAGCTATGCTTAAAGATAATGGATCTACTTTTCCCTTAAATGAAAGTGATTGATCTACCTTCTCTTTCATATTTTAGCTTTAACTCTTCTTCGAGTTCAGGTGAAATCACCTTCTTCACAATATAATCACCTTTTAGTAAGTATTGATGATAATTAATCATCACTGGTGGATTTCCAGGTGTAGTTCTTGCAATGTACCAAGTAGTCGACGCAATGTAACCTATTGAATATCTTTGTTCATCCTCAATCCATGATATTCCCATGAGCATTCCGACTTCTTTTGGCGCACTTCCATCGCGATAAACTAATCCCAATTGTATGACTTCTTCAAGAAAGTGACTTTTTACAGCATCATCCTCAAGGTAAAACCATACTCTTTTGTGTTGTTTCAATAGTTGTGTTAAATTTTTCATCTTTTTGTCCTCTTTTCTAAGTTGACCCAAAAGAAAAACCCATCAAAAAGATGGGCACACTTATCTTATCATCCCATCATTCAAGTTTTAGCACCTTACATTATTGCAGGTTGCTGTGTGATCATTGAGCTTGTCTCTTCCACACTCTTTATAGGTATTTATAATATAGCCTAAATTCCAAAGAAATTCAAGCCAGTACATTGAAACATAAAAAAACCAATCTTGTGATTGGCTTAATCTTCTACATGTACACGACGTACTTTTGCACCTAGTGCATTTAGTTTTCCATCTATATCATCGTATCCACGATCAATATGATAGATTTCATGAATTTCAGTGACCCCACTTGCGATTAGCCCAGCTACCACTAAGCTCGCTCCACAACGTAAGTCTGTTGCAGTTACTACATCTCCAAATAACTCTGTTGGTCCTGATACTTCACATTGCCCCTGACCCACTTCAATATTTGCACCCATGCGTTGCAACTCTAAGCAATGCTTGAATCGTTCAATATAAATAGTTTCCACGACTTTTGATTGTCCGTGTGCTTGTGTTAGTAAAGTAGTTAATGGTTGTTGTAAATCTGTTGCAAACCCTGGATAAGGTAGCGTTTTTAGATCTACTGCTTTTAATTTATTGCCGCTACGAATAGTGACTTTATCCACATCTACATCCATATCCACACCCATTTCCTCTAGTTTTGATAACAAACTTTCTAAATGCTGAGGGATGATGTTTTCAATGACCATTTCTTTTGCGATTGCTGCTGCAATTACAATGAATGTTCCAGCAACAATACGATCTGGAATAATTTCATGGAAGCAACCGTTCAACTGATCAACACCATCGATTGTGATAACATTTGTCCCAGCTCCACGAATTCTTGCACCCATTTTATTTAATAGTGTTGCAACATCAATAATTTCAGGTTCTTTTGCCGCATTTTCAATCGTTGTACGACCTTTTGCGTGCACAGAAGCCATCATAATATTGATCGTTGCTCCTACAGAACAAATATCCATAAAGATTTTTGCCCCAACAAGTTCTTCTGCTTTAATTGTATAATATCCATGTGAATACTCAATCTTTGCACCTAATGCTTCAAATCCTTTTAGATGTAAATCAATCGGTCTTGGACCTAAATAACATCCTCCAGGCATTTTCATTTTTACTTCACCATATTTCCCTAGTAGTGCTCCCATAAAATAATAAGAAGCTCTTAACTTAGAAACGGCAGAATGGTCAAGTGGTGCATTTTTCATGTTTGTTGTATCAATAATTATGTGGTCAGTAGTATTTTGTACAACATCCACACCTAACTCTCTTAATAAGACAGTTAATGATTCTACATCTGATATATCCGGTACTCCACAAATTGTGATTGGCCCATTTGCTAAAATAGCCGCTGGTATGAGTGCAACAGTTGCATTTTTCGACCCGCTAATACGCACTGTACCTTCTAATTTATGTCCACCTTCTATTTGAATAACTTCTTTCATTATTCTACTTCCTCTCTACTATCATTCTATTTCTAAGAGACGATTGTGTTACAACCCAATTACATCTTTTTCAAATAGTTTTGTTCAACCACATCTTTTGCGATGTGCATTGAATTTACACGATAATCTGCTTGACTTTGATCTAAGTCAAAACGCTCATCCATAATGGCAATAACAGGCATACCTGCATTTTTACCTGCTTGGATACCCATTGTTGAATCCTCTATAACTATACACTCCTTCGGTTCTACCCCAAAGCGTGCTGCTGCTGTTAAATATATTTCAGGATGTGGTTTACTTTCTTTAAAGTTTTCTCCACTTAAATAAAAAGACACATATTCTGATAATCCACATTGATCTACGACTTTTTCAATTGTCGCTAGCGGCGATGATGAACAGATAGCACAAGAAATTCCTTGCAACTTTAACCACTTCATGGTTTCCGTTACACCTTCCTTTAATCCTTCTTTATAATTAAAAGGATTTTGTCTAAAATATGCTTCATTGCGCTCTTTTACAGCCTCTTTTGATATCTTTTTTCCTAACAAATCCACTAACATATCATAAGTTTTATCCATTGTTGTTCCAATCAATTTATGGATATCTTCAATTTTACCTTGAAACCCAATTTCTTTCATCCATGTATATGTGCCCTCTGCATAATAGCCTTCGCTATCAATAAGCACACCGTCCATATCAAATAAAATTACTTTTAACATTTTCATCACCACAATTATAATAAATGAATATGCCTTATAAGTCTACTAAAGAATAAGGAAAAACGCAAGTAACGACTATAAATAAGAGGTGAGGTAATTAAAATGAATCATTTTTTGTTTAGATTTGTCATTATTTTGACTGTTCATGCCCTTGCTCAATTAAAATACTCATTATTTTTTCGAAAATTTATTGTTTTTCGTATTATTTTTTGCACTTTACTTCTTCATTATCTTGATCCCTCTTTTTCCATTTTCATATTTATATTACTTTTTTATCTTATCGCTACGATCGATAGCTATACTCAACTTATTCCTAACTACTTATTAGTATTGATGGCTTTTCTAGCATTAACTAATGGTGCTTCTTTTTCATTTATCTCGTTACTTCTTTTAATCTTTGGATTGAGCTTTGCTCATATTTCCCGGGCAATAGGTGATGGGGATATTTATTTATTGGCAATACTCTGCTTCATGGTGGGACCATTACTATGTCTTCTCATCTTTATTGTAGCTTGTTTTAGTGCCTGCATTTACTTTCTTTTCTTAAGATTAAAAAAGGGACAACCTGTACCCTTTGTCCCTTTTCTACTTTTAAGTTATTTATTTATTATTTTTTTTAATAAAGAAATTGAGTCTCTTATTCAATTCTACAGAGGGATATAAAAAGCCTGTAGTTTAACTACAGACTAATTAAATTAAGCTTTACCAGTTGAACCGAATCCTTCGATCATTTCTTTTACTTTAGCACTGATTGCATCTGAACCTGGTTTAAGAAGTTTACGTGGATCATATCCTTTTCCTTCTTGATCTTTACCAGCTAAAACGTAAGCGCGAGTTGCTTCAGCGAATACTAATTGAAGTTCAGTATTTACGTTGATTTTAGAAACACCTAAAGAGATAGCTTCTTTGATTTGTGCATCAGGAATTCCTGAACCACCATGTAATACAAGTGGCATACCATTTGTAGATGCTTGGATTTTCCCTAATACATCAAAGTTTAATCCAGTCCAGTTTTCAGGGTATTTACCATGAATGTTTCCGATACCTGCTGCAAGGAAGTCTACTCCAAGACCAGCGATTGTAGCACATTCTTGAGGATCTGCAAATTCACCAGCTCCAACGATACCGTCTTCTTCTCCGCCGATTGATCCAACTTCACATTCAACTGAAACACCTTTAGCATGTGCTAATTCGATGATTTCTTTTGATTTTGCTAAGTTTTCTTCGAAATCGTAGTGAGAACCATCAAACATTACTGATGTGAATCCAGCTTCGATTGCTTCTTTAGCACCTTCATATGAACCGTGGTCTAAATGAATTGCTACAGGAACTGTAATTCCCATTTTATCGTGAACTTCTTTAACCATAGCTACTACAGTTTTGAATCCACACATGTATTTAGCTGCACCTTCTGATACACCTAACATTACTGGAGCGTTTGCTTCTTGAGCTGCTGCTAAGATTGCTTTTGTCCATTCTAAGTTGTTGATGTTAAATGCCCCAACTGCATAATGCCCTTCATGAGCTTTTTTAATCATTTCTGTTGCTGAAACTAATGCCATAATATTATTCCTCCTATGTCCTTTATTATTTTAATCTATTTTTCATAGAAATAAAATACAAAATTAGTTAAAAAACACAGATTCCGTCGCTCTTACAAGCATTTTCTAATGTTTTTATTTTTTTATTGCATCGATTATTATATAATTATAAAGAAAAAGAGGTTTATGTATGAAAAATAATAAAGGTTTTACTCTTGTTGAGTTGATTATTGTTGTAGCGATTATTGCTGTACTTGCAACTGTGCTTGCACCTCAATACTTGCAATATGTAGAACGCTCTCGTGAATCTAATGATTTACAAATAGCACAACAAATTATCGATGCTACTATCATTTCTATCGCAGATCCAGAAAATGACGTTCCACCAAATGAAGTCGTAGAAATTCTTTGGGCTACAGGTTATCCCATTGGGCACACTTACCACAGTTGGTTGCTTGTGCGTGAGGCTGGAAAAAGTAGTGATCGCATTTCCGCCATTTATCCATCTAAAACCACTCCTAGCAACTTTGATACAAACAAACTTGCAGCTGGAATTATCGAAGTGATGGGCGAGCAAGCTAAGCTAAATGGTACTGATTACTATGCAGTACTCGATAGTCCACAATCCAGCGTTGCCTTATCGACAAACTTCGTAATTCACGTCAATACATCTACAGGTGAAGTTGCAGTAGCTTATACTTCTGGCCAATCAACACCCAATGCGTGGATTGATGCGATTGGACTAAAAATTATCCCTACACCTTAAGACAGATAACGTTTCTGTCTTTTCTTTTCACCAAAATAAAAGCCCTAATGGGCTATTATTTATGAAATAAGTCAGATCCTTGATATTGAGGTTCTGTCGTTAAATCCATTTTTAAACTTTTGAAAACCTCCACATCGACATCTGATAGAATAACTGTTGAGTGAACCTGTGCTCCTTGAAGTTTATGTAGTTGTTCCATTGCTTTTTTTGCAATGTCATTCGTCGTTGCTCCAATTGATAAAGCAATTAAAATTTCATCTAAATGCAAACGATGGTTTTTATTTCCCATATGTGTCACTTTAAGTTGTTGAATCGGTTTCATTACTTCAGAGGCAATTAAGTGTGTTTCTCTTGGGATTTCACCTAAGTACTTCAGTGCATTGAGTAGCGCAGCGCTACAAGCCCCCATGACTTCATCTGTATCCCCATGTACAACCGTTCCATCATTGAGTTCAATTGCAACTGCAGTTGTATTACATTCTTTAGCAAGATCCAGTGCTATTCCTACAGTACTGCGGAGTCCTGGTTGAATTTGAGCCTTCCCCATTAATAATTCAATCTTATTTACAACCTCTTCTGTTCCTACTTCTTTTCTTAGGTCACATAGAGCACGATAATAACGTCGAATAATTTCATGGTGTCCTGCACTTTGTGCTGATTTATCATCCACAATGCAATATCCCGCCATATTCACTCCCATATCAGTAGGAGAATGATATGGTGAATTCCCGGCAATCTTCATAAACAATGCCTTTAAAACAGGGAATACTTCAATATCACGATTATAGTTAATCGTTACTTCATTATATGTATCAAAGTGAAATGGATCAATCATATTGACATCATTTAAATCAGCAGTTGCAGCCTCATAAGCCAAATTCACTGGGTGATTTAAAGGAAGATTCCAAATCGGGAATGTCTCAAATTTAGCATATCCTGAATGAATACCTCGCTTATTGTCATGATACATTTGTGATAAACAAACGGCCATTTTTCCACTTCCTGGTCCTGGTGCAGTTATCACGACTAATTCTCTTGTAGTTTCGATGTAGTCGTTTATTCCAAACCCTTCATCAGATACAATATGAGCTACATCATGAGGATATCCCGCAATAATATAATGCAGAGCCACCTTTATGGTTAAGGCTTCTAATTTCTTTTTAAATGCGTTTGCCGCAGGTTGATTCTCATAATGAGTAATAACAACACTTCCCACATATAAACCTATTTCTCTAAATTCATCAATTAATCGTAACACATCTAAATCATACGTAATTCCCAGATCACTTCTTACTTTGTTTTTTACAATATCTCCAGCATTAATAACGATGACAATTTCTGCCTTGTCTTTCATTTTCAATAACATTTGAACTTTTGTGTCTGGCGCAAAACCAGGTAAAACACGTGATGCATGGTAATCATCAAATAGTTTTCCACCGAATTCTAAATATAACTTGTTGTCGAACATTTGAATTCTTTCTTGAATGTTTTCAGATTGTTTCTTGACGTACATCTCACAATCAAAAGCATTTTGTTTTTTCATAATTACCTCTTAACCTCTATCCAATTTTTCTTTTTGTTTGTTTTAATCTTTTATTTACACGATTTTTTATAATCGTACTCGATGCACCAAATTGTATGGCAAACCCAGCTTTTACTTCCGTAATTTTTTCTCCCCCGATCCCTTTGATTTGTTCAAAATCAATGAGCGTTGAATCATCTAGTTGTACGACAACTCGATAAAGTGAGCTATCAATACGTTTGATATTTCCAATGCCTCCTAAAGCATTCACAAAATATCCAACTTTCTTTTTAGTTAGTCCTGTACTGAATAAATCCAGTGCAAGATAGCGATAATACACTTGTGTCATAAGAAAATATCCAACAAATGCAATTGCCCCAAGCGTTACAATCCAACGTATTGTTGAAGTTGCATTTGGATTTTGTAGATATACTAATATATCAAACAAGTTTCCAGGGAGTGCTGATATTGGATTTCCAGTATATGTAAACCCAAAATAAATACTCATTGCTTGACATACTGCAAACATACATCCAGTTGCAAGTAAATGCATTCCAAAAAGTAATGGTGCCATTACTAATAAGAAAATTTCTAATGGGAGCAATGTCCCTCCAAATAAAGAAAGCAACAACGCCACCACAAAGAATCCACGATAACGACGACGTTCATACTTATCACTATGCATCATATACAACGCAATCAACATACCTGGAACAGCAAATAAATTGAGGATATAATATGGCGTGATAAATCGTCCATATCCCAGTGGGAATACATCTCTCGCAGTTTGTGCAGCCCAAATGCTCACATCTCCAGTGTAACCTACTCCAGCAATATCAATCCATGAACCTCCAAACTCACCAAACCAGAACACATTACGAATAATTCCACCTAGGTTTAATACAGAAAGTCCACGATCAAACATACCATAAACGAATAAATTAACTGGGTTATTAATATCTGTTGCAATAAATTCAAATACTTGTTGCAGCATTTCCATCAGCATTGGCCACAAATAACTAAATGTTATTCCAAATAAGAAGGCCCCTACAACCACTAAGATAATCGCATATGCATTTTTATCTATAAATCCTAGAAACCCATATTGATGTTTCCCTCGTGATCTGTTGTATACATAACGAGCTAGAAACCCAATTGCCATAGCACCAACTAATCCCATTTGAAGTGGATATTGTGTTCCTCCACTTAAACCTGGAATACTCGATGTATTAATAGCTAGACCAAATGTAGAGTAAAAATATGTAGTTCCTAATGTTTGATCACTAAAATACATTGTTGTAATCAAAAACACAATATAGCCCAAAATCCCTACTTCACTTTGAATCCCTTCTGATCCTCTTCGCGATGTCATTTTAATCAACACAAAGAACGGAAAATTTACGACAATAAAATTCCCCACGCTTCTTGCTAAATATGCCCCTTGTATTACGTATAGATTGTCTGTCGACCAAAATATCCCCACACTCGAACTCAAGACAAGCGAACTTAGACTTAATAAAATAAGTGCAATAAATAATAATTTCAATGGAAATTGAAACACACTTAAAAAAGAATGCCATTTTTTCATATAAACACCTCACAGTTAATAATACCACAATATCTCTTTGATTAAAACATCAAGAAACTTACTTTAGGTGCAGTTTCCTTAGTTCTATGTATCACATTTTTTACTCAAGCTTATAGAATTATGCTAAAATTATTTCATACTAACTTGGAGGACCAACAATGACATTACAAATAAAAAAAGCTGATAGTCAACGCGATTTCATAGGTTTATTACAACTTAGAACTCAAGTTTTCGTACTTGAACAACAAGTTGACATCAATATTGAGCAAGATAAGCGAGATTTTGATGCAATCCATTATGTAGCAATAAAGGATAATCAAATTATTGGTTGTCTACGAATTCTCGTAGAAAGTGACCATGTGAAAATTGGTAGAGTTGCTGTTCATAAATCAGCACGAGGACACGGTATTGGTAAAGCTATGCTTTGCGCTATTGAAGAAGATCCTTCAGTTATTGAAAAAGGATTGATTCGTATTCATTCTCAGTATGCTGCAAAAGATTTTTATGAGAAATTAGGTTATGTTGATAATGGACAGCATGATGTTGAGGCTGGCATCCTCCACACAATGATGGAGAAAAAACGATGAGCATCTCTCCTAAAGATTTAGGAAAAAAGTTTAGCTTAGATAAAGGGCTATTTCTCATCTTACTCCTCATTTCAGCTCTTAGTGTGTTTGCTATCTACTGTGCTGAGCCAATCATGAGCGCAAGTTTAAGAGAGTCTAATCTATGGGCTACACAAATATTATGGTATGTGTTAGGAAGTGCTCTTTGTATTTTTCTTACTCGTTTTGGAATGGATCGCTTCTTTACTGGAATCAAAGTATTTTACTGGCTACTTTTACTCGCATTAGCATTATTGCTTGTGGATAAAATGATCATTGATTTACCTTTCATCCGCCCTGTAAATGGAACAACAGCATGGTATCAAATCCCCTATGTTGGTTCAATCCAACCTAGTGAATTTATGAAGGTTGTCTTAATTATCATGTGTGCAAACATCATTAGTGAACACAATGAATGGAAACAAGAAATCAGCTTTAGCAGTGATTTAAGTTTATTTTGGAAAATCGCAAAAATCACTGCTCCACCAATTCTTCTAATCATCGCCCAGCCAGATACTGGAATTCCCATTATCATTTGTGTAAGTATTTTAATTATGTTGTGTATTTCAGGAATACGTAAAGAATGGTTCATTTTTGGAAGTATTGCCGTGGCATTTATGATAGGAGGGATTGTCATTCTTTATGAAATAAATCCTGAAACATTAAACCAATTGTTTGGTGGATATCGACTAACTCGCTTTTATGCCTGGCTTGACCCAGAGCTATATAGTTTAAGTTGGGGGAATCAGTTGTATACCTCTTTGTTAACGCTAGGCTCTTCTGGGCTTGATGGTCTTGCATATCGAGAAGCCATCATCTACTTCCCAGAACCTCAAACTGACTTTATTTTTACTGTAATAGGGCAAAATGCAGGATTTATTGGAACACTTACTACTGCTCTACTTTGTCTTGTTTTGGATTTAAAACTACTGTGGATTGCGATTCATCACGATGATGAACGCAAAAGATTACTTGTAGCTGGAGTTGTAGGCATGCTCATTTATCAGCAATTTCAAAATATGGGAATGGTTGTCGGAATACTCCCCATTACAGGAATTACACTCCCGTTCATCTCTTATGGTGGAAGTAGTATGATTTCCTACATGATTCCTCTTGCCATTATTTTTACAATGGCTTCTGACAATAAACTTAGACGCTATGGTCTAGCAACTTAAATTTCTTACGATGGACTTGTAGTCCATCGTTTTTTATAAAAAAGCTCCTACATAAGTAGAAGCCAAATAATTATGCTAAAACAATAAAGATGAATGCAATTGAGTTATTTAAGGCATGAAATAGAACTGGTACAAATATGTTTTCACTTTTTGCATAGGATGCTGCAAAGCACCATCCCATATAACTGTAACTTATGATATAGAACACATCCATCCAATTTCCCGCAAGCACTGAGCTAAATACATGAGCAAGTCCAAATAACAGTGCCGAAACCACAATTGCCATCTTTCGATTCAAAAGCGAAAAAATAGATGCACGATAGATCATTTCTTCCACCAGAGGGGCAAAAATTACTATTGAAAAGAAACCTAGTAAAAGTTGTCCATCAAGGACATCAATTACAGCACTTTGATTGGCACTTTCACTTGTGCTAAGTATTAGAGATAAAATATAATTAATCACCAAATTACCTACATATAAAATAGCTTGCCACTTGAATACCGAGATTAAATTCAATTGCATGTTTTGTTTAAATTTAATCCATTCTTGTACTAGGTAATTTCTATTTATTAAAATGAAGCCGATAAGCGCTATAATGTTTGCAATATGAAAAGCATTGTTACCGAGAAAGAAACTTGATCTGGTCACGGCAAAAAGAAACCCAAAACTTACTCCTACAATGATTTGTATGACTAGTAAATATCCCAACACATAAAATAAGATATTTCCTTTCGCTTGTTTCTTACTTAATTTGTTCATTTCATTTTTTGTTGTGTCTTCACTGTTTATCATTGGATCTCCTTTTTTCTTTTAGATTCTTTTAATATTTGAAGAATAATTTTAATTAAATTTGGTTTATTTCCATAGAAAAATACACCATAACGATAAATCTTCGCTGCTAGCCACCCTATGAATACTATTGTGATTAAAAGAATGCCAACAGAAGTGAGCACTTCAATCATTGCTATATCACTCATCGCAACACGCGTAAACATCGCCATTGGTGAAGTAAATGGCACATACGATAAAATAACCATTACCGTTGAGTCTACACCATTGAATAAATTCACAATCGTTAGCATAAATGCAATGATGAACAAGAATGTTACTGGCGTTACTACAGAACTCATATCTTCTAATTTTGAGGCAAGTGATGCAGCTGCTCCAAACATAAAGGAATATAAGACAAACCCCAGTACAAAAAACAGAAGCATGTATCCAATTAATGAAATCGGGAAACTAAATAGTGAACTTATGAGTGGATTAGTTTCCCAAGCCTCCAAATTCATCTGATAAAATACATATGCTGAGCAAGTAATAATAGTGATTTGCCCAAGTGCTGCAATAGTTGTCCCCAATACTTTTGCAAAGATGAATGCTGTCGGTTTTGCACTAGTCACAAGCACTTCCATTGCCCTTGATGTTTTTTCCACAAGAATACTAGATACAACATACTGGCCATAAATAATTACTCCCATATAGAGAATAAAAATCATAATATAGGTATATAAGAAATTATCTTCTTGATTCACTCCGATTTGAATTGTTTCACTTGTCACTTGAGGGTATACAATCTGATGGATTCCTTCATTTGAAATCCCCTGCGAATTCAAGGATACAATTTGATACATCTGTGTAATTATTGAGTTAAATTCATAGCTTAAACTATCATTTAAGCTTGTATCTCCTACAACTTCAATGTAATGATTGTAGTCTTTGAGATAAATCCCACGCTCATATTCTTGACTCTCAATTGCAGAGCGCATTTGTTCAACATCGTAATCTACTTCTATAAATTGTACATTCACACTACTTAGCATACTATTCAGTGTTTCAATATATTCCTTGTCTACAACTATATCACTTGCAAACATGACTTCAGTTATTGTACTTACTTCCTCGCCCTTTTGATTCCCCTCAAATAAACCAGTAATCATTGGCATATAACGTGGTGAAAACAAAAGTAGGCCAAGCACCGAAACGAGTAAAATAGTTAAACCTATAAAACCCTTACTCTTGTAATAAGAGCTCAATTCAAACTTTAATATTGTACTAAACTGCTTCATGTGGCTCTCCTTTCGTTGTATGTTCTACAAAAATTTGATTTAATGTTGGCTCATGGACACGAATTGATTCCACATCATACTTCGTGCAAATTATTGCCATGAAAGCAGCACGGTCGCGCTCATCATTTAGTTGCACGAAGAGCTTTCCTTCTACTTGCTTCATCTGATATGCTTCATTTTGCATTATTTTTTCAATTTCTTTTGATTCGATTACGATACAATCTCTAGGATAAGATTCAATGATTTTTCGAATAGATCCTGATAGTACAATTTGTCCTTCATTAATAATTACTATATCATCACAGAACTCTTCAATATAACTCATTTGATGACTTGAAAATAGCACAATTTTTCCTTGTGTAATCAATTCTTTAACAACTTCTTTCAATAAGATTGAGTTGACCGGATCTAATCCTGAAAAAGGCTCATCCAGTATCACAACATCTGGGTTAGGTACGATTGTCGCAATCAATTGGATTTTTTGCTGATTTCCTTTAGAAAGTGTTTCGAGTAGTTTATTGCGATACTCGCTCATTTCTAAACGTTCTAACCAATAATTTGCATTTTTGATTGCTTCTTTACGCTTCATTCCTTTTAATTCTGCCAAATAAACAATTTGATCAATAATTTTCTTCTTTGGGTAGAGTCCTCGCTCCTCTGGTAAATAACCGAAACGAATCTTTTCATAATTGATTTTCTTCCCATCACAAAGCACTTGACCTTGATCACCTGCAAATACATCCATAATTATTCGAATTGTAGTTGTTTTACCAGCACCATTTCGACCAAGTATACCGAGTGCCTTTCCACTTGTTGCACAAATATTTATTCCTTTTAATACATGTTTCTCCCCAAAGGATTTGTGTATATCCACAACTTTGATTTCCATTATTTCATCCCCTTATGCTCTAGTATCCATGCTTCATAGAAATTAATTCCATACACTATTACTGTGATCATCGTCACAAGCAAAATATAACTTGCATCGATATCAAGAATCATTGTTGCTAAACTAACTATAGATACCAACACTATCATCAGCCCGCTTAACTTGCGATAAGCATTGTATGATGCTTCATACAGAATAGATTTTGCACCCTCATCCATTTTACTTGCAAGATTTGCCATCTCTTTTTCGTCATAGATATTCACTGGATCAATACCTAGCATATCTTGAAGTGCTTTCGCTAATTTTTGATTAAGGATGATATTTCTAATTATCACGATAAGAAATAATACACAACTGATTAATGAATAGACTCCCACGATTTCTACCATATAGTGAATCATCGCTAAAGCACTAAAACCAAACACTACTGCCAATAGGTTTAATATTGAAGTTAAATCAATATAGCGATTGGCTTTCTCATAAACTTCATCTTCATCGATACTCGCACTTATTCTCTTATATTTGTTATATATAAGCTCTGCAGCGAGTGCACATCCTACAAAGCAGACAGAAAAAAAGATTGAGATCCATCCATATACACTATCTAAATGATTCATATTTCTAAAGAAGCCAATTAGTAATTCTGAATAAACCGAACTCATAAAACCAACGACACCACCCAATAACATAAATAATCCGGTATATATCCAATATTGTTTTTTGTTTTTTGCTCTAACTTTCATAATCTTCCTCCTCCATATTAAATAAATCTTCTACACGACAACTAAATACTTCCGCTAACCTTAGCGCCAACACAACCGAGGGATGATAATCTCCTCTTTCAATTAAGCTAATTGTTTGGCGTGATACTTTGACTAACTTTCCTAATTCCTGTTGATTTATGTTTAATCTTGCACGATACTCTTTTAATCTATTTTGTAATGGCATAAAGTCTCCTTTCCATGCATTCTTGTCATTATGACAACTTTTATTGTCATAATAATTCTAACACTGACAACTATAGTTGTCAAATAAAAAACATGACCTTGTCATGCTTTTATAATAAGATAAAGAAGAAATGTGCAGCGATTCCTGCCGACAAACCACCAATCGTATGACTAAGAATCGCAACACTCACTAGTTGATTGCATTTGAGCTCATCCATCATGGCAATGTGCGTACTTAAATACCCACTCCAACACATACACATTGCAGTAAACACTGCTATTTCATTTCCTCCAACTAAGTTTTTTGCGACCATATCTGGAATCATCCCTAGCGATGCCCCTGCTGATCCTAGCGCAGTAATTGGAACAGCAATTGCTCCAGCGTACGAAAACCCAAACAATGGTTGTAGAAGAAAATCAATTTGTCCCGCTAACCAAGGTAAGAAGGCTACCCCTTCGTAAGCGGCACCTGTATAAGTTCCTGCATCTGAAGGCCCATTAGTAAGAATCATGACAATTGAACAGATGATTAATACACCCGGAATAATGCCAAGCCCCATCTTTACACCACTTTTTCCACCTTCAAGTAATGCATCCATAAAACGAGTTCCTGCAGATCCATTTCGAATAAGTCTCTTGTCTAACTCAACTTTTCCTAAGTCACGCTCACTCTCTAGTGCCTCTGCATCTTTTCCAAAACGCTTTGCGGTTTGAATAAGCATGAGTCGTGTACTAATAATACTTCCCACAACAGCACCTAAAACACCAGCCAAAACAGCTGTATAGAAGTTTGTACCATCTGTAGGTTGTAAACCCAGCATAAATGTTACGACAATTAATCCCATCCCAAAAGAAGTTCCGATATTTGCTAATGCTGGAATTTGATACTTCTTAAAATATCTCACAAAGTTATTATCATTTGCGAGTGCTAAGATTGCAGGATTATCAGATAAAAATGTTGTGATAATTCCTACAATCGATGCCCCTGGCATACCATACAGCGGCTTTACTAAGGGTGACAATAGACGATTAATTACTGCGACTACACCAAACTCAGTAAGCAACCCAGACAACCCTCCGGCAAGTACTGCGATAGCCATAATGTACCACACTGTATCTGTAAGTAAAGCAGCCGCTGTATTCATTAATGTATTCACAAAATTAGTCATTCCCATTTCATTTCCAATGACCGTGACAATCCCACCAAATACCAACACAAAGATTAATGTTTCTAAACTAAAGGTATTCTTGACCTGATATGATTCATTTTCCATTCTCTTTTCCCCCTAATACTTTTTTATCTGCTTATATATTATAACGCTAAGTTGATATGGATTAAATACTTATTTAATGGAAGATTTAAAAAGCCAACGATTGATTCGTTGGCTACTAATCATTAATTGTCGCTTTCGTGAACACCAAATTGTTTCACCTCTGCAAATTTATCAATAACTAATTCTTCAACTACAATTCCACCCTCAGTGAAATAAAGTTCAAGATAAGTATTTAAGTTTGTGAATACATCAAACTCTGCTTGGTATTCCCCAGAAGTTCCACCTTTCAATGTGATTGATTTCATATGAATCCCATTGGCAATAATGTTTAATGTCAATTGAGCAAGTGAAGATGTTGCATTTGTGCTCAACTTCATATTCATTAGATATCTCCCTTTATCTGAAATCTCAAGTACATACTGATTCGATGTTCCTTTAGTTGTATCAAGGTTTTCTGTTGGAATACTTGTTTTCCCACTTACTACATAGAACCCTGCATCTAGAATTTTACGACCAGTGTGCTCTGGTTCATTTTCAACCTCAAACTCATCTAAACAGCTGTAGTTATCTGCACAGTTTAAGCGTGTTAGTGCACTTACAATATTAATTCCACCACGCACAAGTTCAAAACGTTGCAGCTTGCCTTGTGCCAGCATTTCTTCACTGTTATCGTTATTGGAATTTGTAGCTGCTTCACCATTTACCATAAATAAATCATTTTGATTAAAAATCATCGCATAAGTATTTGATTGTGTAGCTGGTCCACCTTCAAAGTTCATCTCTGCCCACCAGTCAGTCATCACGATTCCATCAAATCCCCACTCTTCTCTTAACACTACGGTTAATAAATCATAATGACTTGCTGTTTGAATTCCATTAAGAGGATTGTATGCAGACATGATTGAGAAAGCTTTTGCCTCTTTCACTGCCATTTCAAACGCTTTTAAATAGATTTCACGGATCGCACGCTGACTCACAACAGAATCTGCCTCACGACGTTTGTTTTCTTGGTTGTTGCAGGCAAAGTGTTTCATCGTTCCCGTTACTCCATTACGATGATAAGCAGTCAGTTCAGCAACAGTCATTTTTCCTGTTAAGAATGGATCTTCTGAGAAGTACTCAAAATTACGTCCGCAAAGTGGATTGCGGTGAATATTTAATCCAGGACCTAGGATTGTATCGATTTTATTTTTTACCAATTCTAGTGCAAGGAATTCAAATAATTCATTCGTGAGTTCCGGATTAAATGTAGAAGCAATCGCTGTACCGTTTGGAATACTAAACGCCATTGTCCCACAATCCATACGAAGACCTGAAGGACCATCTGCACAACAGGCAAGTGGAATACCACGCTTTAGTAGTGCGTCAGTTACTGCTCCAAAACTTCCTGCTGTCCCTGGTGTTACCTTTGGTGAACACATCCCTTCACCACGTGAGATATGAATAAGTTCTAAATCAGACAATTGATTCACAAAGTCTTCTATACTTACTTTTCCCCTACAAACATCTTGGAATGTTGCACCAAGTTCTTTTCGAGGTGCAATATCTTTACGAGAATTTTCTAAGCGTTCAGCAATGTCATATGTTCTTGTTTTCACTGGACGATAAGAAATTTTTCGAACTCCGTCTTCTTCAATAGCATGCATCACATCAAACGCTACTACAGGCGACATTGCATCATTGCATTGTTCCAAAACTTTTGTAGCCTCAAGATTTTTTGCCCCTGCAACTATTGTATTACGGACATCAAACCCAACATGAAACATATATGTTCCTGCTTCTAGTACGAAACAATTTGGGTTGTCTCCTTGTTCATCATATGAAGTATAATATTGCTCATCTACTTGAACGAGTAACTCTTGTGTTTCATTTGGTTCTAATACTTTTGTTTTTGCAAATCCAACCAGTACTTTTTTTGCTTTACCTAACTTACCATTGGGTGCTTCAACATAAACTTGCACTGTTTTTTTCCCAGGACAATCTCCGGTGTTTTTTACACTAACTTTAATAGTGTCAGTTTGCACATCAAGACTTGCTTGAGTCATTTCAAATGTTGTATAAGATAAACCATATCCAAATGGATAGACCACTTTTTCTGGTGCAAATGTTTCAAAATAGCGATACCCGACAAAGATATCTTCTTGGTAAATGTTACGTTTTAAATCCCCAAAGTTTTTTGTTGAAGGGTTATCTTCAAATGTTACTGAAACTGTATCAGGTAAACATCCTGATGGATTTACTTTTCCACAAATGACATCAGCATAAGCATTTCCACTTTCACTTCCTCCATGCCATGTATACATGACTGCTTGTGGTTGGTATTTTTCTACAAAACTCATATCGATAACATTTCCAGCATTAATTAAAATCACTGTGCGATCAAATTCTTCGCATATCATTTTTATATTTGCTTCTTCTACTTCATTCAAGTAGTAGCTTCCACCTACTGCTGCAGCATCTTTGTCTTCCCCTGCTGAGCGTCCAATCATAAATACGGCAATATCTGATTTCTTTTTAGCTGCCTTTACTTGGTCTAATGTCAATGGCATTTCTACTTGACACCAAGGCTCTTGTGCCCAACCTGCACCTTTATCAAAAGGATTTTCTTCAATGAAATTCTCATAAATTTTAACTAACTCTTCATTGACTTGACGTTGTGCTTTAATCCCATCAATTAGGTCGACAACGTAAGGGGGGTTGACCATTCCTCCTGAACCTGTACCACAGTAATACGTATCTTTTTGAATACGTCCGAAAACAGATACAACTTCATCTTTTAATATAGGTAATGCTTTATTTTCATTACGCACTAAGACGCAAGATTCTGCACCAAGCTGGCGAGATTTCTCTGCGTATTTTTGATAATCCAATACTCTTTTCATACAATCTCCTAGTCTCTATTGTGGCAGCGGATGAATTGATTTTCACCGACTTGTTTTTCCTTTGGCATTTCTTCAAAGCATTTTTCTGTAGCATACAAACATCGATTTTTAAATGGGCATCCTTTTGATTCTGGTGTCCACATTGTGATTTCCGTTTCTTCTGATGATTTTACCGGCAACTCAATTTCACCCTCGCGTTCAGGGTCTGGTGCAGCTGCTACAAGTAGTTGTGTATATGGATGCTTTGGATTGCAAATGACCTCATTTACATCACCATATTCTACAATATGACCTGCATATAACACAAGTATACGATCTGCAAAATAACGTGCTGTTGCAATATCATGCGTGATATAAATAAATGATTTCTTTAAATCTCGCTTTAAGTCATTCATCAAATTAAGTACACCTAAACGTATTGATACATCTAACATTGACGTAGGCTCATCGGCAAAGATAACTTCAGCACCCGCTGCAAGTACACGAGCGATATATGCCCGTTGTTTTTGTCCACCTGACAATTGATGCGGATACTTAATTCCTTGTTCACTTGCTGGTGTTAAACCTACCATTTCAAGTAGTTCGTCCATACGTTTTTGCATATTTTCTGGAGTATCTTTATGATAAAGTTCAAGTGGGCGTTTTAAGTGATAATAAATATTGTGAAGAGGATTCAATGCTGAGAAAGGATCCTGGAAAATCATTTGTGATTTCTGACGGTAATCTTTTAAATCTGCCCCCTTTAGAGAATGAATGTCTTTGTCTTTAAAATACATCTTTCCACTACTTGGGTTATGAAAACGCATTGCAATACGACAAAGCGTTGACTTACCACAACCTGATTCACCTACTACTGCTAAACTTTCCCCTTCATATAATTCAAAGGATACATCATTTAAGGCACGAAGAACTTTCTTTTTTGCTAAGAAGCCTTTCCCACTTACATCGAAATCCATTGTACAATTTTCTACTTTTACAATTACTTTTCTTTCCATTTTATTCTACCTCCCCATCTTTCTTGTGAAACTCCTCTGTCAATGGGTGGTGACAATAGTAAAAACCATCTGGAGTCATCATTTGATCTGGTACACATGTTGCACACTTTTCAGTTTTTCTAAAACAACGAGCCTCAAAGCGGCACCCTGCCGGTATATTTTTCAAGTCAAGTGGTGATCCTGGAATACCTTCCATATAAGAAATTGGACCTTGTAGCGAAGGAAATGAGTTTTTTAAACCAAATGCATATGGATGATTTGGGTTATTTAAGATATTTTTTGAACTTGCTTGCTCAACAATTTTTCCTGCATACATTATTGCTACTTCATCACAAAACTCCATCATTAAACTAATATCATGAGTGATAAATAAAATCGCGAAGCCAAACTTTTCTTTCAACGCATAGATACGACGTAAAATATCACGTTGTACTACAGTATCAAGTGCAGTTGTCGGTTCATCTAAAATAAGAAGCTTTGGATTTAGTGCTAACGCCATAGCAATAACAGCTCTTTGTCGCATTCCACCTGAGAATTGGTGTGGATAATCTTGAAGACGGTTTTTGGGAATACCTACAAGTTCTAGTAGTTCTTCTGATCTTTTACGTGCTTCTTTACGGTTTTTCGTGATGTTATGATAATAGAAGATTTCATAGAATTGTTCCTCTAATTTTACAACTGGATTTAAACAGTTCATTGCCGATTGGAATACCATTGCAGTATCATCCCAACGGAAATCTCTTAATTCTTTATCGTTTAATTTTAAAATATCTTTTCCTTCAAATAAAATTTCTCCTCCAGAAATAATTGCTGGTGGTCGATGAAGGCGCATGAGTGAATAAGCAATTGTTGATTTTCCACAACCCGATTCTCCAGCTAACCCAAGACTTTGCCCCTCTTTGATAGTAAAGCTCACATTATCTACTGCACGAACATAACTGTTTCCGCCAGTGATGTAGTCAACACATAAGTTTTTTACTTCGAATACATTTTTCATCTTTTTGCACCTGCTCTTCTTAATTCTAGTTTTCGCGCTTTATAATAAGATTTCATAATACGTTGCGCTTTTAGTTTTGGATTTGAAACTTCATCAATTACGAAGTTAACGAGTGTTAATCCCATTCCTATCATGACAAGACCTGTAATTGCTCCTGAAACTTCAAAGAAATATCCACTTTGGAATGCTCCTGAGTTTTTAGCATTAAGTAAGATTGTCCCCCATGTTACTGATGAAGGGTCACCAAATCCGATAAATTCAAGTGTTGCATGTGCCATAATTGCATAGATTAATGTTCCTACAAATGCCGATGATATGATAGATAACATGTTAGGCATAATTTCAATAAATAGAATTCTAAACTTACTTTCTCCTAGTGTTTCAGCTGAGCGCACGAAGTCACGGTTACGAATACTCAGCGTTTGCGCACGAAGTACGCGTGCATTCCATGGCCATGATGTTAACCCAATAATAATACAAATTAAGAATGGTGATACACCATCTAACATAGAAGCGATAATAAGTAACAATACGATTGTTGGTATAACCATCATTACATTTGTACATACTGATACAATACTGTCAAATACTCCACCTAAGTATCCTGCACTAATTCCAATAATCATACTTAGAACTGTTGCAAGAGATGCTGCAAACAAACCTACTGTTAGTGATTGACGCCCACCGTATAAGCTTTGCGCAAATACATCACGCCCTAGACTTGTTGTCCCAAGAATATGTTCTGCAGAAGGCGGTGTGTGATACATTCCCTCATATCTTGTAAGTGGATCATGTGTTGTGAATAAATCAGCAAAGAAACAAGCAAACACAACTGTCCCAATAAACAACAAACCTATTGTGAATTTAGGATTATTTTTTAAAAAGTTTAATACTTTACTTAATATTTTCATTTCGTTTACCTACTTACTCCCTTGTCTTCTTGTACGTGGATCTAAATATAATATGGCAATATCAGCAATGAAATTTGCACTTAGCATTAAGATTGTTGACATCAACAATATCCCCTGCATTAGTGGATAATCACGATAGTTAATTGCTGATACCATGACATTCCCTAATCCTGGATAGTTAAAGATTTGTTCAATGATTAGTGATCCTCCTAGTAAGAACCCTACTTGCATTGCAAGTGAAGTTACCACCGGAAGTAATGAATTTCTTGCAGCATAAGAAAACATGATCTTTTTATCAGGTAATCCTTTTGCTGTTCCCATTACAATGTAATCATCTCCAAGTTGATTAATCATGTTGGCACGCATACCCATGATTCCTCCAAGTCCAGTTATTAAAATTGCACCTATAGGCAGTGCAGCATGATAAAGCACATCCATTACATATTCATATGTATTTGCAGGTACAAACAGTGGTGTTACTGCATATCCAAGAGGAAATACACCTGTATACCCTAGTGCAAACAACAACACAATCGCTGTTACTACTGATGGTATATTTGCTAAGAATTGCCCCCCTACTGTCAAGAATGTATCTAATTTTGTTCCACGTCGCCATGCAACTAAAATTCCAAGTAAGTTATTGATAATAAATCCAAGAATTAATGCAGACCCCATTAGAAATACTGTCCAGCCTAGTGCACGTCCTAATGCATCAGTTACAGAGAGTGGATAGTAAAAGAAGGAAGTCCCCCAATCTCCTTGAAGAATGTTTCCAATGTACTTGATGTATGAAATAAAGATTGGTTCAGTAGTACTAAATCCTAACATCTCTTCAATTGAAGCAATTGTCGCAGCATCAATCTTAGTGCCACTCAATGCTAAATCTGCTAAATAGGCTTGCACAGGTGAACCCGGCATCATACGAGGAAGGAAGAAGTTTAATGTTACTGCTCCCCAAAAAGCTAATAAGTAAAATCCTAATCTTTTTAATAAATATTTCATAATTACCCCTTCTTAATATAATTAGGGCGTAACACACTACATGCTACGCGCCTATAATTACGTTTATTACTCTACTGCTTCTAATTTTAACAGTTGTAAAACTTTAGAGTCATTGATACAAAGAGCTGGTTGTCCTGTCATGTTTTCTTCAGTTGACCAACCTGTAAATCTTGAATCGTTGTATACAAACCAGTTTCCGTTATAAAGTACTGGAATATTAATCATATTTTCTGCAAAATGCAATTCAACTTGATCTGTAATTGTTTTAACTTCTTCATCTGTAGTTGCAGTTGGAAGTTGTTGAATAAGTGCATTGATTTCATCATTTACATAGTTTGTTTGACATACAGTCCACCAAGTATCTGTTAATGCAGTTGCTTCATTTGCGATTGTATCCCAATAGAAACGATAGATATCAGAAGATGATCCATTTGCTGTATATAACATTGACCAGTCACCATTTGCCCAGTGTTGTGTTACTAATGATAAATCTTTTGCTTGTGCTGTTGCATTGATTCCAGCTGCACGCATACCCTCTGCAGAGATTGCTGCTCCATCATTCCAATCAGTCCACCCTGCTGGAGATACGATTTCGATTTCAATTGGTAATCCACTAGGTGTTTCAACATAACCATCACCATCAATATCTACGAATCCTGCATCTGCTAAGATTTGTTTTGCACCTTCAACATCATATTCTAAATATGGTTCCATTGCTGCAGTTGCTTCTTCATTTTCATAACCTAATAATCCTGGAGGCAATCCTGAATTCGGTGGCGTAGTATCTGATAAGTAACCATATACTGCTGAATCAATGATTCCTTGGCGATCAACAGTCATTGATACTGCTTGTTTAAATTCAACACTATTGAATGCTTCTAGTAAACCAGCATCTTCGCTCATGTAATTCATAGAGATATGACGTGCTAAAATAAACTGTACCAGTAGTGAAGAGTTTTAGTATAATAAAA